>CAZWBG010000015.1:0-1036 GCA_964632215.1 uncultured Candidatus Saccharibacteria bacterium | reverse complement strand
GCCAGGAAATCGGTCCTGGGCAGTTGACCGGTGAAAAGGTGGCGGTGTCGGCACCGGGCACGCCGGTGGCGTCGTATGCCGACTTCTTTCCGCAACCGGAGGATCAGGCAACTCCGGTTTCCTGAGCTTCGCCAGTCATTTACCGGCTATCGGGACCACTCTCAGGGAATGAGGGTGGTCCTTTTGGCGTGCCGAAGAGCAGGGATGACGTGGTGCGAATGAGACGCATTCGCAAAGTTGGCGTGAAGGGTCTAGACTGCATCGTTCTGGGGTCCCTTGTCCACGATGTATCTGTTGGTTCTTCGCGAATGGAGACCTCTCATGTCTGGTGCCGACTTCTTGCCGTGTGCGCGAGTCGAGGGACTGATCACGACCGAGACTGACTCGGACGTGCTGATTTATGACGCCGAGGCGAATGAGCTACATACGTTGAACGCCGCCGCCGCAGCAGTCTGGCGTGCCGCTGACGGCTCGAAGTCCGTGGCCGAGATTGCTGTTGAGACTGCCTTGAATGCTATCGCGGTCGAGCAGGCCCTACAGCAGTTGACTATCTCGAACCTGCTGGTCAACGGCGTGGAAGGGCTGCAAAGTGCAGGACGCCGACGCTTCCTGAAGAAGGCAGCGATTGTCTCAATTCCCGCCATCGTGTCGGTTTCGGTGCCGTTAGCTCAGGCGGCTGCCAGTTATTGCGGTAAGCCATGCCTTGGTCAAAACGATAGCCAAACGTGCAAAAGTCCCTGCAACAATTGCAAGATGGCCTCTCAGACGGACGATACGTGGATTTGCTGCCATCCGAGCGATGGTACGGGGCACTATTGTTCGTAGGTCCTGGGAATTAGGTCTGCGATTTGACAGATGCCGAGTGGCAATTCCAAGTACAGCGAATAGGTGGGGATTCTAGTTTCCCCACCTATTCGCTGTACTACCTTTACGAAACTGCAACTACGGTTCCCGATCAGTTTGCAGCAGTTGGGTGGCAACCCAGCCAGCCTGGTCGCCGCAGGTGACTGGCGTGTAGTCGCCGTCAGCGTCACCG
>CAZWBG010000014.1:0-1046 GCA_964632215.1 uncultured Candidatus Saccharibacteria bacterium | reverse complement strand
TGATGGAACGGTCATCCTCGCCCGGTGGCACCAGCCGTGAAACACCATGAGACCCTGGCTTTCACCAGGGCCTCACAGTTGTCCGTAGAGTCAGCGTCAGTCGGCCGCAGTCACGGCTGCAAGAGCCTCCCACCGACGGCGACTCTCCGGGGTGAGTTCGATCCGCCCCTCGTCGCCTGCATCCTCATCAAGGCCAACGACCATGCTCTCGCCACTCGGCACCACGAGAAAAAAATCACCAGGATACTGCTCGCCGAGTTGCGTAAAAACACTTTGCCCGAGAAGCCGGGCCATCGTCTCGATTGCGGTCCTGAACCGGTCATCTGGCATGGTCTCGATATCGGATGTGGCCGTCGCAGTGAGGGCTAGATGGCACGGGAAGTCTCCCTGCTCGCGCTCACGCTGCACAATCACATCAGCCCCAAGGCTCGCCACGGCGTTCTGCGGCCAGACTGACACCTGGCCAACTCCGAAGGCCGCCGCAACGGCTGCAGAGATACGACCGTCATCAACATCGTGTTCGAGCCAGATATCGCCAATGAGCATCATGTCCGTTTCTCCCGGGCCTCTCTCCAGATGTCGTAGAGGTCCTTGGCACGTGCCCGTATCGTATCATCAAAGTTTGGGTCCCGAATCGTTCGGTGAAAGAGGTCGGCGATATCTCCGCCTGACCGGATGAGATGTTGCAAGGCGATCAGGTCTCACCGTGATGGTGAAATAACGCCGGACCCTGACTCCGGAAACGTAGCCCCGGTGCCCTTGTCAACATACACACGCTCATTGATCTGCCATCGATTGTTCCCGATGGAAACACCTTCTCCCTGGTTGATTCGGGCAATCTCATCCTCAATGTCAATTCCAGGGAGCACCATGGTGTTATTACGGTCGACGCGAGTAGCCTCCGTAAACCGGTCGAGTTGGTGCCGCTTGGGTGCCGATGCCCTGAGCAACCGACCAGGTCTCTGCGGTCTTTGGTCAGATGGAGCGGTGTATGTTCCGGGAGTCTTCCGCGCCACCCAAATTGCCTTCCCCAAAATACTGGCGAC
>CAZWBG010000013.1:0-1164 GCA_964632215.1 uncultured Candidatus Saccharibacteria bacterium | reverse complement strand
CTCCTTCGCCAGGCGTTGCAGCGCCATGCCCATCTTCTCCTGGTCGGCCTTGGTCTTGGGCTCGACCGCCACGGAGATGACCGGTTCGGGGAATTCCATGCGCTCGAGCACGATGATATCGTTCTGGTCGCACAGGGTGTCACCGGTGGTGACATCCTTCAGGCCGACGGCGGCGGCGATGTCGCCGGCGCGGACTTCCTTGATCTCTTCGCGCGAATTGGCGTGCATCTGCACCATGCGGCCGAAACGCTCTTTCTTGCCCTTGATCGGGTTGAACACCGTATCGCCCGCATTGACCACACCGGAATAGACACGGAAGAAGGTCAGCGTGCCGACATAGGGGTCGGTCGCAATCTTGAACGCCAGCGCGGAGAACGGTTCGCTGTCCGAGCTGTGGCGTTCGGCCGGTGTTTCATTGGCATCGTCGAGATGCCCCCTGATCGCGATGACGTCGGTCGGCGCCGGCAGAAATTCGATGACGGCATCCAGCATCGCCTGCACGCCCTTGTTCTTGAAGGCGGAGCCGCACATCACCGTGACCAGCTCGCCGGCCAGCGTGCGCGTGCGCAGACCCTTCTTGATCTCTTCGACGGTGAGCTCGTTGCCTTCCAGGTACTTCTCCATCAGCTCTTCGTTGGCCTCGGCAGCCGCCTCGACCATGTGTTCGCGCCATTCCTGGCACAGCGATACCAGATCGGCCGGGATGTCTTCCAGACGGAAGGTCATGCCCTGGTCTTCCTCGTTCCAGTAGATCGCCTTCATGCCGATCAGGTCGACCACACCCTTGAAATTGTCCTCGGCGCCGATCGGGATCTGGATCGGCACCGGATTGGCGCCGAGACGCTTCTTGATCTCGTCGACCACGCGCAGGAAGTTGGCGCCGGCACGGTCCATCTTGTTGACGAAGGCGACGCGGGGCACGCCGTACTTATTGGCCTGACGCCACACCGTCTCCGACTGCGGCTGTACGCCGGACACCGCGCAGAACACCGCGCAGGCGCCATCGAGCACGCGCAACGAGCGCTCGACTTCGATGGTGAAATCGACGTGGCCCGGGGTATCGATGACGTTGATGCGATGCTCGGGATACTGCTGCGCCATACCGCGCCAGAAACAGGTGGTGGCGGCCGAAGTAATGGTGATGCCGCGCTCCTGCTCCTGCTC
>CAZWBG010000012.1:0-1199 GCA_964632215.1 uncultured Candidatus Saccharibacteria bacterium | reverse complement strand
CGGACCTGCCGGATGCCAACACCGCCACGATCCGGATGCTGCTCAACATGACGGCTGGGTACCGGGACTACGTGCAAAGCACCGACTTCGCCACCGCCGAGCAGCTCGACCCCTTCCGCGACTTCACCGTGGAGGAATTGCTGGGGTACAGCTTCGACCAACCACGGCTGTTCGCTCCGGGTGAGAACTGGGAGTACGCCCACACGCAGTACGTGCTGCTGGGCCTGGTTGTCGAAGCGGCGACTGGTTCCACGGTTGATGTGCTGATGCAGGAGAAGGTGCTCGATCCGCTGGGTCTCACCGAAACCCGCAACTGGTATACGCCGGAGATTCCCGAACCGGTCCTCCACGCTTTTTCTTCCGAGCGTCGCGAGGTCTTGCAGATCCCGGATGACCAGCGTTTCTACGAAGAGTCCTCGTTCTGGAATCCCAGCTGGACCATCACACGTGGCGCGATTCAGACCACCACCATCGCCGACATGGCGGCCAGTATGGCGGGCGTCGGCCGGGGCACCCTGCTCTCGCCGGAGTCGTTCGCCGCGCAGTTCAGTCGCGATCTGGTTGGGTTCGGCGAGTCGATTGACGGCTGCAATTCCTGCCGCACACTGACCGACGAGATGGTTTACGGGCTTGGCGTCTGGATGATCGGTCCGTGGGTGATCCAGAATCCGCTCTTCGGCGGCTACAGTGGCACCGCTGGCTACCTGGCTGACGGTGACGTGTCGATTGCCGTGGCGGTGACCTATGGCGAAGACAGCTTCGGCGTGGATGGCTCCTATCTGCATGGCAATGCATCCACCCCCATCTTCCAGGCCATCGGCCAGTTCTTTACCGGCCCCACCGCCACTCCAGCCGCGACCTGACACCGGTCAACCGTGAGCTGGTTGGGTCAACGGCGTCAGCATCGCTGCGGTGAGCGTTGCCGCACCCGACTCCGCCCAGATGCCGATCTGTCCGTGCTGGCGCTCGCCACTCAGCGTCGCCAGCACCACCTCGCCGTCGAGCGCGACTTCGAGATACGGGCCATTCGAGATCAGCGATACGGTGAGCGGGGTTCCGGGTTCGAATGGAGCTTGCAAGCGCCCGCGCTGCAGTTCGGTCCAACGGAAGTTGGTGCGTTCGGAGAATGGCTCGGTGAACGAAAGCCACTTCTGCAGCGAAACCCGGTCGGAACCTTCCTCGAGTTCGACGAAATAGCC
>CAZWBG010000011.1:0-1264 GCA_964632215.1 uncultured Candidatus Saccharibacteria bacterium | reverse complement strand
TGATCTTCCCCCGAAAAAGTGGACGGGGTTAAGCCGCTCTACGCTCGGCGTCGGCTGGGCTGATGTAGCCCAGGGCCGAGTGCAGGCGACGGGGATTGTAGAAGCCCTCGATGTAGCCGAACAGATCGCGTCTGGCCTGGTCGCGGGTGGCGTAGACGCGATGATGGACCCGCTCGGTCTTGAGGGTGTGGAAGAAGCTCTCCATCGGTGCGTTGTCCCAGCAGTCGCCCTTGCGGCTCATCGACGGGGTTATCCCAACGCGGGCCAGGGCTGACCGGTAGGCCTCGGCGGCGTACTGGATGCCGCGGTCGGAGTGATGGATCAGGCCGGGGGCCGGCCGCTGGCGCTCGATGGCCATGTTCAGGGCGTCGAGGGCGATCTCGGTGTGCAGGGTCTGGCGCATCGACCAGCCGACGATCTTGCGGGTGTGCATGTCGAGGATGGCGGCGAGGTAGAGCCAGCCTTCGCCGGTAGGGATGTAGGTGAGGTCGGCGAGCCAGATCTGGTTCGGCGCCGCCGCGGTGAAGTTGCGGGCAAGCCTGTTGGGCGCGATCGGATAGCCATGACGGCTGTCGGTGGTCCGGGCCCGGCGCGGCAGGGCGGCCAGGCCTCGGATGCCGGCGTGGCGCATCAGGCGCTCGATGCGCGAGCGGCCGACCCGGCGTCCATGGCCGCGCAGGACGGCATGGACGCGGGGCGAGCCGTAGGTCCCGCTGCTCTCGGCGTGGATCAGTCGGATGTCCTCCAGCAGCGCCCGGTTGGCTGCCGCCCGCGGGCTCTCGGCCCGCTCACGCCAAGCGTAGTAACCGCTGGCCGACAGGCCCAGGACCGCGCACATCACCCTGACCGGCCAGACGCTGCGATGCTCATCGACGAACCCGAACTTCATCGGGAGGCCGCTCCGAAGATGAGCGCGGCTTTTTTTAGGATGTCGCGCTCCATCCGCAGCCGATCGTTCTCGCGCCGCAGACGGCCCACCTCGGCGGCCAGATCAGACGGCGACGGGGACGGCGCTTGCGTGATGGGGCGCCTCGCCGCCCCCGTCGCCTGCGCCCCGAACTGCATCATCCATCGTCGAAGCACCGTCTCGTGCAGGCCTAACTCCCGGGCCACCGCGCCCACCGACAGGCCGCTCGTGGCCACACGATCAACCGCCTCACGCTTGAACGTCTCCGGAAACACCCGGCGCGTACCGCTCATCTGACACTCCTCTCCAGCTCCTCAGAGCTAACATGGGTGTCCACTGAAACGGGGGAGGATCAGG
>CAZWBG010000010.1:0-1353 GCA_964632215.1 uncultured Candidatus Saccharibacteria bacterium | reverse complement strand
GGCCGCGGCGAAGGCGAATAGCTCACTCCGCGCTGCTCCGGTCGTGGATCAGGTGGGCATTCTCGGCGGTTGGCAGTTGCAGGTCGAAGGTGGGCGGTGTGAAGGTGCTTTCGATGTCGATCGCCCGGCCGGTATCGCCGCTTTCCATCGACTTCAGCATGATTTCCAGCACGTGGTAGGCATGCTCGGGCTGGACGATCGGCTTTGTGCCCTGCTGGATGCAGTCCACGGCGTGTCGCAGGCCATCGGTCCAGTGCCAACCGCCGTCGTTGTGGTCCTCCCAGTGGCCGACCCGATTCTGGTAGAGCTTGAAGCCGCGCGGCAGCCAGTCCTCCCCCTGCATCTGGATCGTGCCCTGCGCACCGTAGATTTCGATGCCGGGGATGTCGTTGTGATAGGCCTGGATCGTGAAGCCGGTCGTGATCGAGGCATAGCAGACATCACCGAAGTCGAGCAGCAGGTGCGCGTTGTCGTGCGTCTGCACCTGCATCATCTTGCCGTCGACTTCGCGCTCGGGAATGGCGATGCCGCTCATCGCCATCACGCGCTTGGCCGGACCCAGTAGACCGGTCAGCGTGGTGACGTTGTAGACACCGAGGTCGAACATCGCCCCTCCCCCCTTTTCATAGAAGAAGGGACCCCACCACGGCCCAGCCCAGCCGTACATGCCGCGCGCCAGGTGGATTTCACCCAGATCGCCGCGATGGATGTAGCGCCACATGTCCTGGTAGGTCGGGCTGAGCACCACGTGTGGCGCGCAGACGAGGATGCCGGGGCTGGTTCGAGCCACATCCAGGATGTCGCGGGCTTCTTCCAGTGTCATCGCCATCGGCTTCTCGACCAGCACGTGTTTGCCCGCCAGCAGCGCCGCCTTGCTGATCACGCCGTGCAGCGGCATCGAGGTCAACACCAGCACCAGATCGACATCCGGATGGTTGATCACCTCGTTGTAATCGGTCGTGCCCTGCCGCACGCTATAGAGCTCCTGCGTCTCCTTCACGCGCTCCGGATCGGCATCGCAGACGATGACGATCTCGGCTTTCTTCCCGCGCAGGTTCATCTCGTGCACACGGGGAATGTAGGACCACTTGCCCACACTCCCACAGCCAATCACGCCAATTCGTACCGGGTCTGGCATTGCGCACACTCCTCCATCACGACATACGCGACAAACAGCGAATCAGGTCAGGACCAGATTGATCGGCAGGGCCGGTTCTTCCGTGGCCGCCGGTTCGGTTGCCACCAGGGCGAACTTGAACCGGTCGCCCCGGTAGACCGCCTTGAAGTACTCCCCCGGTTCGTTGGTGGCAGTCGAGGCCACACCCTCCAGCAGCAGCATCGGGGCCCCCGGAT
>CAZWBG010000009.1:0-1830 GCA_964632215.1 uncultured Candidatus Saccharibacteria bacterium | reverse complement strand
CAGCCCGGTGCGCGGCGGCGCCTGCGAAGGATCGCTCATGCCCGGAAGCGTACCGTAATCGGGCTCACACCGCGATCCGAGGCCTCTTCGATGCTTGGGCAGTTGATCGACAAGGAGGTGGACGAGGTGCCGGCTATCCCTTGCTCAAAGAGAAAGGGAAGGGGTCCCAGACCTCTTGTCACCGGCTCTTTTCCTAGTCTCTATAGTCCTATCCCGAGGCCTTCATCGTCAATAGCGGTTCACGATGCAACGTCCTACGAGACGCGGGTTTCCAGAGAGTGGACTCTTCGCCTGTACACTGCCCCTTGGGGTGGGAAGACCAGTACAATCGACATGACCACAACACGCGCTGATGTTCCGGCCCCTGATTGAGAAGCCAAAGATGATGTGAGGCAGAAGAGACTTCAGTGGATGGTGGTCCCATGCCATCGGAATGACATTTTCGGAGAGTTGAATGGATGGCTAGCAAGTCCAAAACCCAACGCAAATCGCCCAACCCCAACTCACCTCGCCGGTTACGTGCGCCGTGGATGACATTTTGTGTACTGTGCGATACCGCTCATTCGGATGCCGATGGCAGTGTCAGCATTCAGCGGATTGTCAATCGCTGGACGGTTCCAACAGGAGCGTTTCCCGCAGGTTTTTCGATGTTCGTCGCATTAGGTCTTGTTGGCCTTCCGGATGAGAACCGCAAACCATTGGATATCCAGATTTTCCGGGAACGTGACAACCATGGCATCATGCAGCGATCAGATACAATCACGGAAGCTGTTCCGGATCTCAATATTTTTGTCCCGGTAGACATGTTTGTGGCAGAGGAGCCGGGCACTTATCGTCTCTCGGTGTCATACGGTGATCGCGAGATCGGCGCTTTTCCTTTTACTGTCGTTGCAGACGACTTGGCGACGACGGAAGGTTGGGAGTGGCAAGCTCCGCTACCACCCGCCCCAACGAGCGGAAGTAGTGACGAGGTTGAGCGATGATGGTCCATGGTGACCCGAAGTTCGCCACCTCAGAGTCCATCGACGACCTGATGACTGGTGGGACCGTTACAGACAACTCGGTGACTGCACTGTCAATCGCCTCTACCACATCGCTTGCAGTCAACAGGTTCGGGAAATCCTGCCACTGGTAGAGGATGTGACGAATGGCACTCCCTAGGTCGAGCAGGGTTTCCGAATCGCTGCGCGAGTCCCATGCTGAGTTCATAAAGAACCACGTATTGAATGAGTCGACAGCGGCTGGGTTCGACTTCAAGGCGGCCAGGTGCAAATTCAGTTCTTCCAAGACCGAACGCGAGTCGGTCCGCGTCTCAACGTCCATGCTGCAAGACCTCTTTGATGAACTGGGGGTTGTTGACAAGGCAGCGACCCCAGCCATTCGGATGTGTTACTCGATCCAGTTGGCGCATCCGAAGATTCAGGAACAGTATGGCACGGGAACCAGTACCGTGATCCTGCGATTCACCTGGATGGGTGGCCACCTTGAACTCCACACCCACTGCTACCTGACACCAAATGGTCTGCTGGCTGGAGATGGTTTGCTCGATCCAAAGGCTATCCGGTACGCAGAAGAGATTCGGCTTATCGCCATCGATCCTCGTTCCATCCGAAACGCTTGACCGGATTTCGCAAGCACGATGGCCAAACTGGATATTCCGATGTTGGGCAACGATTGCCCGTCGGTTCCGCGATCCGGCGCTTGACATGCAGCCAATGAGTTGCCTATGCTGAATGTGCAGCCCGATGGTTGCATATGGATGGGAAAGGAAATTAGCGGTTCGATGGATGACGTGTTTCGGGCGCTGGCCGACCCGCACCGGCGGGAATT
>CAZWBG010000008.1:0-1977 GCA_964632215.1 uncultured Candidatus Saccharibacteria bacterium | reverse complement strand
ACGCCTGTTCTCATTCCGAACACAGAAGCTAAGCCCAGTAGCGGCGATAATACTCCTACGGGGGAAGGTAGCACGGCGCCGAATTATAAAAAACCTCTGGTTAACGCCAGAGGTTTTTTCTTTATTTGAAAATAGGCGATGCTGAACTTGAGCAATATAGTTGACACAAGCGCTATACTGTGATATCATAAGCGTAATTTCAGAGGTGAAATTATTGGAGGGTTCGCGTACACCATTCGCGAGCTCTTCTTAATATTTACCTGTGAGAGGTGGAAATAAATTAATTTATAGGAGGTCATTATTATGGCTGGAACTCAAGCAGGTGGAAGAAAAGCTGCAGCAAGAAACAAAGCACTTTATGGTAGCGATTTCTACGCTTCTATTGGTGCAAAAGGTGGCGTTAAGGGTAAAACTGGCGGATTTGCTAGTGACAAAGTTGGTGCCGATGGCCTAACTGGTCGTCAGCGAGCTCGAAAAGCCGGTTCAGTTGGTGGGCGTCTTTCACGACGCACAAAAACTACAAAATAGTGATTAGTCACTTGTAGAAAGTAAAAACGTCCCTCGGGGCGTTTTTCTTAATAAGCACGTTTTAATTTTTACTTTCCGATAGTTACTTGTTGTGAACTACTGGTCTTAGCAATTTTTTGACGGTAGCAGCGAGTTCGTTGATCCAACGGTACGGTCCATTTTTGAGCACAGTTGAAGCAGTGGTAATTGTAGGCCTCACTTTCGAAGGCAATTGCTTGGCAGTTGGGGCAAGTACTCCTGAGGTGCAGCCAGTCACGATAACTATCGAGGCACTGTTCGACCAATGCCTCATTGATTATAAAGTCATAGGATTGGGCGATTTCCCTGGCTTTTGCCCATGCCTCGCTCTCAATCTTAAGTAATTGAATACCACTTGTGAATCTTTGGTGGTTATGAAGAGCATGGCCTAGTTCGTGTAGGAGATGAGAAACACCTGTTTCGGTGTTCAGTGTTGAGGCTTTGTAAAAAACACACTGTTGCTCAGCAGACCAATAAAAAGAACTGTGCGGCTTGAACTGTACCCCAGGAAAATCAGCAGAAATAGTATTAATATCAGGCAAGTTTGTCTTTAGCATACGAATAACATCCGTAGATTACCGACTCATCACCGTAGTGGGCTTTTAGGAGTTGTTGAGGCTGCACGATGGTCGTATGTAGGTAGTCTCTGCTGATGTATGGTGTCAGATATGGCGCAAACTTTTCAAGATACTGACCTAGCCCACCTCCAAATATGATTGCATCGACTTGATAAATGCAGCAAATCATCGATAAGCCAAGGCCGATATCCTGAGCAAATTCTTTCCAAATTTTAGGATCATCAACATCGGCAGCTTTCTGCCCGTATCTTTCAAAGAAAGCCCTGCCTGATGCAAAATCTTCCCAGGGTACTATCTTTCCATCGTGTGGAAAAGGTACCATACCGATTTCGCCATCTATAACTTCCTGAGCAATTTTGTCGTTAATGAGTAGTGTACCGCCGATGCCGGTACTAAGAGTTATGTAATATACGCGGGGATATTTTCGATCGAGTATCCTTACTTCACTGAGGCCCGCAAGTTTACTATCGTTTTCTATGTAGACGGTATTAACGCCTATCGCTTGTGAGATATCACCTCGTATAGCTTTATCTTCCCAAGGTAGGTTACCGAGTCGTTTGACTATGCCTTTTTCTCGATCTACTAGTCCGGGTACTGCTACGCAAGCGACTTTGGCTTTTGATGTTTCGAGTTTTCGAGCTTGGAGGGTTAGTTCTTTTAAAAACGTATCGTAGTCGGGGTTTGTCTTGAATCGAACTTCATTTAAGAGTTTGCCATTCTGAGCAAAAACAGCAAGCAGCGTTTTTGTTCCCCCGATATCTACCCCAATAATCATGGCTCCATTGTACCATCTCTAGTGAGTAGTGAGTAGTGAGTAGTGAGTAGTGAGTAGTGAGTAGTGAGTAGTGAGTAG
>CAZWBG010000007.1:0-2075 GCA_964632215.1 uncultured Candidatus Saccharibacteria bacterium | reverse complement strand
AACCTACCGGAAGCGGATATCGAGCGCCACGTCCTGTTTCCTCGCGGATCATTGCGTGCCGTGCTCTGACAGCACGCGGAATCATGCGCCATGCTCTCACGTGCTGTCATTACACCGTCGCCTCTGTGACATGCTGGCCATCGTGAACGAATGGCACATATTGTGGTTGCCTTGTGTTCATGTATACTACAGCTAGTTCTGATGGTGTTCGTACGATACGTCGACACCCCGACACAGAACTGTCGTTAATGGGTCTGGCACGCAGAGTGGGTCGACTGATGTGTTCCCTTACAGACTCTAGAAAGGAAACCACTCCAATGGCCAAAACATCTCTCCTGAAGCCGGGAACGCCGGCCCCCAAGTCGGGACAGGCGAAGATTCCTGGGTCCAAGGTTGAAGTGACCGTCGTGCAGGGCAAGCCCATGCCACCGACACCGAAGCCGGGCCAGGGCTACGTCATCGTTGACCCGACCAAACACGCGCCTAAGAAATAGCCGCCGGGTGATTGCAGCACCCAGCGGCTTTTTGTTGGTCAAGGACGGGGGTGGGAGCAATCCTGCCCCTTGCCTTAGTCGCAAGGCTATCGCGCAATTCGCTCGCTGGCAACGGGTACCCGGAGCATCGAGTCGTCGCTTGGCCTAGGCGCAAGAGCGAGCGCTCAACGAAACAGGATGGTCGCCGATCACCTTGTAGTAAACCGCTGAACTCTAGGCCTGACTCAATTCTTGAGGTGCCCCATGCAGAAGAGACTCTCCCTCGCTTGAGGAAGTGAGAAGTTTTTATGAGCAACCGAGACATCGCGATACTGATACTGGGGGCCGCTTTCGCTACCTATGGACTCGCGCAGCCTCCCGTGCGAGCGGCTGCGCGAGAGGTCCTCAAGGCCTTCCTCGTTCCGAAGATTCTGCTTCCCTCGGTTCTCTTCTATCTGTACCTCGCCAGTTGCATCCTGGTCGCGCACGAGCTTGGCTTGTGGAACCGAAGCTTGCTGTCGGAGACGGCACTCTGGCTGGGTCTCAGCGCGTTCCCGCTCATGCTGTCCGTAACCGATAGGGACCGCAAACGACGTTTCCTGCGAAGCCATCTCCGGGATATCCTCGCGTGGACTGGATTCTTGGCCTTCGCCATTAACCTCGCGACTTTCGGCCTGTGGCTAGAGGTTATCCTCCAGTTCCTGCTTCTCACACTGCTGCTCTTGGTTACTGTGGCGCAGGGCAACCCTGAACACAGGACCGTGGAGGGCTGCTTGTCGTTCCTGGTCGGGCTTCTGGTCCTCGCGCTCCTGTCGCGAACAGTCCTGCACGCCTGGCGCACCTGGGGTGATACGGACTGGACACAGCTTGGGCTGTCACTGGGACTGAGCATGTGGCTGCCACTGGTTGCCCTGCTGTTTATCTACGCATTCCTCATCGTGGCCGAATACGAGGTCGCGTTCATGTGGTTCAGTTGGGGCAAGTCTCCGGTCCCTGCAGGTGTTAGGGACAAGGCGGCGTTGATCTGGGCTGTGAAGACCCGGTGGGGGCTGCTGCGGCACTTCAAGCCGTACTGGGCGACTAGGATTTGTACTGCCAGTTCATGGCGTGAGAAATGTGCAGAGGCAAGGGTATTCGCGGAGGACGCCGCCGAAAAGGAGGCCCGGGTGGCGGAGACCACGGGCGTGTTCACTTAGCCCTTCAGTCGCCCCGACAACAACTCTGGCAACAGCGTATCCCGGGTCTCTGTCAACGATTCCGACTCGCGGAGATTGGCTTCCATCAATCGGTACAAATCAGACATTGCGTGCTTGAACGCCTTCAACACAGCCTGATCTGGCAACACTCCCGTGATCGGGCGAAACGCCTTTTTCGATATCTCGGCGAATGTCGTACCTCCCGCATTCCCTTTGATGGTGTCCATTCGCTCTCGTGCCCAATTGAGGACGTAGGAGTTGGGTACACCCTTGTCACAAATCATACCGATGAAACCCTGGTTGATTGCGGTCGGTGCGGTGGTGATCGCAAGGTAGCCTACTGGTGCCCGTGACGAGAGCAAAACCGATCCAACCGGAAGCAGGCGTGAACTGATCTGTTGAACGC
>CAZWBG010000006.1:0-4312 GCA_964632215.1 uncultured Candidatus Saccharibacteria bacterium | reverse complement strand
AGGTGCGGATGGATTACCTCCTTTCTAGGGAGTTTTAGCTCTCGCTTAGGCGAGAAGCTAGGTCGGTCTTGTTGTTATGTTTGAATCTGCATAATAACTTTAGTTCTTTTTATTAAGGACAAGACTAGGTTCACCTGTTTTGACAACGACGCTGCACTACTCAATTTTCAATAATAAAATACCGCCTTTCGGGCGGTATTTTAGTGTCTAAAATGAATACGTAAAAGCTTATTGAGCTCTACGAAAGAGATTGGTAAGAGGTGAGAGTATCCAGCCCAGGATATCGTCATGAAAGCCAAAGATCACCGTGAAGCCTGCAAGAATGACTAGGACTGAGATGACCTTCCAGATGAGATAGCCACTTCCGCTGCCTAGGTGGTCCTCTATGACGCGCAGGTGGATACTATTGGCTACCTGGTAGTTATACTTCAGAAGTGCTACGCCACCAGCGACCATTAATAAGCCTAAAATAATTTGTCCAAGTATTCCCATTACGTTTCACTATAGCTTCTAACTTGATTGAAAGCAACGAATAAGATAGAATAGCATCTGTTCCTGCTTCGATTTAGAACGTATCGAACAGGGAGTCCAGAATTGGACAATATGGGGACATAGCTCAGTTGGCTAGAGCACCGCCTTTGCAAGGCGGGGGTCCAGGGTTCGAGTCCCTGTGTCTCCACCAAGCTTTGCTTACAAGCAAAGCAATTAACAGATAGCATTTATCAGATAGCAGTGGTTGCCAAAAGTCTTTGACTTTTGATATTTATAACAGCCATGGGCTGGTAGTCACTGAAAATTGTAGATTGCTAAATGAAAATTGCTTTTGCACAGTAAAAGCCTCGGGCGTTTAGCTCAGTTGGTTACCATATTATTCGATATGGCCGTGTCGGATGACACGAGAGCGCAAAGCTGATAACGCCATGCGAAACAAAGTGAAGCACCTTAGATAATTATCGAATTTCAGCTTGTGGGCGTTTAGCTCAGTTGGTTAGAGCGCGTCACTGATAATGACGAGGTCCCAGGTTCAAGTCCTGGATCGCCCACCAGCTGTAATTTGATACGACTTGTTACATCTGAAGCAAAGTGGAAGATATAATGACGAGGTCCCAGGTTCAAGTCCTGGATCACCCACCATTAATTGAAAAAAGTTCTTTTTTGTTTAGCTCAGTTGGTTAGAGCGCGTCACTGATAACCGAAGATTGTAGGAATATGATGATAAAAGAGGATTGAAGTTTTTTGCTATACTGCTCTTATGAGGATAAAACATGTTGTGCCGCTACAAATACAAAGTACATCTTCAAACTGTGTGCAAGCTTCTACTTCTCAGTTCCTTGGTTTCTACGGGATTAGCCTGGAGCCGAGTAGCATTGAATCAGCTGTACCTGTCAGAGTTAACTCCGAAAATAAGCCGATGGGTACACTTTTTGCTGATATAGGCACGTGGCTTAGAAGAGTTCATGATCTTACGGTCACTATGCACGTCTTCGATACCCAGATAATTGATCGTAGTTGGGTTTCGTTGTCTCAGGAAGAGTTACTCGCGGAAGTGATTACTATGCAACAACACGGTGTTAAGACTGCTCGAACCCCGTATGCCCCGTTCTTAGTAGACGCCTATGCTTCATTTTTACAAGCTGGTGGAATTGTTAGTGTTGTCAAATGTACAAATGAACTTTTGCAAAGTTTACTCATAAAGGGTCCTGTAATGGCAATTATCAGCTTTAACTACATGTATGACTATCCACGAGCTAGCTACAATCAAGTTACTAAGAACTATGAATCGAACCCAATTGATGGCAAGGCGATTGAGCACGCAGTAGTTATTACAGGCTTCTCGGGTGGATATTACTACTATAACGATCCTGACGTCGAAATGGGCGGCCAACATTCTGTTAAGGATGATATTTTAATTGGTGCAATCTGTACGGCCCAGCTTAATTCAGATAACTATCTATTATCTATCGAGACCTAATTCTTAAGTGAGAAATAATCGGACTAACAGATGAAATTAAGCATAAGCGTTGTTATAGATACATCAAATTTGAACAAAGTATTGACCAAAATACAGCGATTTGATACTATTTAGGTACGAAGCGAATGTTTCAAGGGTGAAACCTCTGGCGATTGAACCAAATTTAGATCAATCATCAGGGGTTATTTTATTCCCAAAAATAACTGCGAGACGCTTCGTACTTTACATACCTAGACCCATCTGTTACGATGGGAACACTCGAGTTCAGATAAGAGATTTTGAAAAAGCCTGAGATATAATGAGCGCTTTAGATCAAAAACTACATGTGAACTCAAGTTGCAGGAAATGAGAGTTGGTAATTTAACAATTTATTGGTCTTTTAAATTAAATAATTGGACAACGGCAATAGTTATTGGTTCATCGACAAGCTCAGAATCATGGGTGAAGTCGGATGATACAAACCAATAACTGGTCAAACCAATGCATAAAAAGTTACTCAAGGGCACACAACGGATGCCTTGACACGTAATACCGATGAAGGACGTTATAGCCTGCGAAAAGCTTCGGGGAGCTGGCAAATAAGCTTTGATCCGGAGATATCCGAATGGGGAAACCCAATTCTGATTAAATACAGAATTACCTTTATCTGAATACATAGGATATTGTGAGGCAACTACCTGAACTGAAACATCTTAGTAGGGTAAGGAAAAGAAAGTAACCAACGATTACCGGAGTAGTGGCGAGCGAAACGGTAAGAGCCTAAACCTTATAGGTTTCCGTCTGTTTATTCAGACGGATAAGTAAGCAGACGAATATCTATAGGGGGTTGCGAGATTCTACATGACCAATCAAGAGAAGTCGATTCACTTCGGTGAGCTCGAACTCTCTTGTTTGCGAAGATCTGCTGCAATTCAGATCTGTAAAGTAAAAAATCGGCTTAGTTAGTAGAAATGTTTGAATGACATACCAGAGAGCGTGAAAGTCGCGTACACGAAAACCAAGCTGACTTTATATGTGGTTTCTCAAGTAGGTCGGGGCACGAGCAATCCTGATTGAATCTGGGAGGTCCACCTTCCAAGGCTAAATATATTACGTGATCGATAGTGAACGAGTACCGCGAGGGAAAGGTGAAAAGAACCCCGGGAGGGGAGTGAAATAGAACCTGAAATTGTGTGCCTACAAGGAGTCGGAGCTGCGCTCTTCACAGGTGAAGAGTATTTAACAGACAAACAGATGACAGAATCCAGAAATTTTACAGATATTAGGTAGCAGACAAAACTAGTCTGATATCTGATTGATGATAAATCTCTACTAAATGTTATCTGTTATCTGCTAGATGAGTCTCATCATTTGTGATGAGCGTGGTGACGGCGTGCTTTTTGTAGAACGATCCAGCGAGTTACTGATATGTGCAAGCATAAGTCATTTGACGGATGCGCAGTGAAAGCGAGCCTGAATAGGGCGTAGGCTACTCCACACTGAGCAAAATACTCTGTAAACGCATAGCGCTGACTGTAGCAAAGCGAAATTTTTTCAACGTATAAAATTATACGTTTCATAAATTTCGCAAAGCTACAGCCTAGCGATCTGTGTTTTCAGATGCATTTTGTCTAGCGTGGAGTAGCCGTAAGTACATGTTAGTAGACCCGAAACCAGGTGACCTAACCATGGCCAGGCTGAAGCATAGGTAAAACTATGTGGAGGGCCGCACCATTACACGCTTCAAAGTGTTTGGATGAGCTGTGGTTAGCGGTGAAATGCCAATCGAACCTGGAGATAGCTGGTTCTCCTCGAAATAGCTTTAGGGCTAGCGTCGTGCAATTCGCACATGGGGGTAGAGCTCTGTAAGGGACTGAGGCTGGCAACGGTACTCACCCCTAACAAACTACGAATACCATGTGTTTTATCACGGCAGTCAGAACGGCGGGGCTAAGCTCGTCGCTCGAAAGGGAAACAGCCCAGACCATCGTCTAAGGTCCCAAAATATATACTCAGTGGGAAACAAGGTGAGATTTCTTAAACAGCGAGGATGTTGGCTTAGAAGCAGCCATTCATTTAAAGAGTGCGTAACAGCTCACTCGTCAAGAGATCTTGCGTGGAAAATGTAACGGGGCTAAAGTATATTACCGAAGACATGGATTGGCTCAATTTATTGAGCCAGTGGTAGAGGAGCGTTCCTCTCTGCGGTGAAGTCGGATCGCGAGGTCCGGTGGAGCGTGAGGAAGTGAGAATGCTGGAATGAGTAACTATAAGACAGGTGAGAATCCTGTCCGTCGAAAGAGCGAGGTTTCCTGAGCTATGGTAATCATCTCAGGGTTAGTCGGGCCTAAGCCGAGGCGC
>CAZWBG010000005.1:0-11616 GCA_964632215.1 uncultured Candidatus Saccharibacteria bacterium | reverse complement strand
CTCCTTACCCGGGGGATGCAGCTGGCTTCGGCCGAACCCATCCACCGGGAAAGGAGAATGTTATGAGTATCTACAACCCCAGCAACACCCAACGAGAGCGCTTCGATGCGCTTGAACTCGGTTCCAAAAGTATCGAGCGCAAGCTCGAAGCACTCGGATTCCACGTGGCAGAGCTGCGGCGCAAGTCGCAAGGAACCACGAAGGCAAACACAAGAGCTGCAAAGCTCGAGCAAGACCTGGCAAAGCTCATCGAGGTTGTCAGTGGGATCACCTCCCGCATCGACAACCTCGGCGAAAACGCCGGTATTCCTCAGATCGAGGCCTTCACGGCCGAGATCGGACGGCTCGACCGCAAGGTCGATGGCCTGTGGGTCGACCTCAACGCGGAGCTCGAAAAGCTGCGCGGACGGGTTGACGAGCACGACAAGCGTCTCGATAACCACGATACCAAGTTCGCCAGTCATGGTGAGCGCATTGAGGCTGTCGAGGTTACAGTCAACGCACACACACGTGCCATTGCTTCGATCCGAAGCCGTGGTGGCGGTAGTGGTGGAATCCACCCGACCGCCTACCTGATCGGTGTGATCACTGGCATCATCGCCGGCATCATCTGGTCCGCAAAGGACTGGAGCCAAAAGGCGACAGTGGGTGGAATGGAGACAATCGTACCCAACGACGGCGCGAACTCCATCTGGGCAGCAATTGCCTGTGGTATAGGCGTCGGACTCCTCGCGCTGTTCATCATGTCGCTCTTCCTGCGAAGGAATGACGACGAGACCGAGGTCAATGCCGAAGCCGAGGCTGGAGCGGTTGTTGTGACTGGCAACGGTCACAACAACTCCACTCTACCACCACCCCCCGTTGGCCCAACCCAGGTCAATCCGGTATACGACGCGGAGGCAGAGGCGCAAGCCGACGCCCCCGTCCACACCGGGTAGTACTGAGTCGCCACCGGTTTCCCGAGGGAAGGGTTTTATACACCTGAAGTACCAGTTTAAGACCTGCTTCAAACGTATTACGGATGCGGCTGACGGCTGCGTCCCACTGTCCTATTCGCTCAACAAACACTCCCCGAAAGGAAGTGGTCCATATGGACAAGCGAGTTACAGCAGCAGGGGCAGCAGGCGCGGCAATGATGCTGTGCCTGTTCGCTCTGATCCTTGGGGTTTTCCCGGGGATCAGCGTGGCGGATAACCCCAATCCACCCGGAACGCCAACGGCCGATGTGTGCGCATCCAGCGTGCACTTCTACGCCAACGACGCGCCAACAGGAAGCAACTTCTTCGGACCAGCAGCCGACGGCAACGTCGGCCAGCTCAAGGAAGAACTGCATACCCGTCGGTGCGCTGATCCCGCCCTGGTGGTTGCCCACGCACATACGTGGGGAATTCCGGGGTTCACTGAACTGAGTGGGGATGAGGCCTTCGCGGCCAAAACCCGAGCAGTGGCGAGTAAACCTCCTGTGTGGCGAGCGATCGTTGCGCAAATGGAGGCACTTGAATCAGGATCGATAGCTTCTGTTGAAATGATGAGTGGCCCTTACGAGACACTCTACATGCTTACAGGTGTAACGGATGTTCCGTCGATCCGCAAAGCTGCGCCTGATAGGCCAGAATTTGCGGTAATTCGGTTCAGCCGGCCAGATGGATATACTGTCGATCTCAAAATCGATTGCGGTTTTCAGCCAGTGGCACAGGAGTTCCCGGGCATCCCGCCCGTGAGCTCACCACCGCCATCAGGCCCACCACCAACTCCATCAGTCCCACCGCCGACGACACCACACACGGTGCCGCCTGAGGTATGTCCTCCAGATATGCCTCACGGTAAGCCTCCTGTGTGCAAGGATTCCCCAGACAGGGATCCTGCCCGACAGGGTAATGTACCACCCCAAGTTACTGGAACAGCACCTCCTATTACAGGACCGGCAACGCCGCCTGCAGCAGGTAATCCGCCAGAGGTCTACGTACCTCCGACAGTTCCAGTAGCCCCGGTGGCTCCTGGCGCCGAGCCGCCCACACCGAATACGACGGTCCCTCGTAATGAGGGAGCGCCGCCGAGCAATCCGGTGCCCGCAGACCCCCCAACAGGGCCAGTCTGCGATCCACGGATTTGTGGGTAGCAATATTCTGGGCTACTACGTCCAGCAGCAGCTATGCTGTCTTTCTTAGGGAAGATAAAAATAGCAAAACATGCGTTAGGGTAATTTGATCTTAGCTTCGGCTAAGGGATAGTTCGGCAGTAGTCGGAACGGGGTGTGCTCTCTTTTGAGCACCCCCGTTTTACCCAAGTTTTATATTTTGTAACGATTTGATTGAAGCGGACGTCCTAAATGACTCCACTGTAACTTGTACTAACATAAGCAATATGCTGTTATATATTGACATTTCATATAGTTTATGCTAGAATGTAAGCATCGTCGTTTTGTATGCATAAGAGGTGGAAATCTTAGCAAGACGGAGGTGGACCTTAAAAACCTAGTACCGAAGATTGTTTTAGTAGTGCATTTTTAATGTTCACTTTTTATTTTTGAATTAGTAATTTTCGAGCAATCGAAAGAAAGGAGCTAGCTTATGAAACTTATGAGCTTTCTCAAACGCCACAGCAAAAAGTTTGCTGTTCTTGGTGTAGTATCAGTTGCTGTTATCAGCGCTGGTGTTGTTTCTTCTTGGGGTCCTGATCGTCCTACATATACGGTTGAGAACCCTGCAGACCACATCACTTTTAACTCAATCACCGACAATCCAAATGTTGGTGATGAACGTAACTTCGTTGTCGTAAAAGACGCAGCCGATGCCAATCCTGGCGGCTGGAAAGATGACGTTACCGTAGAACCTGGTAAAGAATACCTCGTTCGTATTTATGCACACAACAATGCAGCTAGTAGCCTGAATTTAACGGCTCTTAACACACGCGTTAGTGCAACCGTACCTACGACTACTGCTAAATCAGTTCCACTTAGTGGTTTTGTGTCTGCAGACAATGCAACACCAAGCCGTATCTGGGATGATATTAACTTTAACAGTGAGAAAAACTTCAACCTTGCCTACGTTGCTGGTTCTGCAAAGATCTACAACAACGGTTACGCTGCCGGTGGTAACGGTCAATCACTTCCTGATAGTATTGTTACTTCAGATGGTGCCTTGATTGGTTACAACGGTGCTAACGGTGAAGTTCCCGGATGTTTCCAGTACGCTAACTATATTACGTTTAAGGTTAAGCCTCAGTTTGAACTGACTCCTAACTTTGAAGTAAACAAAACTGTTAGTACACACGACAAGTTCGAGTGGAAAGAGAATGTAGAAGCGAAACCTGGTGAGACTGTTGATTACCGTATTCACTATAAGAATACTGGTGAGACTCAGCAAGACAACGTTGTTGTAAAAGACAAATTACCAGCTCACATGAGCTACATAAACGGAACTGCAAAGTTATATAACGCGCAGAATCCTGACGGTAAGAAGTTAAGCGATAACCTCACAAATGGTACCGGTGTCAACATTGGTAGCCATGCAGCCGGAGCAAGCAGCTTTGTTGTTTTCTCGGCTAAGGTTGGTGCAAATGACGAATTACCTGAATGTGGCCCGAATACCCTGAAGAACATCGGTAGAGTTGAGACTCCTAACGGAAGTAAGGAAGATGACGCTACGGTTACTGTTCCTAAGGAATGTAAGAATAACCCGATTTACGAGTGTACTGCCCTACAGGCTGAGCCGCTTGGTGGTAACAAATACCGCTTTACGACTACAGTTCGTATGCAAAATGCAACCGTAAACAAATATACGTACAAATTTGGTGACAACACAGCTGAGCTCAACACAGATCAAAATGTGGTTGAACATCAGTATGCTGCTCCTGGTACGTATAACATCGAGGTTCGCGTGTTGTTTAACGTAGATGATGAGCAAAAAGAAGCTCGTTGTACTGCGCAGGTAGTTATTCCTTCAACACCACCCCCTGTTACTCCACCAACTCCTGGAAAACCTGGGCAACCTGGTTCACCAGTAAGTTCTATACCAGCAACTGGTATAGCCGGTGTAGTAGCTGGAATCTTCGGTACTAGTGCGACTGCTTACGGCCTTTACGCCTGGGCAGAAAGCCGACGTGCTCTCAAGAACGTTAAATAAGAGTACTGACCGCTCTCGCTAGATCTAGTAGTAATACTAGTCGAAACCTTAAAGCCTCCCATTAATAGCGGGAGGCTTTTTGTATACTCTAACTACCACCGACCCACCCCACCCTATTTAACAAGGAGAGCTCCTGTTGCAAGAGCTCTCCTTGTTAAATAATGGTGTCCGAGTCACATTTTCTCGGGGATAGGGATACCTAGTACGTCGAGGCCAGTTGCGAAAACTTGGTAAGTAACGCCCAGTAACCAGAGCCGACTAGACAGTGCATCGTCTTCACTTTTTAGGATCTGTGTTTGTTCGTAATAACGGTTTAGCGTACGAGCTAGTTGATACAAATATGCAGCCAACTTATGCAGTTCGTAGTTCTCGGATAGTTCTTTAATAAGTGCTGGGAAGGCCGTGAGTTCAAGCAGTAAGTTATGCTCAGCTGTCCAGTCATACGTATCAATAGGTTGTGGGTTCCTTAAGTCTGCCTTGCTCAAGATACTGCTAATACGTACTGCGGCATATTGCACTGCAGGACCAGAAAAGCCCTGTACATTAAACATAGTTTCCCAGTCAAAGAGCGAACCCTTCTTCCTGTCGGCCATGAAATCAGCAAATTTAATAGCACCCAGTGCCACGGCCTCAATGTCAGTTGGTGTCCCCTCTTTCATGTTCTGCTCAGCTCGTTTTTGAGCCTCATCGAGCAGATCGTTCAGCAGTATCACACCTTTACGGGAACTCATCTTAGCACGTGTACCATCGTCGCTAAGCTGGTCTACCAAGCCATGCCACAAATGTACAATAGTATCTTCAAAACCTGCCTTCTGGGCTAATGCCTTTAATTGGCGGAAATAAAACGCCTGTTCTTGACCAGTATGAATAAAAACACGTTCGGGTTGCCAGGTTTTCTGGCGAAATTCTATGGTAGCCAAGTCGGTCGTAGCATACAGGGCCGTGCCATTAGCCTTACGAAGCATGACTGGTGTATCAATATTGTATTCATCGAGCGGAACGATCACTGCGCCGTCACTCTCTTTGGCAATTTTGCGCTCCAGCAACTCATCTGCCATCTTCTGACCACGAGCTACAAAGTAAGATTCACCATATTCGTATTGGGTACTAATCTGCAATCGGTCCATAACCTGATGCATGTGATCTAATGAGATTTTATTAAATCGGTCGCGATACTGTACAGCCTCTTTGTCGTCAGATTCCAGTCTTTGCAACCAACTCTGCACCTCATCAGCCAGAACATGCTCATCTTTGGCTTTCTCTTCTTTTAAATCAGCGGTAGTAGCGATGTAAATACGTGCGAGTTCATTAATACCACCTTGCTCCAGCTTTTCGTCGGAACTATAACGCAAGAACCCCACTACCCATTTACCAAATGGTGTACCGGCATCTCCTAGGTGGTTGTCTGTTATTACCTCGTATTTATTGAGTTTCATAATCTGCGCTACGGCCCAACCCTGCAAGGCAGGACGCAGGTGCCCAACACTAAATGGTTTCGCCATATTAGGGCTTGGGAATTCAGAAATAACCGTAATTCCTTCACCATCCTTATTAGCGCCATACATACCATCTGGTGATTGTTCAACAGCCTTTTGCAGCGAACTCGCTAAAAAGGTGTCTTTTACACGCAAATTCAGGAAGCCAGGGCCAGCAACAGTCACTTCAGTAAATTCTGGCTGATCTTTCAGTATATTTGCGAGTTCTTCGGCTATCTCACGAGGTGGTCGACCCACAATTTTGTTCAGGCGCAGTGCCACATTGGTTGCATAGTCACCGAATTGTTCATCTGGACGACTCAGCTCAATATCTAGCTCTTCGTTGAACAATTCTTTTACTGCAATTTGTACTTTTTTGACTATTTCTTGCATATTGTCTACAGTATACCACTCTTACATCTGTTAATTAAAAATAACCCAATAGGTCATTTCTTAATACTTTGGCGGAGGAGGGATAGCGACTTTGCCTTTTCCGCTACGCTTCACCGAACCGACTTCGAACCCCTTTCTTTTGCAAAGAAAAAAGCCCAGACATACATCTGCGCTTCTCTCTTGGCGGAGGAGGAGGGATTCGAACCCTCGCACCGGATTTCTCCAATCTAACGATTTAGCAAACCGTCCCCTTGAGCCACTTGGGTACCCCTCCGTATTTCGAAGTCTACGCTATTGGTCGTAGCTCCTGCCTAAAACGTAGTCCTGGGACGGCATCCGTCTCTTAATCTACGTTTCACGCAGCAGCCACCTAGACATCTCTTGCACCTTAAGGTCTACGCCTCGTGATACCAGTCAGATGCGACTTGATGATTATACCATATTTCTCCTCTGTTATTTAGTATAGTATAGAGTAATGATATCCTTGTTAGTTTCTTCTAAAACCATGTCGGCACACCCTTCCCCCTTTTCGATCCCCACAACAACACCGCAATTTCTAACGGAAGCTGAAAAGCTACATACAATCTTAGCGAAAAAAACACCTGAAGCATTACAAAAGATCATGCATATCTCCCCCACCCTTGCACAGGCAACGCATGAGAGAATTACTGCCTGGAAGGCAGAAGATGGCACACCAGCCTGGTACACCTTTGTTGGCGATGTCTATAAAGGTCTCAAGATCGAACAGTTCGTCGAGCAGGATCTTGCTTTTGCTCAAAAGCATATGGGTACAATTTCCGGGCTCTACGGAATAGTCAGACCACTGGACTTAATTCACCCTTATCGGCTTGAACTTATGTACAAACTCTCGGGGAAAGGTTTCAGAAATCTCTACGAATTCTGGAGTGATAGAATTGCCAATATAATTCCAGAAGATGAGCCAGTCATCAACCTTGCCTCTGAAGAATATATAAAAGTACTCCGCCCTTACTTACCCAAAGAACAAATTATTACACCGTGGTTTATGCAACTGAAAGATGGTAAACCGGTCTTTCAAGCAATTCACGCTAAGATTGCTCGCGGCACCATGGCACGCTGGATCGCCAAAAATCAGATAAACCAGGTGATTGGTCTTAAAAAATTTGATCTCAATGGCTACACATATCTTGAAGACCTTTCCACTCCCACCAAACCCGTCTTCATACGTCCAGAAAACTACGACTTCAGATCAGACTACTAAGCTCTATTGAATTACAGTTAGACCAGTCCGCTTAGATAGCGTTTGCGGGTTGGCTCGTCGAAATGTTCAATTGCGTAACGCAGTGTGGTGCGTGGCATAGTTTTGTAGTATTCGGCTAAAAAATCCACCAACAGCTGCCTGTCGCAGCGCTTGCCCATTTCACGCAGCATCCAACCAACTGCTTTATGCATCAAATCCTCTTCGTCTTGTAATAACTTTTCACTCAGGTGAATCGTGGGCTCTGGGTCACCTTTCGTAAGAAAATAAAAGGTGGCAATCATAGCGATACGGCGCTCCCACAGTAATTCTGACTCAGCCAACACATCGAGTATTGGTAGCAAATTATGGTGTCTATACAAATAACCACCAACAATATCTCGAGCACTCGTATCAACCAGATCCCAGTTATTAACCCTGTCTGTGTGTGCCAAATAAAAATCGTAGAGCTCTTTTTGCGTTGCCTCGTTCGCACTATTGAACCGATACACCATGATATGCAGTGCCACTAGCCGCTCTTCGTGCCATTTGCTTTGGAGTAACTTCTGAATATCACGCAGTGGTAAGTCTTTAAACTTTTTGGCGACTAAGCGAGTATTCGGTACCGTCACACCTAAGAACATATCCCCTTCGCCGTAGTCTCCTGGCCCAGTTTTGAAGAACCTCGGGAAGAAGGCTGCTTTTTCTGGCACTTCATACATTCGTAGCTCACGCTTTAGTTCATCTAACATATTTTTCAGTGTACACTAGCTACAATGAAGATTACTATACTGGCTATCGGCAAAAAACATGATCCAAAGCTACTGGCAGCTATCGAAGACTATTCAGACCGACTAAAACACTACGCAAACTTCAAATTCAATCTTTTAGACGTTGCTAGAGGACGAAGCTTGAGCCGTGAGCAGGTTAAAGATTTAGAGTCGGTGCTCATACTTTCGCAGTTGGATACTAGTGATGTAGTTGTCTTGCTAGACGAGTTAGGAGAAGAATTCAGCTCACCTCAGCTAGCCCAGAAGCTACAGAATTATATGAACAGGGGCACGAAGAGCCTGGTATTTATTATAGGCGGGGCTTACGGCGTGAATAATCAGCTACGACAACGTGCTGACCTCGTCTGGTCACTCTCACCCCTCGTATTCCCCCATCAGTTGGTTCGCCTGGTACTAGTCGAGCAGCTTTACCGAGCTCATACAATTTTAGCGGGCGAGAAATACCACCACGTCTAAGTTTTAGTATTAGCCTTTGCTCGATCTACCATAAACTGAACACCGGGCTTAGCGTTAACAGCACTAAGTGACATATCTGGATGCCTGTTGCTATACACGCGGAAAACCTCGTCTGCAAATGCTTGGCCAATTGTTTGCACCCCTTCAAAATCTAAAACCACACTTTGGAATTTTTTATCTAGGCCACTCATAACTCGCCGTGCTTGCGAGCGCGATATGTAGACGGTGCCCATTTCGAACAACTTCACTCTAATTTCAGTTTGGTTAAAGGCGTGATCTTCCGGATTCGTCTGGTATTTACGAAAGATGTCAGAGAGATGTCGCTTACTCGACGCTTTAATGAATAATCGAACTCGCGTACCGTTTTTGTAAGGCTTAAGTTCTTCAATAAACACATCGTTAATACTGTTATCAACCGTCAACCGTAGGTTGTGGCTCTCAAGAATAAAAACATCTGCCGCCTTCGACGAAAAGAAAATTCCCTCTCCAGTATGATGCTCCGGATCAGTCGTAGTCTTACCCTTCATAAGTTCGCCGATTGCCTCCAACTCATTCTTCAGCTTTAACTTGCTAGCAATATTGGAGAAAACCCCGATACCCGTATCACTTACCTCAAAGGTGAGAAGGCGATCTTGGCACTGTGTAGTGATCGATATTTTTTTTGAGCCAGAGTGATCAATCGCGTTATTAAGCATTTCCTGAAATGAGTAGTCAAAGATACTAAAAACATTCTCACGAACATCTTTTAAGAAGCCCGCTTCTTGCTTCAGAGCGTCAAACACAATGTGTTCCTCAAGATTCTTATTAATCAGACTTCTGCTGTACCGCTTGAAAAGTACATCTGCTTTTTCTGGCGCTGCGTATGCTGCTGCTCGACCCTTACCGGCATAAACCAACTGCTTGTCTTCTACCATCTGCTTAAGAATTGGTTGAACGTACTGTCTGGATACTGTGCCAGAAAGTAACTCAAGCACTGCACCGATCTGAAACGTGGGCTGCTGAGCTGCAAGCTTCAGGGCAATCTGTTGAATTTCGTGTTTAAGACTTTTGACCATGAGACTATATTACGTGATATAAATATTAATGTCAAGTAACATTTATTTAATGTCAAGTACAATGTCAAGTACACATATTTAAATGTCAACATGAATGTCAAGCAACCATAACCACCGTTACCTCTTAAATGTCTACGCGCTCAAACACATCGTAGGCTACTTCTTCATAAGGGTGCCGAGCCTTCATAGCTACAAGAACTTGCTCTACTATATCTTTCGGACACAGCATTTCAATACGCTGTTCCTCTACTACCTCTGGTGCACCTACACTACCTATAGCGGGGTTGGCACCAGTCCGCGGCAAAAATCTACCCTGACCGACCGAGGTAAAACTGCAGTGTGAATAATTACCTATAACTCCCGCGCCAGCCTCGTGCATTGCACTACGTACAGCATCAGCGGCATCAGCTGGGACAAAAACAACTATCTTGTATGTGGCGTCTGTTTTCATAGTTACCAGTATACAGCGCTGCAGATGATACTATAGAAATAATGAAGTCATACGCATTAATTACAGGTGCAAGCAGTGGCATAGGTCGGGAACTTGCCGTCATTGCCGCTCGAGAAAACCACAACTTAATTCTTGTAGCTCGAAGCGAAGATAAATTACAGGTTTTGGCCGAAGAACTCAAAACGGGCCAGATAGATATACAGATACTAGCCATAAATCTATCAGCACCATCCGCTGCTCAGGACATCTACGCATTTTGCCGACGGAACAAGTTACGGATTGACACACTCATTAATAATGCTGGTTTTGGTGATTACGGTGATTTTGCTCATAGTAATCTGGGTAGGCAGCGGGAAATGATTGACCTTAATATTCGAACCCTCACAGAGCTCACTCATCTACTGCTTCCACAAATGCTCGTTCGTGGTGAGGGTAAGATTCTGAACCTGGGCTCAGTTGCTAGCTTTCTGCCAGGTCCGCTCATGAGTGTCTACTTCGCGAGCAAAGCCTACGTACTCAGTTTTTCGCAGGCTTTGGCCGAAGAACTACGCGGCACCGGTGTAAGCGTTACCTGCCTGTGCCCGGGTCCCACTCAATCTAATTTTGGTAAAGTTGCTCGAGTCGGCAATAAGAATGCCATCACCACAGCCAAAGTAACCGCCGCGGAAGTCGCTGGTCTTGGCTGGCATGCCCTGCAAGCCGGCAAAACAGTAGCAATTTATGGATTTGGCAACAAAATAGCTATTCAGCTTATAAAATTCACGCCCCGAAACCTGCTAGCCAGAATCATCAAGAAGCAACAGCGTTAGAAACCAAGTTTATGATCTAGCTCTTCACTCACTCGTCTCATTTTCTGGTGAACCTCATGGGCATAGGGATTTTCTTGCATAATCGACTCAAACAGGCCCCAACTATCACCACCTTGAATCCGCTTCATGTCCAGTAAATCATCGTAAGCCAGTGTGCTTAGTTCGCTATCTGGAATCTGCATAGCATCCATCACCCGACCAATATAATGGCTCAATCCCTGGACGTAAGCCATCTCTTTATCGTGCTCTTCGGGCGTCTTCTCAATAACCTTCAGTCCGAGAGTCTCTGATAGAAAGTCCTTAACGCGCACATATTGCTCATCTTGGATTCGTACTGGACATACTACACAACGCAACCCCTCTATGCCACCGTTCTTAGCTACGCTTGCGGGACCAAAAAGTGGATGCGTGCCCAACATATCACAGCCATCAGGCAGCAAATCTCTCAAGACTTCCAGGGGTTTAATCTTCACCGAACATACATCGATAATTAAGGCCGCAGGGTTGATATGCTCCTTGTTGGTTTTAAAGAATTCTTCAAAGAACTGTGCTGGAAATGAGGGAATGATGATCGGCTGTGCAAGCACTTGTGGTAGTGAAGCAAAGCTAGTACCAAAACCTGCATCACCAGACCCCCTGGAACGCGAACTCACCAATATTTCGGCGTAGGGCGCTAAGTACTCTAGCATGAGCTCTGTAAAATCACCGTACCCAATGATACCTATCTGATATTTCTTCATATAAAAGTTTCCTGATTTACTGTGAACCTATTCAGTGGCGGAGAGAGCGGGATTCGAACCCGCGATACGGTTGCCCGCATACACGCTTTCCAAGCGTGCTCCTTCA
>CAZWBG010000004.1:0-42730 GCA_964632215.1 uncultured Candidatus Saccharibacteria bacterium | reverse complement strand
AAAGCAGTTTACAACCCGAAGGCCTTCATCCTGCACGCGGCGTTGCTCCATCAGGGTTGCCCCCATTGTGGAAGATTCCTTACTGCTGCCTCCCGTAGGAGTCTGGACCGTGTCTCAGTTCCAGTCTGGCTGATCATCCTCTCAGACCAGCTACCGATCGTCGGCTTGGTGAGCCATTACCTCACCAACAACCTAATCGGACGCAGGCTGTTCCCAAAGCGCTAAAAGCTTTAATCCGAAGACCATATGCGGTATTAGACACCGTTTCCGGTGCTTATCCCTCAGTTTGGGGTAGATTCCCACGTGTTACTCACCCGTCCGCCGCTCGCCATCATCCCTCACTAAAGTACGAAGATTGGTCATTCCAGAAGGAATGTCTTCGAACCTCGGTGAGGAACATGTTGCCGCTCGACTTGCATGTATTAGGCACGCCGCCAGCGTTTATCCTGAGCCAGGATCAAACTCTCCATAAAAGATAATCTGATACTTCTCATAGAAATACTTACTTCTCAAAAAAATATTCAAACATCAAAAAAATTCTGACGTTGACGCTGCACTACTCAATTTTCAAAGAGCCTACTCCCTGTTAATTCCAAACCTCGCAGTTAAAAAAGATCAGACAGACTGGTACAAATTGTATGTAAACTGATGGTATCTGTCAAGCTTTACTTATAATTGTTGTAATTTATGTCACAAAAAAGATACATACTGGGGTAAGAATACCTATCACAATCCCTACTGCCACCTCTCGTGGCGTGTGTCCATATGACTGATGGATAGTAAGTGCAGGCTGTTCAGACTTCTTAAATACTCTTGGTACTACACTGCGCAGTACAACGGCATGTTCGCCAACCGCATGCCGTACATTGACCGCATCGTACATAATAATAGCCGCCATAATGGTAGCTATCCCAAATTCGGGACTTTGCGTTCCTAACCGATAGGCTATCACTGTACAGAGCGAAACGATCACCGTCGTATGAGCACTTGGCATGCCACCTGAACGGTAAATATAGCGCCAGTTCCAATCACGGTCTTGTAGACCCTTAATGACTATCTTGGCCACCTGAGCAACTACCCAAGCAATGATGGGTATTACAAAGTAAGCGTAACTACTCAGCCACTGGCGCATCTAACGCCTCCTCTTCATCAGGTGATTGGTCTTTTGTAGTAAGCGCAAGTGAGGCAACGCTATCTTTATCAGCCAGACGCATAATCCTAACACCTTGGGTTGTTCTACCCAGTTCCGGTATATCTTTTAGACCCAACCGTATAGTTTGTCCATTGGTTGAGATAATAATTACCTCTGGAGTTTCATCTGTTAGCGAGGTTACTGAAATCAGATTACCAGTTTTAGCATTTACCACTGCAGAACGGATACCCACGCCACCACGTTTATGGGGTGCAAAGTGAGAGATCTTAGTTCGCTTACCGTAGCCCTTTTCGCTGATGACGAAGATGGTAGAATCTGAGGTTACGATATCCATACCAACCACCTGGTCGCTTGGTCGCAGTCTAATTCCTCGTACGCCCCGAGCAGTACGCCCCATAGGCCGAGCATCGTTCTCATGGAAACGGATAGATTGTCCAAGTGATGTCGAAATTACAACTTCATCATTTCCAGTAGTAAGGCGGATCCATTTTAGCTCATCACCTTCATCGATCTTAATCGCAATTAAACCACTGGTTCGGATATTATTGTAGTCTTCTACCTTGGTCTTCTTAACAGTACCCTTCTTGGTAGTCATGAAGAAGTAGCCTTCTTTTTGCTTGGTATCATGCTTAATAATAGCTGTTACTACCTCTTCGGGGTGTAACTGCAGTAAGTTCACAACTGCAACACCCTTAGCATTAAGGCCAACCGCCGGAACTTCATAGGTCTTAAGTCGGAAGACTCGTCCTTTATTCGTAAAGAAGAGTAGGTAGTCGTGAGTACTTGCTAGCACTAGGTGCTCAATCACGTCCTCTTCTTTCGTAGCCATGCCTCGTTTACCTTTACCACCTCTATTTTGACGCCGATACTCACTGGCCAGGCTACGCTTAATATAGTTTTCTGATGTCAAAGTTACAACAACCTGTTCTTCTGGTATTAACTCCTCGTCGCTAAATTTACCAAGTTCTTGCGGTATAATTTTTGTCCGACGATCATCGCCATACTTTTCTTTCATTTCTTGAAGTTCAGCCTTGATGATCTTTAGAATTTCTTTCTCGTCAGCCAAAATGCCTTCAAGTTTTGCGATTAACTTTCTCAACTCCGCTAATTCATCTTCAATCTTCTTACGCTCAAGTCCTGCCAGGCTGCGCAGCTGCATAGCCAAGATTGCACGAGCCTGGATCTCAGAGAGCTTGAACTTACTCATTAAGTTGTTCTGAGCCTCTTCAGCCGTACTACTGGCACGAATAGTAGCGATGACCTCGTCTATGTGGTCGAGCGCAATAGAAAGGCCCTCAAGTATATGTGCTCTGTCCTGAGCCTTCTTAAGCTCAAACTCGGTTCGGCGTCTCACCACAATACGACGATGCTTTAAATACTCGCTCAGCATGTCGTGCAAACCTAAGACTCGCGGCTGGATACCGTCTATCAGTGCGAGCATATTGTAATGAAAAGCTGTTTGGAGCGGTGTGTGTTTGTAAAGCTGGTTTAACACCTTCTTTGGATAGGCATCTCTCTTGAGGTCAATGACAACCCTGACCGTTCCACGAGCACTCTCGTCCCGCAGGTCAGAGATACCTTGTATCTTCTTGTCTTTAACCAGGTCAGCTATCTTTTCAATCAGTGTAGCTTTATTTACAGCATATGGTATTTCACTTACGACAATCTGATGTCGGCCTTTTTGAGTCTCGATAATTTCAGCCACTGCCCTCACTACTACACCACCACGGCCACCAGCATAGGCCGCACGAAGCGATTCTTTACCATACACAATGCCACCAGTTGGAAAGTCAGGACCCTTAACATGCACCAGTAGATCATCTGTAGTAGCTTCGGGATTATTTATAAGCTCAATCGTCGCATCAACCAGCTCACCTAGGTTATGTGGCGGAATATTAGTTGCCATACCGACGGCAATACCCATTTGGCCGTTAAGTAGTAGGTTCGGTACTTTAGCGGGGAGTACTGATGGCTCTCGCTCACTTCCGTCGTAGTTATCACGAAAATCAACTGTGTTCTTTTCCAGATCAGCCAGTAGTTCCGCACCAAGTCTATCCATGCGTGCCTCGGTATAACGAGCTGCTGCTGGAGGATCTCCATCCATAGAGCCAAAGTTACCCTGGCCATCAACCAAGGTATAGCGCATAGACCAATCTTGGGCAAGACGAGCCATGGAGTCGTAAATAGCAGTGTCACCATGGGGGTGATACTTACCCATAACGTCTCCGGTAATACGAGCACTCTTTACAAATTTTGAACCAGGACGCCAGTTATTCTTCTCCATCGAATACAAAATTCGACGGTGCACAGGCTTCAAACCATCACGTACATCTGGTAGTGCACGAGCGATAATCACGCTCATAGAATACTGTAGGTACTTTGTCTCCATTTCGTCTTCAACACTATGGATAACCACAGATTTTGAGTGTGTATCATCTATAATTGGTTGTACGATCTCAGGTGTTGTTAAATTATCATCATCCATAATTACCCCTTATATATCCAGATCTTCAGCATTTGCAAACTTGGCACGCGACTGAATAAAGTTCTTGCGCAGTTCTACTTCTATACCCATCAACTTGTTAAAAATAGCGTCTGCTTTTTCGCCATCTTCAACTTTTACACGTACGAGTACACGATTTTCTGGGTTCATGGTAGTTTCCCAAAGTTGATCTGCATCCATTTCACCCAGACCTTTGTAGCGCTGGATGCTTGCACCAAGCTGTTTAGCTCGTTGCTGATCTTCGTTAATAACCTCTTCGCTGTCAATGTTCATAGGATTATCGAGTGCTTTCTGCTTAGCACGTTCTGCTTTGACTGCTGCGATCTCGTCTAGAATACGTTCTTTGTCTTCATCTGTGTAAGCATAGTGCTTGGTCTTACCTACACTAATTGCATACAGAGGTGGCTGAGCCATAAAGAGATGGCCGTTCTCAATCACTTCACGCATATGACGAAAGAAGAATGTCAAAAGTAACGTGCTGATGTGCGAACCATCTACATCGGCATCGGTCATGATGATAATACGGTGATACCGCAAGCGACTTACGTCAAACTGCTCACCAATACCTACTCCAATGGCAGTAATGAGGTTTTTAATTTCATTATTGGCGTACATTTTATCGAGGCGGGCTCGTTCAACGTTCAACACTTTACCACGGAGAGGTAGAATTGCCTGCGTAGCACTATCGCGGCCACTTTTAGCAGAACCACCAGCCGAATCACCTTCTACAATATAAAGTTCAGACTTAGCAGGGTCTTTGCTTGAACAGTCGGCTAGTTTTCCGGGTAGTGAGGTGCTCTCTAGTACTCCTTTACGGATCACATTGTCACGCGCAGCACGAGCAGCAGCACGAGCACGAGCCGAAAGAATTGCTTTACCAATGATCTTCTTGGCAATAACAGGATTTTCCTCGAGATAATATGCCAGCCATTCATTCATCACCTGCTCAACGTAGCCTCTGACCTCTGGATTACCGAGTTTATTCTTAGTCTGTCCTTCAAACTGTGGATCTGGAAGCTTAACTAAGATAACCGCTGTTAAGCCTTCTCGACAATCTTCACCAGAGAGATTTTCTTCTTTCTCCTTAAGAAGGCTATTCTTACGAGCATAGTCGTTCACTACACGAGTTAATGCCGCTCTGAAGCCAGTCAGGTGCGTACCACCATCGGGGTTTACAACGTTATTTGCAAAAGCTTTAATAGTCTCAACATAAGAATCAGTGTACTGTAAGGCAATTTCAACACCGCTCTCTTCAACTTCTTTCTCAATATAGAAGATATCGTCACCTATTGGCTCTTTACCATAATTCAGGTGTCGTACGTACGACTGAATGCCGCCCTCAAAGTAAAAGGCGTATCTGTCTCCCGTTCGCTCATCTACGACGCTCGCACGGACACCCTTGGTTAGATAACACTGGTGACGGAGATACTCCAACACCCATTCGTAATCAAATTCTATGGTTTCCTTAAATATTTCAGGATCTGGGTAAAAAGTGATACTGGTACCTTGGGGTCGATCTGTTTTGCCTAGTTTCTCAAGCTCACTCAGGGGTACACCACGCTCAAATACAAGACGATACAATTGACCATCTTTCACTACCTCAGCAATGAATTTTGTGGAAAGTGCATTTACAACACTTGAGCCCACACCGTGCAAACCAGATGAAACCTTATAACCGCCACCACCGAATTTACCACCAGCATGCAAAACTGTTAGAACTGTCTCGAGCGTGCTCTTGCCAGTTTTTTCATGTTTATCAACTGGAATACCACGACCGTCGTCTCTAACCATGACACCGCCGTCTGCCTGTAAAATCACTTCAACTAACGAGGCATGCCCTGCTATTGCCTCATCTATACAGTTGTCTGCTATCTCCTTAATCAAGTGGTGCACACCGTCATAGCCGGTGCTACCTATATACATACCTGGCCGCTTACGGACCGGCTCTAAACCTTCAAGTACCTGGATTTGGCTGCCGTCATATGACTGCGCTTTTTGTTTGCTCACGAGTTATACCCTCTCTCCCACATTTGTTCTTCTTATCTAGTATAGCAATACTAAAAAATGTATTCAACCTCTTGTGTTTCTCGGATGCTTATGGTTCAATAAAATAGAAAGTTAAAACAACAAACATTACAGTAAAAATAAAAGGTGATATGTTTCGCAAAGTTGTTGCAAATTTACCGTTTAGCCCTTCGCTTATCAATCAGCTTGGATTCTACAGTAAACGCTTAAATAAAGAGAAGGTTACTCGTAAACTCGGGGTGATCTTTACTATTTTTGCTATCTTAATTCAAACTATTACCTTTATCGCCCCCGCAAAGGCTACGCTGGCTGCTAATGCCAACGATATTGTCTACGGTGGTAATGGTAAGACTAAGCAAGGCATTATCGATGCTTATGTAAATAATGGTGATGCACTCGGCCGACGTGATATTCAAGCAATCTTCAATAGCTTTGGCATAGATGAACAAAGCCTGCGAGGGGCTACTTACGAGAATATTCAATCCACAGTGGCCAATGACTACTGGTCTATCGGTCGGTATCCTCGCGGCACAGGAGGTGAAATGGAGGTTGCTATACCGAATGGGCCTACTATTTATTCCCGAACCCTTCATGGCTGGTCGGCAAACACTACCTGGGGAGCACTCCGAGTTAACACCCCTAGTGGTGTACGCTGGATACTACTAGAATGTGGGAACATCGTTACTACTGGCGGCTACCAACCACCCAGGGAAAAAGTGAAGAGTTTCACGGTCAACAAAAAAGTGACAGCCGACCTAACAGGTCCGATTGGCGATCTGCTCTTCTGGTATGCCCAGAAGGACATTACGGTACAGCAAGGAACAAAACTACGTTATCTCATTCAGATCGGTAATAACGGAGAAGTTCCGCTCCAACTAAACTACGCCGACTCTCCACCCCCAGAAACACCTACTCGTCCAGGCGGAGACTGGATCGCGGCTAATATAACGCTCCAACCAGGAGAAACTCGGTACATTACCATCGCTGCCACTGCTAGTACTGTGGGTGGGCCATTTAAAAACGTTGCTTGCGCAGCTGTAGATGTAAATAATGATGGCCTCAATAATGATGTGACCTTGCCAATCTGTTCTGATGCTTTCGTGAGAGTCACACCCACACCACCACCCATCTATAACTGTACCTCACTAACCGCCCTCAAGCAGTCTGACAATGGAACCTATGATTTTACGCTTAAGGGCACAGCTGGAAACGGTGCGACTATTTCAAAGTATGAGGTAGACTACGGTGATGGAAATAAGGGTGAAGGGCCAACAACCAAGCACACTTATACAGCTCCAGGTAGTTATACGGCAATTGCAACAATTACGGCTAAACTGCCTGACGGCACTACCAAAACCGCAACCGCCCCAGCCTGTCGAGTAGAAATCACGATCCCCTCTCCTCCAGGTGTGCCAAACTATGAGATTACCAAGCTGGTCCGTAAATCAGATGCCGATCAATGGCAAAAAGCAACGGCCACCACCTACAGCAGTATGGCTTCATTCCAGATCGCAGTGCGCAATACCGGGGAGACAACACTCAAAAACCTCAAGGTAACAGATACATTACCGAAGGGGCTCACCTATATAGAAAAGAGTCTTCAGCTCGATGACAAGCCCCTAGAGGGTAACCCATTTACCGAAGGTATTGTGTTAAAAGAGTTGCCAAAAGGACAACAGGCCATACTTACCTTTAAAGTAAATATTAACCCAGCCCCTACGGACATAGCCTGTGCTACGACCCAGTTTAAAAATATTGCCTCTGCTGACCCCGAGGGTAATGGCCAGGGCCTAGACAAAAAGGAAGCTGACGCAAGCATTCGAGCAGAGTGTCAACAATCTTGCCCCGCCCGCAACAATACAAAAGATCTAAGCTGCCTAGAACTCACTAAAACTGCCCGAAACATGACGAAGAAGATAGAAAATGCAAACGGTACCACTGCCGGAGCCGGAGATGTAATTGAATACACCCTCTCTACGACCAATATTGGTGCTGAGACTTACAAAGGGTATGTGGTGGAAGAAAGAATGGGTGATGTACTTGAATACGCTGACATTATCGACGCCAGTGGCGCAACGCTCGTAAAAACACCCGTAGAGATGCTCAGCTGGGCTCCAGTAGATATTAAACCTGGCGAGACAATCAAGAAGACCATCTTAGTTGGTATTAAAAGCCCGCTCCCCTCTACACCAGCTTCCACGTCTGATCCTCTCTCGTATGACATGAAGATGGTTAATGTGTACGGCGATACTGTGCAGATCAGCCTCCCCTCTACACCCATTAAAACTGTTGAGCAGGCTGTGAAAGTCCTTCCTAGTACAGGTGCTGGAACCAGTATCATAATTAGTACTTTGTTTGTTGCGACTGCTGTGTATTTTTACTACAGAAGTCGACTCATGATAAAAGAGCTCAGCCTGGTAAAGCAGCAGTTTAATTATGGTGGAGGTATCTAATGGCCCGAACGCATGAAAAACAATCCGCACATACAAGTGAACACGCTCCCATAAGCCACGAGCTCAAGAAGCACCAAGAGAAGCTAGACGAGATACGAAATGAAAAAGCCGAACGTCTACAAGGCAGTCACGAAAAAGCACGGGAAGAAGCCAGCCTCTCCGTGCAGCAAGAAGCCCTCCCGAGTTCGGAGTATGCCCGCCCCTCAGCAGAACAGCAAGCACCACCAGTTATTCACACCAAAGCTGATAGAAACCAAAGCTTTGACACAACCATGAGCCACGTTAGGCAGAATCTTTCCAAGCCAGAACAGACCTTTAGTAAACTGATTCACTCGCCTGTCGTTGAAAAAACCAGTGAGATAGCTGGTAAAACAGTTGCTCGCCCATCTGGCATGGTTGGTGCAGCGATAGCTGGAGCATTCGGTGTGCTTTCTGTCTACGGTATCGCCAGGTTTGCAGGTTTTGGACTAACTGGTTCTGAGATGCCCCTCTTCCTCTTGCTCGGCTTCCTAGCTGGACTAGTTGTCGAAGGTGTCTACAAATTATGTTTTCGTCGTTTTATCAAAAAATCTGAAGCCTAGTAGTAACACATAAGACTGTACCAGTTTAGAGTTCTTCTTCCTTAGAGTGGTGTATGAGACCCTGTGGATCTATCGCAATCTCTCCTTCGGTCAGCTGACTATCTTGAATAGCGTCATTGACCGCGCTATTTTGTTCGTGATTACTTTGATTTGATGCCTTACCACCTACCTGCACAACTAATTCCTCAACTGGTGCTTGAGAACCTTGTGAAATTTGGTTGAGTGTTTGCTGGGCGCTGAATTCAGTTGTCTGCGACTCTACTCGCTCGGTATTCGCCGTTGGTGGCGTTATGGCGGCCGTAGGCTGAGGCACTTCGGGTTTCGAAGGTAGCTCAGACGCCATTCTAGGCTGCACAGGAGCGTTATGCGGCGCTGGATGAGTAGAGTTAAGGTCTGGTTTTCTAGCCATCTCCTGGCGTCTCTTGGCAAGCCATTCATCAAGAAACGAGGCGTTACCGGGCTTTGGTGGTGCAGGAGATGTAGGCCGAGCAGCGGCTCCGGGGTGTGGTAGGGCGCCAGGCGCAGCAGGAGTTAGGCCACCAAAAGGACGTTGGGCAGCCGTCAGCGGTGTCCGAACAGGCTCTTCTGTCCTGATCCTATCGAATATCTCCTTCTCTACCACCGCTTTTGGACGACCATATTTTGCAGCAGACAGGCGCTTAAGCGCCGTACCCAGTTGAGGATTCGGTGTACCAAGCCTTGGGATCGTGTTCATGCTAAAGGGCTGGGTTGGTACCCCATTCATGAGCATTTGTGCTGCCCAGTTATAGTTTGGCATTTTCGTAAGATCCTCTACGTCAAAAACTGGCGAGAAGTACTTAACCAAGAACTCTGCATCATTCGCTCCTGTTCTGGAACTTACAACCGTTCCAACATTACCAAATACCGCATCTCGAATCTCATCTGTCAGTTGACCTACAAACTGATTCGCCACCACAAGGCTCAGATGGTACTTTCGGGCCTCAGACAAGATGTCGGAAAAAGTTTCGGTCGAGAAGTTCTGGAACTCATCAACATACAGCGTGAAATCTCGTCGTTCTTCCTCTGGAATATTGGCCCGACCCATAGCCGCCGCGTAAAACTTCATCACGAAGATCATACCAAGCAACTTAGCGTTGAGCTCGCCAGTCTTACCTTTACTCAGATTTACAAGAAGGATTTTGCCCTCATCCATAACTGAACGTAGATCAAAACCACTTTTGGTTTGCCCAATAATATTACGCATCATCTCATTAGAGAGAAAGGCTCCAAATTTACTGACGAACCAACTCTTTACTTCGCCAAACTCATTAGAACGCTCAGAGCCTGGCATTTCCTTCAACCAAAAATCGAGAACTGTCTGATCTGTAACGTATTTTAGCTTCTGGTTCACATAGTTTTTGTCGTTAAAGAGCTTTGGAATGTCCACAAAGGTACCGCCACCTGGGCCAGCCATCACTGTTAAGGCTGCGTTGCGAAAGAGGTGTTCATAACGGGGGCCGATAATACCTTGTCGTTGTGGATCATACAACTTGTAGAGCATATTAATAGCTTCTTGAATTAAGAAGTCTTGCTGTTCTTTATACTGATACTCAAACAAGTTAAGGCCAACAGGGAAATCCATCTCACCAGGGGCAAAATAGATTACATCTTCAGCTCGCTCTTTAGGCACCATACTGAGCAATGCCTCGGCAGTATCTCCGTGCGGGTCAATAAATGCAAAACCCTTGCCGTCTAACATATCTTGCAAAGCAAGGTTTTCCAAGAACCACGACTTACCCACACCAGTTTGTCCAATAATATACATATGTCGTCGACGATCGTTGTCGGTCAAACGTATAGGCTTCTGAACGCCTCTAAATGAGTTATAGCCCAGCAGCAAGCCTTCTTCAGGTAGATTGGTTGGTCCATCAACCTGTTTCGAGGTCTGTCGCTGTAACTGTGATGTCGGTGTCTGGCTCTGATCAGGAAAGTGAAAGATTGTAGCGAGCTCCACACTATTGAGAATATTCTGTTTAATCTCAGGTGGAAAGAAACGAAAAATGAATGCTGTTACGAAGGGCTCTATCGACTTGGCGGGTACAAACTTAAAACCATTCCTCCCAGGGGCATCAAATAGCGCAAAAGAGGCAGTGATATTACCCAAAATTGCTTGGGAACGAGTCGCAGTGTTAGATGATGCCACCAATCGGATAAGAACCTCGTATCCCGGGTGCCTAGTTTTGTCTTCAATAGCGTCTACCGTAGCTTGTTCTAGGTTAGAAAGTTGCTTATCTTCAGACTTCACCTCCGTGACCTCTGGTGGCTTCCAGAGAGCTTCCCCAAGACCTTTAAGACTAAGGGCGCTACCCATACCAGTCTTCTTACCCTTGTCCTTCTTTTTTCTGCTTGCAAGCGCTAAAGCTTTTTTTGTCCAGCCATCATGAGCTGGGCGAATGAGAATCTGAATCCCAGCACCATCATCCTTCGTCAATGTAGCCAGCGAATTTAAAATAGACTGCATTGAATCACGCTTCGTCTCCTGATAGGTCGCGATCGGATTAGCAAAATCCTTTTTTAATACCAGCTCGCCACCAATCGTTCCCGTAATTCGACCAACGGCGTTGAAAAGATTGTGTTCTTCAGTTTCTTCTAGCCGCGCCGTTGGGTAAGCACTTGTTACAGCCTGCTCTACAACAGATACTAAGGCTACTGGTACTGCCGTATAGTAATTTACAACACCTTGCGAAGCAATAATTTCAAATGCTATATGACGTTGGCCGTAGAACTTACTCTTAAATCCCTTAGTAGCCGTACTCGCGATGATATTGTAGAGTACCTGGGCCTTAGAGATCGTCTCTTCGCTCACCTCTCGTGAATCACGCCCACCAGTCTCTGTATCATCACTGAGCGGTGGTAGATGGATAAGCAACGGCACCATCTTGAGCCCACGTTCGTAGTTCTTTGCCTCACGCAGTAGGCGGCGGTAATAGAAATAAGCTCCGGATCCGATAATAGCCGCGAGTACCGCAAGGGCACTAAGAAGAATGAGTATTTGCATAGTATTACTCTGTTAGTTTCACTTGTTTACCATATCGTTTGAGCAAGTAGTCGGCCTGGAGTTTACTTACCTCCTTCTCTTGCCTATGAGGGTCTGCGCGTGTAGCACTAACAATCTTCTTTGCCCTGTCTACCCATTCTTTCTCTATAACATCCACATCATCTGCTAGGGCGGGATTGCCGTCATCGGTAGTAGATGCTACTGGAGTGGCATCTACTGGTTGCTGAGCAGCTTGAGCTGGTGCAACTACTGTAGGCTGTACGACCGAACCCGCAGCTGGTGACGCTTGGGGCGCTACTTCATGAGGTTGCTCTACGCCAGTATTAGGGTTAGTCTCCGCATTTGGTATAAAGGGCGGAGGCGTGATTTCAGAAGATTGACCATTATGATCTACTTCTGGTATGCGTGGGGCGGGTAAACTCGGTTCCATCTTAGCTATTAGTATAGCAAACTATAAGCTTGTTCGTCGCTAAAAACGTCTTAATACATAGAAATTTAGTAATACCTCAAACAGCACCAGTAATATGACATCTATAACTTGTAACTGATGTAGCGTCTGAAGTCCCACAAGAAATACTATACCCAAGCCGAGTAGTATGGCCGTGTATGCCAATCTTATCGGCGTAAATTTTATTTTAAAAATCCGCGCTATAAGCTGAAGACCTAGTGCACTCAAACTTGTAAATGCCACAAAAACTAGTAGTAGAAATCCTAGAATCACAACTGGTCCACCCCTGCCCGGGTGTTGGCTTGCACCATACACAAATAACCCGATAAAACTAAGAAGACTCCCTATAATCGGCAGCCTTCCCCCGGGTATCTGAATTTTTTGTACTTCGTTATCTTCTGCTTCCATGGACTTATTCATACCCCTATTGAAGCAGACTTTTGTAAAACTAAGAAGCTAGAGTAACAAATCCGCCAACTAAAAATAACTTCTGTAGCGCTTGTTACTCTAGCAGTGACTGACCGCTCTCTATTCGAGAGCGATATCGTTATCTCACGATAACTTTTCTATGGAAGGTGCACCACGTTTGTGGCTAACCCTAGAATAGCAAGTTATATATGCTTATGCAAGTAAATTATACTGTATTATTTACAACTTTAAACTGTTATTATATGTTTTATATTGTTGTTTTATTTACATATTCTACTATTATTTCTGCGCATACACCTCCTATATCAAGGTTAAAATAGTCACCTGAACACATTTTATAGTGTCGCCTAATACTGTCTTCAATTTCTTAAAAGAAACGACGCGTATACACGGCACTACTCTATTTTAGTAATCTCCACACTTGCTAAAATTCTAAAATAGAGTGGCTTCGCTCGCCAATATCGAGTCTTCCATAAAGAAAAATAATTAATGTGTTCGTGGGCCTAAGAACTAACTTAAATACTATTTTGAAAAATGCTATTCCTACGACAGTACGCTACCCTTCATAGTAATGCGGTTATATACAACATGGCCGCGCAGCCATCAAAGTTCATGACTTAAGGCACTTACCTATAAATTGATTCATTCTTCCACTAACTTCTGCAGCCTGCTTTTTCTACTTTTACTAGGAACTACCGAACACTCAACTTCAACCAATTCATATGCAATAAGAACGTGATAAATTGTACGGTTTATAGCAAAAAGTATTCAGCAAAAAATTACAGAACTACTCATAACATTCGGCTTGTGGATAACTTACATTAATTTTATGTGTTTTTGTTGTTGACATAAGCTTTTCTGGAGCATATTATGATAGTGGCACTTGAATAAAAAAAGTGCTCAAAACAAAAAAGACAAACCCTTGAAACAACGGCTCCTCGCAGGCCGTTGTTTTCTTTATATCATCTGTTATTATAAGAGCAACAGGAGGGCAAAATGGTTACAGCAAAAGTCTACTCCGCAGCACACATTGGGTTCGATGGACGGCTTATCGAGATTGAGTGCGATGTTACTAATGGGTTACCGAGTATCATTATTGTTGGGCTTGCCAACAAGGCAATTGACGAAGCAAAAGAACGTATTAGAAGCAGTATCAAGAACACAAAACTCACATTACCACGCAAGCGAATCACTCTAAATCTTGCTCCGGCTGATTTGCCAAAAGATGGCTCCTACTATGACCTACCTATGGCAGTTGCCATACTTGCCGCCAGTCAACAAATCCACCCCACGCTCCTCAGCAGCTCGCTCTTCATTGGCGAATTATCATTAGACGGCCTCGTTAGGCCAGTGCGCGGTATTGTCAGTCACACGGAAGTTGCTAAACAACATGGTTTTAAGCGTATTTTTGTACCAAAGGTGAATGCAATGCAGGCCGGATTGGTTGAAGGCATCGAAATTATACCAGTCACCTCTCTTTTGGAAATTTCTGATATATTAGCCGGAAAACGTATCTCGCAACCATTTAACTACTCTTCTATGACCACTCCACCTCAAGAAAACCCTGGTCAGGTAGATTTTATTGATATCTATGGACAAGCCTATGCCAAGCGAGCACTGCAGATAGCCGCTGCCGGACACCATAACCTGCTCATGAATGGACCTCCTGGGGCCGGTAAGACTATGATGGCACGGGCGTTGCTCTCGATTATGCCACCACCAAGCAAAGAAGAAACCATTGCGATCACCAAGCTACACAGCCTAGCCGGAGAGATAGCCGGCGAAGTGCATAGCCTTCGCCCTTTTCGTTCACCCCACCATACTGCCAGTAGCATCTCGCTCATTGGTGGCGGTCGTAGCCCAAAGCCTGGCGAAGTGAGTTTGGCACATAAGGGAATCTTATTTCTAGACGAATTGCCCGAATACCCCCGCTCTGCACTTGAAGCACTGCGTCAACCACTTGAAGATAGGCAGGTAGTTATCGCCCGAGTTGAAGATACCGTAACCTTCCCAGCTGATTTTATGTTGATTGCGACCCAAAATCCGTGCCCATGTGGCTACTATCTAGATTCTGATCACGACTGCACCTGTACACCGCACCAGATCAACCAATATAGCCGAAAGGTTTCCGGGCCCCTACTAGATCGCATTGATATGGTAATTACTGTTAAGAAAGTGCCCCATACACACCTCTTAAAGTCGGCTGGTGAGAACGAAAAGACCAGCAAACTTATCTCTGAGCAGGTCCAACAGGCTCGTATATTGCAACGTCAACGGTTTGGCAAAGATACCCAGACGAATGCCCATATGAGTGGTAAGGAGATTAAATTACTTGCTAAATTACCCTTGGAATCACAAACATTTCTTGAGCAGGCTGCTGGTAAACTTGCACTCTCAGCCCGAAGCTATATAAAAGTTATTCGTGTAGCGAGGACCATTGCTGATCTTGAAGAGAGCGAGTATATAGAGATTACACACATTAGCGAAGCCTTGCAATACCGTCCCCGTTGACCCCTGATACTGAGTATGGTACACTCAGGTTAAGTTATAGAATAAGTGATTAATAGGAGTCCAAGATAGCCAAGCAGCCACAGGTTCGTTTAAACCATATGATTAAAGCCGCCCAGTTGCGGGTCATTGACGATGAAGGAAATCAAGTTGGCGTCCTCACCCTAGGTGAAGCTCTGCGACGTGCCGAACTAGCTGGTCTTGATCTAGTTGAGGTATCACCTGCCGCAAATCCACCTGTTGCTCGTATTGTTGACTGGGGTAAATACAACTACCAAAAGACAAAGCAGCTACAAAAACAAAAGAAGCAACAGAAGACAATTGATGTAAAACAGATTCGGCTTGGACTGCGTATTGGCGATCATGATCTTGAGATCAAACTGAATAAGACACGGGCATTTTTAGAGGCTGGTCATAAGGTGAAACTTATGTTACTGTATAGGGGTAGAGAAAACGCCCACAAAGAGCTCGGTTTTGTACTCTTTGATCGTATTACAAAAACCCTCGAGGATATTGCAACGATTGATCAGCCGGCTCAGCTTAGTGGAAGAAGTCTAACAATTGTTCTAAGGAGAAGTTCTAATGCCAAAGCTTAAGACCCACAAAGGCACTGCAAAACGTGTTAAAAAATCAGCAACTGGAAAATTAATGCGTGAACGTGCTAATACTGGTCACTTTTTACAAAAGAAGAGTGCCGGACGCAAGCGCAACAATAACCGCGCTCACACAGTGAGCAGTAGTGATAACAAGAATGTAAAACGGGCACTCGGAGCCTAGTTAATAAGGAGTTTTTATGCGAGTAAAACGAGGTGTAACAAGCCATAAGCGGCACAAAAAAGTATTAAAACAAGCAAAAGGCATGCAACACGCCCGCCGAACCTCTATTAAGTTGGCTCGACAAGGTGTTATTCGTGCTCTACAGTATGCATATCGCGACCGACGTAATAAAAAGCGCGATTTTCGAGGTCTTTGGATTACTCGTATCAACGCTGCCGTTCGACAACATGGCACAACCTATGGCGTATTTATAAATGGCCTCAAGAAGAACAATATAGAAGTTGATCGTAAGATCTTAAGTGAACTTGCCGTAAACGAACCAGCTGCAATTGGTGAGCTCGTAAAACTTGCTACCAAGTAACTAATCTGGCATCTTATAACTATAAAAACCACCTGAAAGGGTGGTTTTTATATGGTCAGACTATCGATAAGCCGGGTTCTGTCATTGGGCGATCATCTATCTAGAGTGTATGTTGCCATAAACTTCAAGCGGTTTTACGATGACGTACGGCGGACCACCGGACCACTTACGTGATCAAACGCCACCTCCTTGCAGCAGACAGGGTTTACCTCCCTCATACAGTCACCTGCAGAGGCTGTGGGCTCTTACCCCACTCGTTTCACCCTTACCTACCGTGCGAAGCGCAATATTTATCAGAAAGCAGGCACCAGATTACAAACATTTGTCAGGAATCAAGATACAGACCGAAGGTGCCTGTTACCTGTTCTCTGTAGAATTTCTGCTAAATGCTGCCCTGCTAAATTGTTAAATGCTGTGTTCCGCACAGCAGGCGGTATCGTTTCTGTGGCACTTTCCCTAGAGTTTCCTCCGGTTGCCGTTAGCAACTGCCTTGTCCTGTACTGCCCGGACTTTCCTCCCCGTAAAATACGCGGCGACCACCTGATAATCTAACCTCCTCTAGTATATCAAACTTGAGACGCGGCACTATGAGTATCTAGAATCTGATTCACCTGAGTATCGGCCGCAGTATTTTGCTCACGCGGTATGTGCGTAAAATGCACCGACCCAAAAGACGTCATAAGCGTACGTACCTCTTGGTTAAGTGGCCACAATTCCCTATTCTTAATTTTGTAGACACCATTTAGCTGATTTACCACCAAGAGGCTATCAATATAAAAGTGCAGCGAATCACCCCTGTCTGCATGTCTAGTCGCCGCCTTTAGCGCCAGAAGCACTGCAGTGTATTCTGCTTGGTTGTTGGTTGTTATGCCTATGTATTCGCCACCAGTTTCGACAACGTTGTTTTTTTGATCATACAATACATAGGCAGATGCTGATGGACCCGGATTACCTCTTGAGCCGCCGTCTGTATAGACAGTATACGTTGTATTAATATCATCGTTTTTTAATACATCGCCATCTCCTAAGTACTTCTCGAGAATCTTTTTTGAGTCAGCACTTACCTTCTCAGACCGAAGGCCATCCCGACCCATCCAAACATATTCACTATGCGCCCGCGTTAGGTTAATTGGGTCATCTGCCTCACGGAGTATTACCTCAAAAACTACTCGCGTGTATGGACCCTTACTGTTCACCTCGGCTAGGCTCATATAATAGGTAGAGAGGACTACTTCAACCCCAAGTTCTTGCTGCAGCTTTCGAGTTAACATGCGCTCTAGTGTTTCGCCGAGCATCACCCTTCCTCCGGGTAGCTCAAGATAGCCAGGCAAAAAGCTGTCGCTCTTTGCACGACGCACCAACAACACCTCTTGATTGGCATTATGAATAACGGCATTAACGAAAATTGTTTGTTTTATGAATTTTTCCATACCTAAAGCTTACTATATTCATCAATCAGATACGAGTAGAGTAAGGTCTGCCGCCTCGTGTGCATCGCCGACTTTTAATAAAATTCTTTCGAGAACTTTTGAATGAACACTCGTTATAGCATTAGTGCTCACAAGTGATTGTCGTGCTTGATTAGCAGTAGCAATCAATTCACGTACGGTCGTGTCGATCGCCTCCTTCCGTTTGCTTGCCCAAAGATTCCTAAGCAGCACCTCCATAGGAACATCTTCTTGTCCGCTATCTAGATACTCTCGTAATAACGGGTAGTTAAAGTCTCCATTTGCTAGATCGGTGCCCTCAATAGCCTGCTGAAAAGGTACGCTATTATTAAGCTTTGACTGTACTAGCAGTACTTCCTCTGTATCATCAATAATCTGGAAAGCCATTGCAATACTACTTACACATGTATACAGCAGCTTCTGCGCCTCCCCAGAAAGCGGCACCAACTCACCTACGAGACCAAATTGTATAGCAAGCAGAAGCATTGCTCCTGTTTTATAGATAGTAGCTTGCCTATATGCCTCAGAGCTCCAGTTTTTGACTCCTCTATTTCTAAATTCTATCAGCTGACCTCGACTAGTATCTATGAGTGCCTGTTGTAAAAGTAACCCACAGGGTACAGATACTTCCATAGCTATCACCCCTGCCCTAATAGCGAGTATGTTTCCTACGTAGATAGCTCTTTCCGCACCCACTGCATTATAGACAGAAGGCCCACCTCTTCGCTCCTTTGAATCATCAATAATATCGTCGTGTACCAACGTGCTCAGATGTGCTAGCTCGAGTGCAGTCGCAAGTTTTATTGCCATCTTCAAGTTATCAGGATCAGTTAGCCCGAAAAGAATCTGAGATCTTATAAACTTGCCGTTGTTAATTCCGACAGTAGATACTTCTGGAGATTCTTTAGAAAGTTTACTGATCTCATGATCAAGAGCAGCTCTAACCCTATCTAATTCTTTCTCATATTTCACACTGTAAACCTTTACGTTAGTTTTGGTCGGGGATGCCGGATTTGAACCGACGACCTCACGGCCCCCAGCCGTGCGCGCTACCAACTGCGCTAATCCCCGCTAATTGTGCATGCCACCCAACATAGCGGCAAAGGGCCTACGGTCACGGTTCAAGGTGAACAAGTTCAGCCTTGACCTCGACCCCGCCTCAACTTACTACAAGCATAGCTTGTAACCAGTTTCCGGCCTTGCAAACTGCCACTGGCAGTTCTCACCCCAGCCGTGCGCGCTACCAACTGCGCTAATCCCCGCTAGTCTCTGCCAAGTACCCCAGGCAGCACAGTTGATTTAACCTGGGTAAACCAGGTGGGTGCCCGCAGCCTACATCCACGGATACAGGCCTATAAGGCTCCCTTTCAAAAGATATTCAGGAAATCAACCGTACATACCTGGGGCTCCTTTAGTATACCAAGAGATTATACCTCAAGTCTGCTCTTGACCCTGTAGTGAGTTTTTGCTAGTGTCTTGCGAGCACCAACTCGATCATAGATCTGTAAAAATCTACTACGGGGTTGACCTAAGGCAAAAAAAACAGTAGTATAGATCTTTGAAACATGATTTAAATTTGTAGAGGATAATACATAGATATGGCACAGAAGTGTGAACTCACCGGCAAAGGAAAGCAGTTTGGCAATAATGTCAGCTTTTCAATGCGACATACGAAGAAAGTATGGCTCCCTAACCTGCAGAAGAAGACTTTTATACTAGATGGTAAAAAAGTAACTATGAAGATCAGTACGCAGGCAATTCGTACCCTCAAGAAAAAGGGCGTTCTTTAGTCTTACCACAGTGAGCACGAGTTAAAAAAGGTAGCCAATTGGCTACCTTTTTTAATACAATCAACTCACAGGTGTTTAATTATGATTGGCGATTTAGCGGCTGAACAGTTAACAGTTCAGGTAATACTTTGATCTTATATTTATCGAGTGGCTCAGCAACTGGAGCACTTAACTCTTTAGTGAACTCCTCTAGCTTTTGCTGTGGTACCTCATAAGTAAGCCCGTCGTCACCATAGTGGACCGGAATAACCACTTTCGGCTCAATCGCGCGCACTACAGTAGCGGCACCTACGGCATCAAGTGTGTATCCACCACCACCTACGGGCAATACCAGCACGTCTATCATGCCTATCTCTTCAAGTTGGGTTTCTGAGAGTTGAGCGTTAATATGGCCCGTTACAAGCATTACGACATCGCCTGCAGTAAAACGATACATAGTGATATCTTTATTACCACTCGCGGCAATATGAGCTTGTGCAGCCACTCCCTTAATTGAGCAATCAGCAAATTCATATTCACCAGGGCTATCAATTGCAAATACATCTTTCGCTAGGTCCGGCAGTAACGTACTCTGGGTGGCCAACACTAAAGTTGCCTTCTTAAGATCTGGTTTAATGGTAGTAATGTCACTGCTCGGATCAACTACTGTAACTGACTTTTTTGTTACTATCTGCAGGCTATCTGCGCCAAAATACTGTAATTCCATCGTGTGTCTCCTATTTACTTTCTAAAAACTTCTTGATTTTACCACTGGAATCTACCAGTATAATATGTTTGCCAGTAAGGGCGGTAATAATAAACCTGTCTTTAATATCTAACCTGTATGTAAATTCGCTCTCAGGGATCACCGTGTACCGCACCGGATTGCCCTCTTCTAGCTCTACGGTCTTCATGAGCTTCTCGAGCTTCTGTTTGTTAGTTGATCCCACAAGTAGCAAATCAGCCTCACCAGCGCGCTGTCCGACCAGCACACCAGTGGCAATAATAACATCAAATGAGCCGACTGCCTGGAGTCGTTTCAGTAAGTCCCCTTGTGAGGCCGTCGAAATATCTTGCTGCGGGATCTCAACTGAAAAAATTGATTGTAACGCCTTAAAGTGTTTGTAGCCTTGGTTTATCTCATAATAAAGCTTGTTATTGGTGCTATCCGATTTACTTTCTGACTTGATGATCCCGATTGCGAGTAAATTAGAGAGTTCTCGGCGTACGGAATTAATTTGTTCGTCTATTTTACGAGTTAACTCGCGTACATAAAATGACCTCCCTGGATTTGCCAGAAAAAGTTGTAATAACTTCACTCTCGTCTTCGAACCGAATAGTTGTTCAATCATCGTATGAATTGTACCAAAATTTGGACCAAGCTGCTAGCGTGGTCGCACCGTAGCATACTGCGCGGCAAGCTCTTCTAAGCTGTTATCGAGCAGAGAAAGTTCTTTATTTCCGTAGCGTCTTTGCAGGGCACGGTGGATGAGTTCATCTGCAAGCTGCGGATTCTTAGCAAGCGCGGGTCCATGCATATACGAACCAAACACATTTTTTACAATCGCTCCCTCATCAGGTGTCCCACCGTTATTACCCGAGCCCTTTACTACTTTTCCTAGGGGCTTCACCTCTGGCCCCAAATAGGTTCTGCCTGAGTGGTTCTCAAAACCCACAAGCTCACCAAACGGAGAATCAATAATAATATTACCTATTAACCTGTCGTTGCCGGCATGTGTTTCACAGTCGATAATACCGACTCCGGGAATTTCGCGTGCATCAGGTAGCACAAAACGGTTACCAAAAAGCTGGTACATCCCACAGATCATAAGAGCCGTTAAGCCATCATCACACTGAGCAATAAGTTCACGCTTGTAGCGCATAAGATCCTCATGAACACCCTCTTGATTCGAATCTTGACCACCACCACCTATCAGAATGTCTACCTGGTTATTCTGCAGTGTTTCTAGCGAATCTACAGCGAGGTATTGAAACCCAATACCTCGTGCCTCAAGCCGGTATCGCAAAGTGATAACATTACCCATGTCGCCATACACGTTCATCTGTTTTGGGTAGAGTTGTCCGATAGTAAGCTGTTGTTTTACCATATGCGCGGCACCTTTCCGTACTTACCTAGAGCTGCGCGCACCTCAAATAGTGCCGTATAGGTAGGAATAATAACAATATTTTTGTACTTCTTTCCCATTATGGCCTTTACCGCCTCAGTAACCGACGGATAGTTTTGAGAGTCTAGATTATCGTGCTTCAGCCGCAAAGCCATGTCGTAAGCCCTGATTCCGCTCGTATAGAGCGGAATCCGAGAGTCAACGACGCCCTGAAACGTGACATCCCATAGCCAAGAAACATCTCGGCCATCGGCAAAATTGTCATTTACTACAAAAAGGACCGCATCAGGCTTCATATGTTGCACAAAGGTATCTAGGTTATTGGCGAAGCCACTCGGGTTCTTCACTAAGGCCACTGTAATAACCTTATCTTTCAGATGCAGCTGTTCGCCTCGTCCGAATGGTACGGGCATTTGAGCAATCGCCTGAAGACATTTTTTAAGATCACGAGACTCCACGACACTATCAAGCACACCCACTACCGCCAAGGTATTGAGGGCATTATGAAATCCACTCAGAGGAATATTGACCGTGTAACTCTGCTGCCCGACTTGAATCTTAAGCTTTTGACCTGCACCTTCTTGGTGTGCGGACTCTAAGCAGACAGTAGGTGCTGAAATAGCAGCAGAATCGATAACTTGCCCGTGTAGCGTCTGCTCATTAGCAACCTGCTTGAGCAGTTCGTTCTTAACCCCAAAACTCAAGATATTCACGCCCTGCTCTGTCAGAGTATTCGCTGCTTTGGACAGAAGTGGATCAAGCGCGCTATATATAAAGTACTGGGCCTTTGACGCCGTTTGCTGAATTAACCGAGCAGTATTGTCAATTTCACCATAACGGTCTAGCTGATCCCGCAGTACATTTAAGCCTACCACCAAGTGAGGTGCTATCTTCTGAGTAAAAATTGGTCCGTAGGCCTCATCCATCTCGAACACAAACCAATCAGTTTGCTTAAGATTACCTAAGTAGGTCATGTCTTCTATTAGAGCCGCTATAAGCCCACGAGTCATATTACTACCCGTTGCATTCGTTACAACCGTGAGGCCAGCACCACGCAGACCCTCTACCAGCATCTTGGTAGTAGTTGTTTTTCCATTCGTACCTGTCACTACAATAATCCTGTGCTCTTGTGATTTTAAAACTCGTGGCAAAAAGTTTGGATACAGCTTTTCCATAACCAATCCTGGCAATGCAGAGCCGCTCCTACCCGTAAAACGGAGTAGTTTCATGAGGATTTTTGTACAAAAAATAAGAAATCTACGATACATCTTGAGTTCTATTATACTCTTTGTGTCCGTATAAATTCGAGAGCAACTTCTCTCAGGGCTGATGGGTCCTCAAACCACTGAATATCTGAACTGCGCTTAAACCAGGTTCGCTGCCGCTTTGCCAGCTGTAGATCGTTACGTATAAACTGTTCTTTTGCTTCCTCTAAATCAATCTGGCTCTCTAGGTATGCACCAACCGCTTTATATCCCGGGGCACTCAGCGCTGGGATATCTTTGCCGTAAGTATCTCTGATCTTCTTAACTTCTTCTATCAAACCAGTTCTGAACATTTCTTGTACGCGAGCTGTGACTCTTTGTTTTAATACCGCGCGGTCAACCCGAATCCCCAAAACAAGGGTGTTCGCACGTAATTTCTTCTCTTGCTGAGGTGTGCCACCACGCTCGATAGCTCGAATGAGGTGGCGGCGATTTTTTGTGCTCACTCCACCGATATCTATATTTTTTGTGCTCAAAAGTGTTGTTAATTCTTCATCATTCATCTGTTCTAGTTGTGCACGCAAAGTATAATCTGGTTCGCTAGATAGTTGTAAATCATACAATATAGAATCGACGTACAGGCCAGAACCACCTACCATAATAGGCATCTTATGCTGCTGCGCGATAGTCTGAATACATTTTTGGGCTTCTCGTTGAAATTGGGCTACGTTGAATGTCTCGTCAGGCTCAACTACATTAATTAAGTGATGCGGTACCTCCTGCTGCTCTTTCAAACTAGGCTTTGCAGTACCTATATCCATCTTTTTATACACCGTACGAGAGTCTGCACAAATAATTTCGCCGTTCACTAATTTAGCTAGCTCAATAGCAGCAGCGGTTTTACCACTTGCTGTCTCGCCTACTATAGTAATCAGTGGAGATTCTAATGACATATGCATAAAGTATACCCTACAGTGCTGACATTCCTGTTTTATTCAAGAACGTGGTAGTAGTAGGTGTATGTCGTGCCATCAATTGGTAGGTTGGCATCAACCGTGTAGCTAGAGGTATTAACACTCCCCACACAAAGTGCTGAATACCTGCACTGTCACCATTAGCTGGTGTAAGCACCACCCTCGGATTATTACCATACGCATTAGCGAAAGTAACGGTTGCCAGCTGTCGTGCGGTTACTGCATGACTTGATAGCTAAAGACGTAGACGGTGGCATCATCAGGAACGCCACTCGTACTAAGTGTAAAACCAGCTGTCGTGCGGTTATTTGTGTAGTACGGCAAGTTGGCAGCTGCAAGATTATCTGGAGTCAGAGTTACCCTTGGGGCAGCCCCGTAGGCGTTAGCAAATGCAATGGTGGCTAAATCACCCATTGCTGCCCCAGTACCAGTAGTTAGGGTAATCGTACCGCTCGTATCGTTACCGTCTATGGCCACAGAAGCTCCTGTCCCTGCACCAGCCTCTGGCCCAATCGTAGTATTACCGCTGGTGTTACCCGTAATAATATGCCCATTGACCGTTAGGGTATTGTTGAAGGTCGCAGCACTAGTAACGGCCAGTGTTCCGTTGACTGTGGCGTTGACCACAGAGAGATCACCAGTGGCACTCAGCGAAGCAAGTATCGCACCAGTGTTACTTTGCCATTCTTGCAGATTAGCTGTCTGTGAAATAGCACCCTGAATAACCGTAGCAATGGCTCCTGCCGCCGACGCTTGGACATGTAACCGCGCACCAGGAGTGGTTGGACCAATACCAACATTTTGGCCAAACCATGCAGTAGTGTTATTAAACGTGGTTCTATCGTTCTCACCGTAGCTATAAGCAAAACCGCTATTACTACCCGAAGAACGTATTAAAATACGTTGCCAATTAGAACTTCCACAGTCTGAGCATGCATTGAGAACAATATTTGATCCACTAGTGGTCGAAAGGTTCATATCTCCTACATAGCTACTGATAGCTACACCGTTAGAATAACCAATACGAGCCCTTTCTGTGGCAGTAGTGCCCTGGAAAAACCGCAAGCCACCAGCATGCGTAGAGGCCGTACCCATATTAAAACGTATATATGGATCCTCAGCCCCAACAGTTAACTTGTAGTTGGCGTCTGTAGATGGTGTAGCACCAATTCCCATATTCCCGATAGCTGAGACCCCAGCCAGAACCGTGTTATTATTGTCTCGCCACTCTTGCAAATTGGCAGTCTGGCCAACAGACCCTTGAATAATCTGGCCAACCTGAGTTGTTGCTGTTACCACGTGGAGTTTTGCGCCTGGGGTTGCCGCGCCCATACCGATTCCTCCAGTTCCTCTAAAAATAACGTCACCTGTTAAGGGTGCGCCGTTCAGGCCAGTAAAGTAAATGTTGCCCGAAGACAATGTATTTTGGAATTGGATATCATTTCCTGATGGCAATAGTCGAAACTGGGCTGCAGATGCATTGGCAATTCGCAAAGAACCACTTCCAGGTATGCTTAATTGAAGATTACCGCTAGAATCAGCAAACGTCGCAACAGTGCCAATCTGTAAGGTACCCACCGTACCCGTACCAGAGACATTGAAGTTGGCAGTCTGAGCACCAGTGCCGTTTTGGATATAGTTAGCTGAGCCAGAGCCTGGGGCATAACCACAGTTGTTAGAGATGTCACAGACTTGATTGCTTGCCTGCTGAAGTGTACCGGTAAAATTGGCAGTTGTAGCATTGTAGAGCGCAACATTAGAGCTCAACGCTCCGTCGGCCACCGATCCAGCACTACTAATAGTAAGCGCATCGGTAACATAAGGATCGGCCAGAGCGGCTCCTTGCCAGGTACCAGCAACCACCGTGCCTGAGGTATTAACTTGGAAGTTGCCAGTTGTACCGCCCACCGAAAGAAGTGAAGCAGGCAGCGGAGCCCCAATACCCACATTACCAGTAGTAGTAACGATAAGACGAGGAACACCAGTACCGCTAATAAAGTCAGAGATGACCAGAGCGCTCGAAACGGGAGATCCAGAGCTGGAAACACCTATACGATATTCCTTTCCGACATTATTAACTAAACGGAAACCAGCACCAGCACCAGAAGCTGTTGATTGATTACGAATGTAAATACCGACACCACTAGCCTCATTACCGTCGATCGCAAGGTAATCCGAAGTTATAGCCGTACCAATAGCAAGCTTTCCCCCAATAACACCATTGCCCGTAATGTTAAAGTTAGCGGTCTGAGCAGAGGTACCATTTTGGATATAGCTAGTTGAACCAGAGCTTGAGGCATACCCACAGTTGTTAGAGATGTCACAGACTTGGTTGCCACCCTGCAGCAAGTTCACAAATGAACCAGTACCAGTGGTATTAGCAACTGGTGCTGTACCTGTTGCTGTGAGTCCTGTGTCATCCAGGTAGAAGGTAGTGGCTCCACCCGCTACGGTACCAATGTAGCCTGTAGAGCTAGGAGTACCACCCGCAGCCGTACGGTACACGCGGTAACTTACGGCTCCATTGACTCTGGTTGGGGTAATACGGTTGAAGTTAGAGCCATCCAGAGTAGCGTTACCAGTGGTAACCGTTGTGGCAGTACTAGCCAGGGTTTCACCCAGCCCGTCGTAGGCTGTAACCGCGTAGCTCCATGAAGTAGCACCAGTAGTGCCTTGGGCGGCAACTGTTGGAGCAGCAGGTGTTGCAATACCACCCTGCACAAAGCTACCCGTGTTCTGCAAACTATAGCTAGAAGTTGTCCCATTGAAGGCTACACCTGCTTGGCCACGGGTGACAAGGTTGCCGTTGGCATCCATTTGGTTGTCCCAGATGGTAGCGATACCTAAGTCTTGAATGGAGGAAGCACCTGCACCAGAGTAGGTGTTGCCGGAAAGGTAGACATTTCTTATTATGTTACAGCAGCCGGGGTTTATTGCAATTGCCCACCCCGTACCAACACTATCAGTAATAGTATTATTAACCAGTTTGTTGTCTAAGCCATTAGTAGTAGAGATGGAACTATTCCCTCCCGTTCCGCCGTTCTCGCTCAAAACATTACTTTCGATCACATTATTATTACCGCTGATAGTGATACCCGCGCCATTATTACTAACTCTGTTGCCTAGTACATTATTGAGGTTAGCCTCTACCTGTATACCGATACCCGTATTGTCTGACACTGCATTACCTGTCACCGGGATAGATGCATTGTTGCTGACCACAATTCCGTGGCCACCATTAGACTTAACTACATTCCCCGTTATACTCGTAGCATACGATCCGGAGAAGCTCCGATAGATAATTCCGTGGCTAGTATTACTAAATACTAGATTATTGGCTATCGTAACAAAGGCACTGCTGATCTGCATACCTATCGAGCCCGCGGTTATAGTATTGTCTAAAATTACCCCTTGGCCATCACCCCATTGCACGCCTACCGCAGCGCCAGATATCTTGTTGCCAATTACTGATGCTGTGTTGCCACTTGTAGTAAGGTTAATGCCAGCGCCACCTGGAGATATTATTGTATTATTGCCATAATATCCCTCTATACTATTACTACATGCTCCACTGGCGTGGATTGCATGTGATGCTGTATTAATAATAGTATTGTCCATAACGCGCGCATTCCTTGCCTGAACGGAGCAAGAAGAAGCAATTTGTAAGCCCAAGTTGTTAACGTTTGCGTAAGTTGCTTTGTTGCCGTCTATCTTTAGGTTAGTAATAGTTGCGTAGTTAGCCGTGCCATTGCCACCGACTGTCACCACTCCCTCAGCTGCACTACTATCCCACATCCTCCGCAGCACCGTTGAGCTCCCCTGCCCCTGCAAAGTAGTGTTACTCTTGTTAATCGCCACCGTACCAGTCAAATTAAACGTCCCGTCCAACAGCACCACCGCTCCACCAGTACTCGGCAGAGCATCTATGGCCGCGTTAATAGCATTCTGGTCGTTGGTGCCATCACCCACAAAGTCTGCTTTCTCTTTGTTGACCGAGTTGCTGGCAGCCACAATGTAGGTCACGCTGCTGCGGTCAGCTTGCCAGCGGGTGCCGTCATAAACGTACAGTTGGTTACTATCGCTGCGGTAAAAGACCTGGCCTTCGGTTGGAGACAACGGGAAGCTGGTACCACCCACCAGCTTGAGACTACTATTAGCACCAATAGATACATCACCTGTTACACCAAGGGTCGTGCCTATGGTTGCACTAGTAGCCACAACTAAGCTATTGGTGGTGGTACTTCCCGAGACGTTGAGGTCCGTACCTATAGTGCCGTTACCAGAAATATTAAAGTTAGCCGTCTGAGTAGCAGTCCCGTTCTGAATGTAATTGCCCGAGCCGCTAGCTGGTGCATAGTCACAGTTATTACTGGCATCACAGACTTGATTGCCTCCCTGCAGTAAGTTCGCAAACGAGCCAGCGCCGACAGTATTGACGGAAGCCAATACGGTGCCAGTGCTATTCCTCCACTCCTGGAGGTTAGCAGTTTGACCAGCTGCCCCCTGGATAATCTGGCCAATGGTTGATATAGAATCCCCCTGCACATATAAGCGAGCGATCGAAGGATTAGTAGTACCAATACCGACATTACCCCACTGATTTATTCTCATACGCTCCAGAAGACCCCCTGTAAGTGACCGCGTATGGAAGCCAAGCATACCCGACTCGCTAGAACCGTTAACATCACGACCACCAAGAAGCTTGGCATACTCCCTCTCTGATGAGTTTGCAGTAAACAAAATTGAGCTTGAACCCGCGTTGTTAGTTGTAGGATTATGCAACCTGAGCAACACAGCTTCTCCGAAAACATTCTGAGCTAACTGCAACCTTGCGTTTGGTGTCGCTGTTCCAATCCCTACATTCCCATTAGTTAAAACAGTCATCTTAGTCGTGCCATTAGTCTCAAGATTAAGGCTTTGGTTGTCATTAGTACCCAAGGTTGCCGTCATACCAAAGCTGTTGCCACCTTGCACAAAGGAGCTGCCCGCTCCGGAGTAATTACAGTTGTTAGAGATGTCACAAAGAGCGTGACCATTTTGGGTACCGCTAGTCTGAATAGCTAAGGTATCAGTAGTAGTATTTCCAACAACGTTCTGATTGGCAAACGTCGGGCTAGAGGTGGTTGCGATGTCTTGAGGGGTGGAAAGTATGGCTGTTGAGCCAGCCTGAGTCACGTTAATCTGGTTCGGTGTCCCCTGGAGGGAGAGATTACCCGCTTGACCGTTGAGCGAGGTGACACCAGTATTGGAGATGGTGGTACCGTGAGCTCCTGAGACTGCAATACCCTCACCTGCTTGATTAGTAAGCTCAGCAAGTACAGTAGTCGCAGTTTGGGCAATTTGTTGGTTGGAAGATGTGGTAAAAGCTTGGAGCTGCTGCAGCAGGCTCGTGTATTGGTCTTCAAGTTCTTGAGGGATGTCTCCGTCTAGTTCGCTGCGGATAGCGGCAAGGGTAGCTGCCACGGTCTTGAGTTCAGTTGTCTTGAGGTTATCGGCATCATTGAGTTGTTGCTGGAGGCTTGATTGGGCTGCTTCAAGCTGGTCATATCGGCTATTTGCACGGTGGTTAACAAATGCAAAAGCAGAACCAAGGAGAAGAAAAAGGATGATAATCGCTGTTACTATCAGCGGATGACGCTTTTTTGGAGTATCTTCACCTTTCCCCTCAGGATTTTGCAGTGGAGTCACAGAGCTACTAGATGGCGTAAGAGGACCACCCATATCTGGGTTAGAGATCTTGTCGGCACCGGTAATTGTAGCACTCTCAGGGGTCGGTGTACTTATATCGGAAGATGACGAATCATCCAGTTCCTCATATGCGAGAGCTGGCATCAAAGGGTTGTTCAAGATGTCTGTTTTGGTCTCTGCCATGTTGTGATATGTACCCTGCCCCCTGCATAGCCACTAATCTGTTAGCGTTTATGCTTTTTATCTGATATCTAGTATACAGAGGTAGACCAGATATAGTCAAGGTAATGTAGACGGCAAGATTCTCACCCCTGTTTTTATGGTTCAACTCTAGAGTTTTGGATTTGAGTACTATTTTAGTTCAGTAGGTATCCAAAGGAGCTCTTCTACGTTAACGGTAAGATCGTCTGACACCTCATAGCCTTCAGATTCTAAAATAGCCCTGTGCTTTTCGCGCCCACCGCCGGGGTAGCCAGCCGCTAGACCACCTTTTTTATTCACTACACGTTGCCAAGGTAAATCTTCTGGACCCGTATGTGCGATCTGGCCCACCTCCCAAGCCGCCCACGCCGCACCAGCCAAACCTGCAAGCTGCCCATAAGTCATCAATCGCCCCTGCGGAATCTGAGCCACCAGAGCATATACTCGATCTTTGAATTCACTATCAACTCTCGCCATAAAAGTATTCAGCCACTTCCTGCCAGTCTTTACACCGCTTAATATCATCAGGCAATGCACCCTGATGCCACGCATACTCACCAAATAGAATAGCCTTTACGCCCAGTTCTACTGCTGAAAGGCAGAACTCCTGACAGTCATCAATGAGGTATTTAGCTCCCTGTTCTATACAAATATCTCCTTTTGTATACAGCTCTGCTTTACCCATTTGCGGCTCCTTGATAAAAAACACCTCTCTAAAAACATCTTCGCCAAAGTTACGTTCGAGCCACGATATTGTTGCACCGCGCCAAACTGGATTTCGTGCAGTTACTACAATTAAGTCGTTTTCTTTACCCAATCGTCGCAAACCTTCGACAGCGCCCTTCATAGGAACCATATGAGATTGGTCTCTAGCCATGTTACTCGGCAGGTCTTGATAGGCTATGCCTAGACCTAGCCTCTCCCAGGTTGCTTCGTACACCTTGCCATACTCCCCAGGACTTCGATGATATGTACTTGCATCAATATTTAGTCCAGTTAGCTGCAGAATCTGCGGCCTCAGAGACTCTACGCTATCAGTTAGAACATCATCAATATCAACAGCGATGATCTCCCTATTCATAGTGACGACTTTTGTACACGGCCTTTCACTTCGTTGGCAATACTTTTCATAAAGTTTTCTACTGGATAGGCCTTCTCTTCGCGGCCTTCAACCGCAAAATCATTACGAACACGTGGTGAAAGCTGCTTCGTCTCAAGTTCTTTTTCACCAACTACAACGGTATACGGTACTTTCATCATCTCAGCATTACGAATCTTCTTACTAACAGACTCATTGGAACGGTCTACGGTAATACGTACATCATTTTTACGGGCAATTGTTGTAATTTCATCAACAAAACTATCCAATTCAGGAGAATCTTTTACCTGAATCACTCGTAACTGCTCTGGCGCCAGCCATACCGGGAACCTACCAGCAGTGTGTTCAATATAGACACTCAAGAACCGTTCAATGGAGCCAAGTAATGCACAGTGAATCATCACAGGTACTTCTTTTGAACCCTCTTCTGTTACATACTCAAGCTCAAAACGCTCAGGTTGCACAAAATCTAACTGCACCGTGGCAACTTGGTGCTCTCTGCCAAGCGCATCTGTAGCCATAAAATCTATCTTAGGACCATAAAAAGCAGCCTCACCCGTCTCCTCAAAGTACTCGAGTCCGTTAGCCTCCACCGCAGTCTTAAGCTGAGTTTGTGCTGATTCCCACAGGCTAATATCGCCAAGGTATGCCTCACTCTCATCTCGGTAACTCAAGCGTACTCGCAACTTCATATCAACAGTTCTATAGAGTTCAATTGCAGCAGCCAAAAGTTGATTTATCTCACCTTCTATCTGGTCAGAACGACAAAATACATGGCTATCATCTTGAGTGATAGAACGGACACGGCTCAAGCCACCAAGTTCACCAGTCTTCTCATCACGGTATACCGTAGTTGTTTCTAGGTAACGGATTGGTAAGTCACGGTAACTTCGCTGTTTCGCGGCGTAAATACGCGTATGGTGCGGGCAGTTCATTGGCTTCATCACAAGTTGATCAGATGTTTCTTGGCTTTCTACCAAAAATAGCTCATCACCAAACTTCGCCCAGTGGCCTGATTTCTCGTATAGTTCATGCTTCGTGATATGCGGTACCCATACCTTCTCAAAGCCAATACGTTCTCTAAGTTTGTTTGAATAAAGACTCAGCTCCTCGCGCAAGACGGTTCCTCGTGGTGTAAAAAGAGGCAGGCCCGACCCGACAAGGTCTGAGAACACGAAAAGATCTAGCTCTTGGCCAAGTTTGCGGTGATCACGTTTTTTAGCTTCTTCCAACATCTGTAGATAGTTGTGGAGCTCTTCTTTTGTTGTAAATGCTACACCATAAAGCCGCTGCATTTGCGGGTTTCCCTCTTTACCGCGCCAATAAGCTCCAGCAACCCGCATTAATTTGAAAGCTCCCACCTTTCCGGTATCTTCAACATGTGGACCACGGCACAAATCAGTAAAATCACCGTTTGTATAAAAAGATACATTCTCAACTTTAGAGTCACCTTCAGCCACAACACCAAGTTCCTCGCTGTCTATATCTTTAGCTGCCGTGGTACCAGAGCGTTTAAGATCGTTCAGCAGCTCTTCTTTATATGGTTGCTGGGTATTTTTTGCCCAATCGAGTGCTTCATCTATAGATTTTTCAGATTTTTCAAACAGCTGTTTAGCATTTATGACTTTTCGCATCTGTTCTTCAATCTTCTTAAAGTCATCTGTGGAGATGGTCACGCCAGGAATATCAATATCGTAATAAAAACCATCTTCTACGACTGGCCCCACGCCCAGTTTAGCCTCTGGCCACAAGGTCGTTACGGCAGTTGCCATAATATGCGCTAAAGAGTGGCGCACTGCGTGAAGTTGCTCGTTATTTTGGTCTGCCATAGTATTTCTGCCTCCCTAGTCGCTTGTCATCCTGAGCTTGTCGAAGGATCTAGTCAAATCTCTCCACAAGCTCGAGATGACAACTTGGTTAATAAATATAAAAACACGCTACAAGACGATCATTTCATCTGTTAGCGTGTTTCGGGCCCCTTCTTCGCTAAAGCTACGAAGGGCAAGCCCTGATAGCTTTGTGAAGTTTGACAGAGGCTGTTCCACCGAAATCTTTCACTCTTACTAGCTCTGGTAACGGGCGATCTGGTCATGCTCCCGAAGCTCCACGGTTCGTTACACCGCTTCATAGCTTGCTTCTATTGTATCAAACTCTGGTTTACTATGACCTTATCGAATAGTGGGCAATGGAGAATAGCGCTACGCTTTTCCGTTCAATCATGCTCGAAATATATTTCTGCGCGTGCTTTCACTACACCGAACCTCGGCTATGCCACATGGTTCTCAAATCATATAACCTCACCAAGATAAAAATTGGCCATAAGCCAGTTCTTATCTTGGTGGGCGATGGAGGATTCGAACCTCCCACCTCCACAACGTCAATGTGGCGCTCTAGCCAAATGAGCTAATCGCCCCTACCACCAAATGAACTCACTTATCTTACTAAAAACAGAGGTAAAGCGCAATGCAGCGGCGTGCTGTATTTATTCCTCTAGAGTTGTTGGCTGATAGTCCCCTGGTGCTTCTGCTAGATATTTCTCAAGCTTTTCCTTGGTTAATAAACCAATTTGAGCACCGATGTACTGTGAAACGTTCATACTATTGATAGGTGCCCAGCTAAGTGCTGTCTCTAAGTTCTCACCAAGCGCTAGTGCAGCCGTCAATGTTGAGGCAAATGCATCCCCAGCACCGGTTCGGTCATAAGGTTTTTTAATGTCAGGATAAATTGGCATAAAGACAGTGCCCTTGCCTTCAGATGCATAAGCACCCTCCGGACCATCGGTCACCACAGCAACCTTGACGCCCAAATCATGTAAGCCACTTATCAGATCAGTTACATTACCTCTATCTTTACCAGTTACTTCAGCTGCTTCCTCACGATTCATAACTACAATCTCAGCTCGTTTATAAAACGGTGCCATTTTCTCGGTTCCCCACATAAAGTGATACATTCCTGGCTGGAGGGCTAGTTTAATATCAGGGTTTTGCACTAAATAGTCTAATATCGCCTCGTGCAGTGGCCATGTCTTCTCACCGAGAACTCCTAGGTAAATCCAGTCTGGTCTCTGGGTCGGCTCTTTCCACTTATACGAATAATCTTCAAATTTCTGCAGCTTCGTGCGGTCAGCACCGTAGCGCAGTACATAATGATAGTTCGACTTCATGCCTTCTTCTACAACCAGCTCATCAGTGCCAACATTCTGAGTCTTGAGGTAATCGATCATTCCCTTCCCAGGTGCATCGTCGCCTAGCCACGACATCAAACTAACATCTAATCCCAGCCGCGACATAGACACTGCGGCGTTTGGGCTACACTCCACCGCTTCCACAATATCAACATGATCGTATGGTAATTTGGCACCCAGCTCAAAACTAAGACGCTTGTAGCCTTTTTCATCAGTAATGACTTCAGCGTGTTCTTCTGAAAGCTTTATAAAAGCATCGCTGATAATATCCCCGATCGCTAATATGTGTGGCAAATTATTGCTCATTACACGTTCCTTTCAAGTTGTTTTTGTTTGACTTAACCTTAAACATTATTATACCACAGAGTGGCTACATAATCGAACTGTGTCTTTTTATGAAACTCTAGCCTCGATGGGATACACGGGGAATAATTTGGGGTTAAGATGATGAACTTATGTAGTCTTCGCAGATTTTTTGGAGGTAACGAATGTTATGAATTGAAGCTAAGGTACCAGCCAGGGGCTCACCGACTTTAAATTGATGGCGTAAAAAGCCTCGCGAGAAACCTTCACTACAGGTGTAGCAATCGCATACATCACTTATGGTGTTAGCATCATTTTTGTATATCTCAGATTTGAGATTAAGTCGTACATCTTCACCGTTTCCCCCCTGGACCCAAATACTCCCGTGGCGAGCATTACGTGTTGGTAAAACACAATCCAGCATATCAATCCCCCGCTCTACTGCGTGGCGTAAATCAGTTGGGTCTCCAACCCCTAGTAAGAATCGAGGTCGTGAGGGTTCATATAGAGGTGCCAAAAAATCAAGCATTTCGTGCATTTCTTGGCGACTCTCACCAACCGAAAGCCCACCTATGGCAATACCGCCTACCGGCAGACCCTGCACAATCTCCAGACTCTTTTTACGTAAATTCTTATCGAGACCACCCTGCACTACTCCAAATAAAAGTGGTTTTTGATCTACTGGGAGGTCCTTTGTTAGCCGTTCATACTCTGCAATACTCCGCTCCAACCAACGATGCGTACGCTCAAAAGCCTCTAATGTTCGGCCACGACCAACCTGGTCTAACGCCACTACATCGTCAAAAGCCACAATCATATCAGCTCCGAGCTTCATTTGTATCTGAATTGATATCTCAGGCGAAAGGAAAATGGTATCGCCCGTGCGTGGATCTTTAAAAGTTACGCCATCTTCAGTGATCTTATTAATATGAGCGAGTGAAAAAACCTGAAAACCACCTGAATCGGTTAAAAGTGGTAGTTTTTGCTTCGTAAAGGTATGTAGCCCGCCAAGATTTGCTACTACATCTTCTCCGGGCATAAGGTGCAAATGATAGGTGTTAGCAAGCACTACCTGCACACCAGTTGATCTCACCTGTTCTGGTGTCAGGCTCTTAACGGCACCCCTGGTGCCATCTGGCATAAAAGTTGGTGTTTTAACAGTAAAACCACGTATGTCAAACGATCCTACGCGTCCAAATTCATTAACTTGAGCTATTTCTTTAAACATGTACCTGAGTATAACTTACCCCCGCCTGTCTGTCTTGCTTTACTCCTGTTAATATACGTATCAGCAGAATGGGCAGGGTTATTTTTTAAGCAAAGTTTCTCAAGTTTTCCACAGCATAGTTGCATAAAAAAACTCATCCATGGTATTATCAGAATTCGTGTGGAGAGACACTAATGATACATTGGTCGAAGTCTGTCCATATTGACATGTTAACATACTTATGCTAATATAGGAGTGTATGAATAGTACAACCATAAAACATAAGAAGTCAGAGCTTGAAAAGTTTAAATTATTCTTTGAAGAGCTCCCAAATGCACACCCAGTGCGTGCACGACTTCGTCGCCACAAAGCTACGGCTTAGGGCGCAGTAAACTAGAACACCAGATGAAGCTGCGGTTATCCGCAGCTTTTTGCTTGTTTTTCCACTTGTATTTTCCCCAGTGTCATGACAACATGTTGTCATATGATCTGCCCTTTTTGCACCAATGTTACCAAGATATACAACTCCCGCTCTACTCACGAAGCGAGCCAAACCTGGCGACGACACCGCTGCACCGCGTGCAAGCGAGCCTTTACGACTCGAGAACAGATCGACTGGAATGGAACTATTACAATCACCGATACAAACGGCACCAACAGTAACTACAGCCGAGAAAGACTACTCCTGAGTCTTCTGCGTGCTACCGAGCGACTCGAAGAAGCTACCTCCTCCCCTGTAGACCTCTGTGACACTATAGAGCTAGAACTACAAAAGAGCTCTTTTTTCAGCACTCCAGCCCAGGAGAGTCGGATAATTGTCGAACATGCGCTAAGCGTACTACATCGCTATGACCCAAATGCAGCCTTGCAGTACCTTACGAATGTATATGCAGGAAAACCCCCAGTTGAGCTTATAAAACGCTTTGTGGTGGCTTAAAACGGCTCAGGAAGACGATTTTTTAGACGATTTGGTCTCTGACTTAATAGCATGAGGGGTTAAGGCAAATACTGTCAGATACTTCCCTAGTATCAGGCGGGTCTGTGAATTAAGTGCGGCACAGGAGCCATAGATAATACTTGTAACAGGTAGTAGTAACCACTGTAGAAGCATGAGAATACTACGGTGTCGCTTATACCGTAGCGGCCGTGGCGGTAACAGCTTAAGAGAAAGGAAGATCGAGATGCAGAGGCCTATCATTGCCAAGGTCTGAGCATAACTAGCAATAATTGGGAGCTGATGAGCTACGATACTCTTGTTGGCAGAAGGGGTAAATAAGAGTGGGATACGTGGCGCTAACAGAAGTAGCAGCGCAATCGTGCCCCAGCTGACGTGTGTATCTAGTAGACGCATAAATTTCAGAAAGAAATCATAAAACGGCGCAATTCGCCGCTTCTTACCCCGAAAACCCAAGTTTGCAATGTAGGCGATATCTGAAGCACCGTAAGCCCAGCGCTGAACCTGGACAAACTGAGCCTTCAAAGTCTGGCGATAGGTGTCGGAAAGTACCGCATCTTGATAAATCGGGCTATAAAGCGGAACAACTGAGTGGTTGCCCTTAAAGGCAAAATAGCTTCGCCAGAACTGGTGACCGTCTTCCACAATGGTTCGGGTACTCCAAAAATCGGTCTCTATGAGCGCATCGAGGCTTTGGGCATGGCTAGAAAAATTACGTAACAGGTGTGGTCGGACCGATTGCACAATAGTAAAGAACGAGTTGCCAACCGCCAAAACGCGCATTGGTGCTGGTACATCCCAGATGTTGTTTGTATAGAGTGCCAGTGGTTGATACGAGCGGTGCTTGCGATCTTGTGTAAGAATGTACGAATACGCAAGGTGGGCAAAATAGTCGGGGTGTGGCCGGTTATCCGCATCAAGCGTGGTGCAAATTACGTACTTTGGATCGATCTTCTCTTTTTTAAAATACGGTAGCATCTGCCGCGCGGCCCAGGTAACGTTACCGCCCTTCCCCTTCACCTCGTTTTCGAGCACAGTGTGCTTGATGGTGTTGGCATATTTGAAATGACCACCAAATTCTTTTACCAAACGCTGAGCGGTAGCCTCTGGTACTGGACCACCTCGTTCTTCATAAGCGACAGTTAAAACGACTTGCTTTAGATTGTAATGCGAATCTACAAGTGCCTGAATAGTTGGTGCTACCACCTCGTATGATTCTTTCCACATAGGTATAATCACAAACTGTATAAGTTCTTCGGGCTTCATATCATTCAGTTTTGGATCTGAAACATACTCTTGTAGGTTCATGAGATGCAGTCGCTTACTACGTCCGAGTCTCTTCTGGTGCGCCTCAAGTCGCTTAATTGCTTGCTGGGGTGTATTAAGATCTTCTAGGTATGCTTGCCATTCTATCTTGGAAGATTCTTGCATACGGTTATAGCCCTGCACCGTACGAAACGCCATACCGACCGCACGGTAGAACCAACCTATCATGAAGAATAAGATGAACAGTGCCGCCACCCGTGAGGTCGGGTCAATCAAGCTCAGCGTAATAGGCAAAAACAAAATAAACCAGGTTAGTGCACCAGGTAGGATTTCAAAAAAACGATACTTGGCCGTTCGCTTGCCCAGGGGGATTTCAAGTGACCGCGGGAACTGGCTCATACATTTGCTACCAGTGATAGCAGAGCGTTAATCACCAGGAGTGATACAACCCCAACTACTACATATAGACCAAGTAGTGCAATTGAAAATAATCGGTTGCCTTTGTGCAACTTGTAGGCCAACACAATTGTCAGAGCACCACCTAGAACTGTAAATAGGGCCAAGCTGTAAAGCGAGTACCAGCTTGAAGATTGCAGCACCGAGCTGTCGCTGACGACATACTGAATAGGCACCTTAAAATCGTGACTACGGAGCTTAAGCACCGTAAGCGCCAGACTAAGAAAGATGATAACACCGTTAAGAGCCGCCAGTACAAGTATCGGGCGATCTTTTAAGAATGGGAGTGATTCGATCTGCTTTTCCATTGACTGTTCTTATTATACCTCAAACTGACCTAAGTTTGCTGAATGGTGCGGGTGCAGAGAATCGAACTCTGCTCTTAACCTTGGGAAGGTTACATATTAGCCACTATACGACACCCGCATGGAGCCGTCGATCGGATTTGAACCGATGACCTACGCTTTACGAAAGCGCCGCTCTACCAACTGAGCTACGACGGCATAACCTTATGAGCCAACTGACCCGCCTGTCTGTCAGAACGGGCAGGGCTAAGGTGGCGTGTCTTACCCACTTTCTGTGGAACTTACTGAAATGATTGTAGCAAATGTCTATCTGTTTGAGTAGCCTCTAAAGCATTGCAAACAGATGCGATTCCTGCTACTATAGCCTGGTCTTATTTCGCAAGACAACCAAGGGCCCGTAGTGTAGTGGTTATCACGCCTCCCTGTCACGGAGGAGATCGCCGGTTCAAGTCCGGTCGGGCCCGCCACATTGACTTAATAGCATTTTTATGCTATTATTTTTTTATATTATGCCTATCACTATTAAGACTGAAAATCCTGGGATTGAGTTATGGCAGCTAGTAGCAAACGAAGCCCCATACTACCTTGAGGCTGTGGAAGCAAACAGAGATCATCTCAGCCAGTTTGGGGATGAGACTGCTACAAAATACCCTGATCTTGCATCTGTTACTGATTCAATATTGGACCCTGCTAACCCCGATAAGCTACGTATGGGCATCTGGGATGGTACCACTTTTGTGGGTAGCATCAACTTGACGCCAGATGGTGACGAAGCTGAGATTGGCTACTGGCTTGATGGACGATATACTGGATTTGGTTATGCCACCCTAGCGACTAAGGCCATGTCCAATTATGCTAGAGCACGCTATTCAAGAGTATACGCCGAAGTAGTCGAAGGTAACGAGGCAAGCGCCCACGTACTGGAGCGTTCTGGCTTTCGGCAAACCGCCAAAGAAGCTGGTAGATTAATATTTGAGCTTGAAGAGGAAAGAGAACCTTCATCTAAAGTCGAGATCACTCCCACTACCCCTGATGATTTAGATGATGTAATTAGGCATATGGAGGTTTGTTATACAGACACCTACCCAAACAATCGAGGCATAACACCTGATATGTTTGAAGGTAACGTCGCATTTCAAACAGAACTTAGGCAACATCTAGAAAGGCAGTTGGCTAAGCGTTCAAATACACTATTTATAGCCAGAATTAACGATCAAGTTGTCGGCACAATTGGAATTGGTATAAATCCAGAAGACTCTACTGAAGGAAAAGTCTGGGGATTTTATGTCAATCTTATGGTTCAAAATCAGGGTATCGGGAATCAACTCTGGCAAAGGCTTTTACACCAGGTTAAATCTGAAGATTTTAGCACCTTAATCTTAGATGTGGCCAAGGATGCAAAAGCAGCCCAAACTTTCTACTTAGATAAGGGTTTTATGATTATTGGCGAGGAAGACTGGGATTGGCCGCACTGGACTGAGGAAAGGCTACATAATCAATACTGGCTGATGAAGCTTCTTCTTGACCGATGAAATAATTTCATGCTTGTTTCGCTATGGACCACCAAGTAGACAAATGTTGCTTTTATGGTATTCTTTATCTTATGACAATGGAAGCACCTGGATTTGAGCGACCTAAACCCTTTAAGGCTACGGTCAGCGATGCTGAAAGATTTGAACGGCCAGGCTTCGAAGGATTTATTCACGTGCCAGCTGAGAGAGGGCTTGGGTTTACCGCCCTAACTATCCTGGTCAATGGTGAACACCCTCGTAAACGCATCATTGAAGGAACACGAACCTATTATGTCACTGAAGGGGCGGGAGTATTCACACTCGGTGATGAAGACCAAGATGCTCAACAAGGTGATTTCTTCGTAATTCCCGAAGGCGGAGAATACGGCTATCGTGGTGAGATGTCATTATTTGAAATGAATATTCCTTCTGACCTGAGTATAACTGGTGGCGTAGTCGACGAAACACTTGACCAATAAGTATGGTCAAGCACGAAAAATCAGCTATACTCACGAACCCAAAAACAGATTGTCCGAACGATATTCTAGAGCAGCAAGTAGCGCTGAATGTTACTTTTTATGGATTTGATCAGAAACTACACCACGGGGTTATAGAGGTAAACAAACAGGTTGCTCACGACGTAGCAGCTTTCTTTGAAGTAGCCCTTGCGATGAAATTTCCACTACAAGAGGTTACTCCCGCTAGTAACGAAAAATATTTGTGGGATGATAACAAACTTATGAGCTCTAATGCGTCTTCAGGATTCAATTACCGAACTATTGCCGATACCACTACTGTTTCACTCCACGGGCTGGGTCTAGCTTTCGACATTAACCCACGATTAAATCCGTATGTACGATACCGAGATAACGAAGAGGTATTCACTCTACCCGAAGGCGCTACCTGGAACACAAAGGTGCCAGGCACGCTATACGTGGACCACCCACTAGTGCAGTTTATGCTCCAACGTGGCTGGGAGTGGGGCGGAAACTGGACCGCAGAGAGTGGTAGAACCGACTATCAACACTTTCAGAAATCACCTTAACTTTATTGTTGAGTTGTTTGTGCTTCCATGGTTGGTAGGTTGATAAACTCGGTCACCTTCCCTTGCTCGCGGTATTCTTTGAGATACTGGGCCATGTCTTTAACCTTGATACGTATAATTGAAACTTTGGCACGATTCTCATCAACTCTCTCATCAACTCGGACGATAAAGTAATCACTCGGTGTAGAGATTACATCACTCACCTCACCAACTTGCATCTGGAAGATCTTATCTGCCACCTCTTGTGGGACATTCGCATGATTCTTCTCGACAACACCTAGCTCGCCTCCAAGCTGTTTGGTCTCAAGATCATCTGAAGATTCGCGGGCAACATCGGCGTATGCCTTGCCACCTCGTACTTGCTGGAGTAGTTCTTCGGCACGTTTTGGTGCTTCTTGATCAAGTTCTTTGGCCACTTTACGTCGTAAAATGTTGTCTTTTATATAACGACGTAATTCTTTTTCAGTAAAATTAAAGCTTTCACCTAAAATCTGCTCCAGATTACCACCACTGGCTTTAATTCGGTCAACCACCTGGTCAACCTCACCTTGAGAGACAGTAATATTATGTTCATCTGCCAAAGAATGAGCAATAGCATTGACCATAGCCTTATCAAGCGCTGAGCGCTTTAAGTAGTCTATTTGCCTCCTCCCGTCAGGAGAGTTCAAGTCGGTAGTACCATATTTCTGCTGCCAGTGAACTGAAGAGCGTAGCTCAAATAAATAGCTTTCGTATGATACCCAGGTGCCATTTACACGAGCCATGGGGAACGGCAAAACTTGAGTAATACGATAGGTAAAATCGTTCGTGCTTTGCCAAGTATAGAGTCTCAAGCTTGTAAATGTACCTACCAGCACGATACCTAGCACGACTAAAATCACCGATATTAGCGCAATTCTATGTTTAGAATGCTGAAATGGGTACTTAAATTGACGACCCTTACTCAGGATCTCATCTCGGTGTTCTGAAACGGTATCATTTGTTACCCTTGAAGGACTAGGAGTGACAGGTTCAGGTTTTTTTCGGTCTTTAATCTTCGAGATTAGTTTCTTCACGTAGTTCTACTCCACTTTCTTTAATAGCTCTAACAATTCTTTCTTGCACCCTAGCAGGTTTCGGAACTTTTCGAATTATAAAATCACCCACCAAGGTCTGTATAATAATTGTACCAAATCCTAGCACCGTTTCGAGAAAACCCTTCACTTCATAGTTCACGCTCAAGATACGATGCAGACTGATGTCATTTATACTACGTTTTTTAAAAATACCGGTTTGTTGGATTTGGCAAAAACGCTGATCAGTCACAATACAAACGCTATAATACCAACCAACCCAGTAATAGAACAGTACTGTGAGTCCGAGTGCAAGCCCCATAAGCACCGGGCCAAAGAATTTAGTGAAGAATTCACCTACCGTAACGACATTATTACTCAAAAATGTGCCTGCAAGTGCACCAATTAAGATGAAGACCAGCAGGGCGATCATACCCTTTCGCATCACAATAGGATGTCGACGGAATACAAAGACTACTTCTTCATCTGGATGCTGACCATCAAATTGCACATTTTCCATGAAAGTTCTTTCTTATACCCTCTATCATAGCTAGTATACCCTGCCAACACCCACCAATAATACGCTGCTTTTTACACATTTTATGGTATCCCCACTACGATTCGAACGTAGATCTACTCCTTAGGACGGAGGTATTCTATCCATTGAACTATGGGGACA
>CAZWBG010000003.1:0-72572 GCA_964632215.1 uncultured Candidatus Saccharibacteria bacterium | reverse complement strand
AACGTAGATCTACTCCTTAGGACGGAGGTATTCTATCCATTGAACTATGGGGACACGATCCTAAAAAGTAAGGTACGTAGTGCTTGGCTATGGGTGTGAGCTCTATTGTAACAGAGCTCGGAACGTATCCTAGTAGTACTTAGCGTACATAATAGCTTCACTACCAAGTGGATAGCCCGGAATATCTTCGCCTTCAAACCAGAGGTTGATTTCAGTTTCAGCCTCTTGAGCAATCTCACTCGCATGAAACAGGTTGTGGATTGCACGACCTTCAAAGTTAGCAACTGCTGGGCTATCAACAGAATAATCACCTCGAATCGTACCCATATCAGCCTTGTAAGGTAACGTATGTCCAGCTAGCTTGCGCACCATTTCTACTGCTTGGATCCCCTCAACCACCATCGCAACCACTGGACCTGATGTCATAAACTCAACAAGACTATCGGCCACATTCTGACCAATGACAGTCGTATCAATACTACCAAGTACCTCTCCAGCATCAGCATCAAGAGTTTCAAATGAGCTCAGTGATTTCTGCCCTAGTCGAGCGACCCAAGCCTCGTCACTCATTGGATAATGTGCCCTTACCTGGTCGGATGTAGGTACTAACATCTTCATAGCAACCACCTTAAGACCCGCCTTTTCAATACGCTGGATAATATCGCCAATTAAGCCCCGCTTTACGCCGTCTGGTTTCACGAGACAGAATGTTCGTTCAAACTTAATCTTATATACGGCTGGGTGCATTTGTGTACTCACTATGATTTACTCCTCTTTTTGGTTAACTCTATGAAAGTATTTTAGCAGATAACAGTATTACTAGTACAAATGCCAAGGCGATGCGGTACCAACCGAACCAATAGAGGCCTTTTTGTTGTAATAATCTCATCAAAAGATGAATGGCTAGCATGCCAGTTATAAATGAGACGATGTTGGCTATAATGAACGCTCCTGTTTGTTCAGTCACAAATGCCATACCTTTTTCACTGAATAACACCTTCATACTAGCTCCAAAGATAATCGGGATACCCATTAAGAAGCTCCATTCGGCTGCCTTTTGAGTAGTAAACCCTAGCTTTAAACCCGTTAAAATTGTGATACCAGAACGTGAACCACCAGAAATGAGTGAAAAACACTGAGCGAAACCTATCAGAAGTGACTGTCGGAATGTTACGCCGTGTAAATCTTTATTAATAGCGAGCGATTCACTCGGCTTCCACCAACGGGAAGCAACCATTAGAACACCCACGGCCAGGAGCATAAACACAACTACCCATGTCGTATGTAAATATGTTTCAATAATACTTTGCCCAAAAAAGCCGATGCAAGCGGCAGGAATTGTAGCAAGAATAAGCTTTAATATGAGGCGTAAATCGCGTCTCACAAAGACGTCTTGAGCAATACTTAACAAGCGCTTGCGGTAATAGATAATAATGGTGGCGAGAGTACCAAAATTGACCAACACATCAAATTCAAAAGAGCTCTTACTCCCTAAAAGGTGGCTCATAATAATAAGATGCCCCGAGCTCGAGACAGGCAAAAATTCAGTTGCACCCTGGACAATACCCAGAATAATACTCGTAATAATACTCATTGCTTTCTATTATAGCGGTTTTTGGATACTGACGCGAGTATCCAAGAATTTCAAGACTACATGTTGCTATTGAACAATATCTGCCCAGTATTTCAGGGTGTCCGTCAAGATAACTGAACACTATTTTTTGTGTTCAGTTGCAAAAAAACCACGCTAGCAAAACCTGGTATCAATTTTAAGCATAAATGATTTCAACCTGGTATTTTGTGTCTATTTTCACTAGAATACAAATATGACTCACTACCTTTCTGACACAATTATTGAGTTTCTCGAATACCTTGAGATTGAACAAAACCGTTCACAGAAGACTATTGAAAATTATCACCACTACCTTATGCGTTTGGTAGAGTTTTCAGGAGATATTGAAGTAGAAAAAATGACTACTGAGACAGTTCGTAAATGGCGACTCTGGCTTAACAGATTAAACCGAGATACGGACCAAGACATATCAACTACAACACAAAATTATCATCTTATTGCACTAAGAAGTTTTCTAAAGTTTTGTTCCAAACGAGAAATTGACTCCCTTTCGCCAAGCAAGGTTGAATTGGCGCGTACGAAACGTAAGCAAGTGACATTTTTAAACCGTGACGAACTAGAGGCACTGTTTGCTCAACCAGATACCTCTACTAGTATTGGACTACGTGATCGGACCCTACTTGAACTTCTTTTTAGCGGCGGACTGCGAGTCTCAGAACTTGTCGGCTTAGATCGTACACACGTTAGTACGAAACGCCGAGAATTTGTGGTTAGAGGTAAAGGGCAGAAAGATCGGCCGATATTTATGAGTGAGGTTTCAGCCTACTGGATAGACGCTTACATTACCAAGCGTCAAGACAACTCGCCCGCCCTATTTATTCGCTACGGCGGTACAAAAGAGCAAGATACGAGTGGCGATTTCTTGCGATTAACACCCCGTAGTATCCAGCGTATTGTTCAACGGTACGCAAAATTAGCTGGCATTATTAAAAAAGTAACACCTCACACTATGCGACATAGTTTTGCAACCGACCTACTCATGAACGGCGCTGATATACGCAGCGTACAGACAATGCTTGGACACAGCGATATATCAACAACACAGATCTATACACACGTTACAGATCCACACCTAAAAGAAGTTCACCGGAAGTTCCATAAAGACATTAAACCTAGTTAGTAACGGCTATGGTCCGTAGTACGGTGGGTTCGTTGGATTACAGCCCGAGCTAAATTGTGCCGCGGATGCTCCAATGCTGAAATATTTACATATACCATCTCCAGCTACAAGAGCAGCCTCTGGGAACATATCTACACTATAACCTGTTCCAATTGGAACCGTCTGCTTTACACGGCGAAAGGTGTCACCAGCTTTTCCTGTTACGTCTATAGTGGCTTGTGACCCAATGAGTTTTTGCATATCACCAAGCGTGTCACTGGCCTGCGTATATTTATGAAGTGTGATACTAAAGTCTGTAGCTCCATATATACTACTCAGCCGAACGTAAAGGTCGTTACTATTATATAAACTTCCACTAAAGAAGAGTGATCGCTTGCAAGAGTATCCGTTAAAGTCTAGTCCTGGAATGTACACATCCTCTGTGTCGTTACGATAGCATTTCACATTCTGAACAATTGATTCTGCCGCCTGGGCCGAAAAATCTTGTGCATCAAGCAGGCTACTCGGTGCAACCGCTCCCGAGTTTTCAGTAGTTGGGTTTAAAAAGTATACTTTTTGTAAGATATTACTGCTTGTAATATTGGTCGTAGGGACAGATAGTAAAGTTGTTCGCATGACAGGATGTACCGCGGCGTTACCAAGGTCTGGGTCGTCTGCTCTCCAGTTAGCTTCTGGTGGAAAGAGGCGGCTTGGTGCGTCATCACGCGGCACCAAGGGTATATATCCGACATTTGCGCCGTCGCTTGGATCATAGCGCTTAGACCAATTAATGCTGAGTGCGTACTGGTCAGTTGAGACAGGAGCTTCGGGGCGAATCCGAACCGTAACCGGACCATTCGCCGTACTACCCGTGATTTCATCTACCTTTGTGTCGATTAATTGGCAAGTATAGCCCATGCCATTACCAAGATCCCCTGTACCACCGACATATGAACCACCAGAAGTCTTACAAGTATCTTGACCCGTAGTAAGGAGTAAAGGATTGGCGTTCAAACCGCGAACTGCATCTTGCACGCCCGACTCAGCAGCATAATAAGCTCTTGTACTAAAATCATAGTTATTCGCTTCTTGCTGCAAATCTAACCCAACCCGTAAATACACCGTCACAATAACTGTAATAATGAGCGAAAATACAACCACACTCAGTAATGAAACCGCACCTGACTGATTTAAACGCTTCATTGACTAGTCCCTCCTCGAGCATTTACGATAAAATTAAACCTCTCTACCGCGCAACTACGGACGAGCGGTGACTGGCTTGTGCCCTTACAACGCATAATACTCGGGTCTGCGAGATCTACAATTGCCTCATCATCAGATGTTCTGAAAACACCTGATACCCTGTAAAGATCGTCCACTAGGTCCCCTACTTGTAGATCACTAACCTTATAACGACTACCCATAATCTGATTCGCACTACTCGTATCTACCCCATCTTGGCATCCTTTATTATCAGTATATAGCCCGTATGGCTCGGCGTCTGTCTTCCATAGAAAACGAACTGATATAAAACAGAGTGCCTTCCAACCATCTGCGGGACAATCAGTCTGTCCTGAAGTCTGACAGTTACCCGGCAATGTATTAACGGGACTCGCACGAACAGCTCTCGTCACCTCTTCGGTAGTACGCTGCACACTCTCAGAAAGTTGTTTTCGCACCAAGCCACGTGAGAAAGTACGGTTCATTTCTATAAAACCCACGGTGGAAAGTATAAGAACTGTGATAAAAAGGGCCATTGCAAGCATCAACTCAATAAGTGTAAAGCCCTTGCTGTCGTTACGCAGGGTACTCATGTGTTAAGCCTTACTACAAATTGTGAATTTTCTTCTTTTTGTGTGCCACCAGTACTTAACCAACAACCACGTACATAAAAGTCTATGTACCCCGCACCCTGACTGTACTGTATCCAAACACTTGAAGTATCATCAACGACTTTAACTCCTGGACTTGAGACCGTCTCGGCATTTGTTACGGAAAGGTAAGATGCGTTTCTTGGTACGCCCTCAGAAGTTCTTGGCTCTTCGCACGGGTTCAGATTTGCAACATCTTCTGGTAACTGCGTACCCACAACTTTTTCTTGAAAGATCGTTGAGTCTGTACCATTTGTAGCATGGAGTGATTTGATGATCTCGGCCTGTTCTTTGATCTGATTAACCATCTCGATGCGCTTACGAGCATTGAGACTAATTTGTGTGGCACGGTTAGTCACACCCCAAGAGATGAAAAGAATAAGAGAGAGGGTCGAGAGGGCCAACATAACCTCAACAATTGTGTCACCATCTTGTAAAATTCTTTTAAATACTCTCATGATTAGCACCCCATCTCAAAAGTTGTCTCTGGCGTAAGAGAGTTTGTCTTATAAAGAATCCTCGCCTGTCGAGATCCAAGTCTCAAATTTACGCATGCCTGTTGATCTGTAGTAAATTGAGTATTAACTGCACCAAGTTGTACATTGTCAGCATCATTAATAATTTCTGTTGTCAGTTGGTCAGATGGGATAACAAAAGGATAGATACGCGTGCTATTCGGATCTTGCAGATAGCCGTATGCCGCAGTCGCAGGCGCCTGGTTTGTGGCCCCATTTCGATACAAACTTATTTGCTTTGAAATTCCAGCGTATGCATTGTTAACAATCGTCGGGCCGTAACAAAGAAGTGGGTTTGCAGATACAGGACAACCTGTAGGTGCACTTCTACGCGAAACAATTGGGTAGTAATCTACGCCATCTTGCTTAAAAATTGCTACTTTCCCATTTAAGACACAGGCCTCTTCTGCACCGACTCCCGAGACCGTACCCGAAGGAGAAGAGAAGCTAACTCTTATTGGTGGACCATCTACCGCTACACATTTACGTACAGATTCCCGCACATTCTCACCCGCTTGAAAACTACGCAGTTGTTTGGTGCTCGTTGACTCAAGCGAGCGTACGGCATCTGTAAATCGAACGTTCGTCAAACGTGGACCTAAGCCTATAAGAGCAACTACCGCAAGTGCTCCTGAAATTGCTAAGAAAAGTGTTACTTCAAGCAGTGTATAACCGTATCTATTCACTACGTTCTCCTTAGAGTATATTGTAGCATAAGCAGTATCATTTTAGAGGCCAGCAAGTCGCAAATACCAATCAATAACATACGAACCCCAAAGGAGGCTTATGTAAGCTGCGACAATTAAAAATGGCCCGAACGGTAGGCGCATACGTTTATGATATCTACCCAAGAGTACGATGACAATAATAACGGCAAGCGATAGATAAGCTGCAAGTGATAGAGCCATGAGTGTCTGTTGCCAACCGAGTAATAAGCCGAGTAGAAAACCGAGTCTCACATCTCCCCCACCAATCCATTTACCGTGAGAAATCTGGTACATAAGCCAGAAAAAACCGCCAGCAATCAACGCTCCAATTAAACCTGAGGTTATCGGTTGCCAAGAGCCCAAGATCAAGCTGCTGAGAAGTACAAAACCTGCCGTTAGCGCACCAGTTGGGTATATGAGTCTATTGGGTAATAGCATCCACCGAAGGTCATACACCGTTAGTGCAGCGAACAAAACGATGATCATTGCCCAGATAATAAAAAGTGGGTAGCCAAGAGCACCACTTAGCACGTATGGCCAGACATAGAACGATACACTCAGTGCTGCTGCCACAAGTAACTCTACGAGTGGATACTGCCATGAAATTGACTTTTTACAGTATCGACACTTACCTCTTAGGCCTACCCAGCTAATAACCGGGATGAGATCCATAGCCGAAAGCGTATGTTTACAATCAGGGCACATAGAACGCCCCGTCAGAATTGATAGGTCTTTACTTTTAGCACCCTTTTTATGTGCTTGCTCATGAACACGCCACACCAGTGCATTCACAAAACTTCCCAAAGCTAAGCCCAATATAAAGATAAGTACGTACTGCATTACACTAAGCATAACCGAAAACTACCGTAAAATAAACCTTGGGTGTATGAATGCACTATTATCGACCCTTGGAGTCTCTACAAACCCAATTTCCATTCTCAAGTCCAATATCTACCCGTACTGAGCCTGGCACGTTATCTCCACCTGGATACTCGTAGTCACAGCTGGCGTTTGTTTTATATCTAATCTTATTTACTGGTGATGAGCTACTCAATGCATTATTGTAGTGGGCTGTAGCGTAGTTACCATCTGGTGCCTCAAAGAATCCGTCTTGGCACATATGTACACTTAAGAAATCTATAAAGTTCCCGATGTCTTCTGGTGAGCGCGGAGTGCACGACTGGCTTGCACTTCGTTCTGGAACGTTGGTCTGTAAAGGATATTTTCCATTTGTGACATAATAATTCTGCAATTCGGCTATAATTCGAGCGCCGTCAGCACGGCGTTGTGTGTCGCGGCGGTTAACCGTCACCTGCCGAAAGGCAAGAAATGCTAACAGGAAGATCAAGCCTCCGATTGCAAGCACTAACACTACTTCGATCAAGGTAAAACCTTTTTTGTTCAATTTACTACTCATACCACACCCTTCATACGTCTATATAAGCATAACCGAAACGTTCAGTAAAATAAACAGTCCCGAGTTTTAGTCCTATTGAGTTTTTAGATCGCGACAGACCCAGCTGCCGTTTTCTAGGCCGATATCTACCCTGACTGAACCCAACACAGTAGGCCCTCCGGGGTAATCGGCGTTGCAGGTCGCTTTATTGATATAACGTATCATATCCGTACCCCCACTATCTAATAAGGCATGGTTGTAACGACGAGTGCTGTAGTTGTCTCCACTTGGAGATTTAAACTCGCCATCCTTACACATATATGTAGTAAGAAACAGCATAAATGGGCTGGTTTCGTCAGGATCACAGGTTGCACTTGCTGCAAGCCCGGGAGAGCCAGGGGTAGGAAATAAGTCAGGATCTTTATAGTTATTGGTGTAATAGTTCTGTAGCTCTACTATTATTCTTGCCGCGTCAGCACGGCGTTGTGTGTCGCGGCGGTTAACCGTCACCTGCCGAAAGGCAAGAAATGCTAACAGGAAGATCAAGCCTCCGATTGCAAGCACTAACACTACTTCGATCAAGGTAAAACCTTCCGACGAGCTCAAGCTAAGACCTCTTCTGTTCAATTTACCCATACCACTCCGTCATTTATTGCCCTCATGCTTATTATAGATAATGGTGATAAAAAATACACCCATACGGGTGTATTTTTATTGTGTCAATCAGCTTGACCTAACTATCGTCTCGACAAACTACGCCTTTTTCAAGACCTATAAGCACCGCGCTATTACCAGTACTTGCAGTTGTGGTATTACCACTACATTTGACATCTTTAACAAACAAGATTTGATCTTTTGTAGGTGTACCAGAGGCTATAGTAGTGTAGTTACCCTGAGGGGAGACAAAGCCAGTAGTGACCTTGCCGCAGAGATAGCCCCACATAAAGTCTTGGAAGGCTGTACCTGCCGAGCTTGGTGCAGCACATATATTCGGAGTAACTGCTGCTGAAGCCGCAGGGAGTGAGCCCGTATCCCCTTTATAATTTTGTAATTCAGCAACAACTCGTCCTGCTGCACTACGTCGTTCTGTATCACGACGGTTTGTTTGTACTTGTTGGAATGCTAAGAATGCTAACAGGAAGATCAAGCCTCCGATTGCAAGCACTAACACTACTTCGATCAAGGTAAAACCTTTTTTGTTCAATTTACTACTCATACCACACCCTTTCTCACGTTAAACTGTTAATTGCTAATGCTTATTATAACCATACCCGACTACTAGTCAAGCCTTTTTTTGAGCCTTTGTAGTAAGGCTGCCTCGACTAGGTCGAGAGGTTTTCACTTGCAAGGTTATACACCGGCACCAAGATAGCAAGCACAATACCACCTACCACAACAGCTAACAACACCATGAGCACTGGCTCAATAGTAGTACTAATAGTCTTAATCTTATTATCGAGCTCATTCTCGTAGTAAGTTGCTGCCTTGTCCATCATCTGGTCGATTGATCCAGATTGTTCTCCAACTTTTAACATCTGTGAAACAAGGGGCAGAAATACCGGTTCTTGCTTTAAGGCCTCAGAAAGTGGCTTACCACCCTTGACCTTCTCCGAAGCCCTCGCTATCGCCTCAGCAATATACACATTGTCCACAGCACGAGCCGTAATACGCAGCATCTCTAGCATTGGCACACCACTAGCCATCAATGTCTGCCCAGTGCGACAAAAGCGAGCCATGTACAGCTTATGGAAGAGGTCTCCAAAGAGTGGAATTCTCATCTTCGTAGCATCAGCAAATCGTTCACCTGCTTTTGTTTTAAACCAACGAGCCAGAAAGAATCCAACACCGGCTAATATCAGAAGTATCAGCCACCAGAAGTTAGTAATAAGTTTAGCTATACTAATCAAGATACCCGTGAGGAGTGGTAGTTGTTTGTCAAAATCCTTATACAGTAGCTCAATCTGCGGCACAACTGTTGTCAATAAGAAGACCACCACACCAACAATAACTAATGTAACAATGACTGGATAAACCAATGCCCCTCGCACCTTACTGATCATATCGGCATCTTTTTCCTGCTGATTGGCAATACGCTCTAAGGCTTGGTCGAGCGTACCGGAGGTCTCTCCAGCTGCTACCAAAGCAATGTAAACGTCGTTAAAGACCTTAGGAAATTTTGCCAACGAATCAGAGAGTGTTGTTCCACCCTCTACCGAAGCAATAACTTGATTCACAATAACCGCCAAAGGCTTGCTATTTGTTTGCTCGGCCACCGTTCGGAGACTCTGCGTAAGTGGTAGTCCGGCGTTAATAAGTGTAGCTAGTTGTCTCGTAAAGATAATCCGATCCTTACTACCGATTCGATTCGTCACTATAGAAAGCACGCCACTGCCCTGGTTCTTGAGTTTAATATCAATCGGATTAAGACCCTGTTCTAGTAATAGTTTAGCAGCTGAATCTTCGGTATCCGCCTCTACAAGACCCTTGACTGCTTGTCCTTTGTTATTTTTTGCAACGTATTGAAAAGTAATCATCGTATCATTAACCTCTCATTAAGCGTTCGAATTCTTCAAGATCCACAGCAAAGGTTTTTGCATCATCATAGGTGATAGTTCCGGCTTTTATAAGTGAAACTAGAGTGCGATCCATAGACTGCATTCCGTAATCTGCCCCAGTCTGAATAACTGCATCCAACTGGTGACTCTTGCCTTCACGAATAATATTACGGACGGCTGGAGTAGCAATAAGTATCTCGGATGCTGCAATACGGCCCCCACCAATAGTCGGTATCAACCGCTGGGAACAAATAGCCATTAGGATGTTCGAAAGCTGTGCTCTAACCTGAGGCTGTTGATGCGGTGGAAAAACATCTATCATACGGTCGATTGATTGAGCTGCCGAGTTGGTATGTAGTGTTGCGAACACCAGGTGTCCGGTTTCAGCAATCGTAATTGCCGCGGAGATAGTTTCAAGATCACGCATCTCACCGATTAGTACGACGTCTGGATCTTGACGCAGACTCGAGCGCAGTGCTGCACTAAATGAGTAGGTATCGTAGTGTACCTCTCGCTGCACAACAACCGATTTCTTCGATTTATGGGTATATTCAATTGGATCTTCAATAGTAATAATGTGCTCTGCCCGTTCGGTGTTAATTTTGTCTACAAGCGCAGCGAGCGTCGTAGATTTACCCGAACCAGTTGGTCCCGTTACCAATACCAACCCTCGCGGATATTCGGAGAACTTATTCACCGTATTTGGTAAACCAAGCTGCTCAAGCGAGAGGATTTCATTAGGAATAAGACGTAGAGCAGCCGCCAGGTTACCTCGTTCATGAAAAGCATTCACGCGGAAGCGTCCAAGATCACCAAAAGCAAAACTAAAATCAAACTCTTTATCTTTTAAAAGTACCTGTTTTTGATCATCATCTAAAATAGCGAATACTAGATTTTCAACTAATTCTTCCGTTAATATTGGTGCGCTTGCCACAGGAACAAGTTTTCCATCAATACGAAGCATTGGAGCAAGATCAACTTGCAAATGCAAATCAGAAGCCTTGTTCTTAATAACTTGCTCTAGTAGATTTTCAATTCGTAATACTATTGCCACCTGATCCTCCTTATATATCTGCTGCGGTTACACGGTTTACTTCTTCAATCGAAGTTAGGCCAGTTACTGCCTTCAGGTAGCCGTCTTCACGCATTGTGATCGTGCCCTGCTCTACTGCCTTCTTTTGAATTTCACTCGAAGTTGCTCGATTAAGGATCATGGTTTCAATTTCTCCATTCACATCAATCACTTCGTATAGCCCAACACGACCCTTATAACCACCGGGTGTTTGGGAGGTATCTTTACCTCTCCATAAAGTATAAGCGTTTTGGTCCCGTAAGGGCAAGTTCTGGTAGCCTAATTCTTCACCAGTTTTTTTACGATCTGCCTCCTTCTCGGGTAATAACCTCTGTAGAGTCTCGTTGATTGCTCCTACTTCAACCTTATCTGCCTGGTAAGTAGTTTTCTCTTCACTAATACGTCTAACGAGCCGTTGGCCAATAATTGTATTGACCGTTGAAGCAATAAGAAACGGCTCTATCCCCATATCAAGTAGTCGCGGTAACACACCGGCTGCTGAGTTCGTGTGTAATGTACTAAACACTAAGTGCCCCGTAAGTGCCGCCTGCACTGCTAGCTGAGCAGTCTCTTTGTCACGAATCTCACCTACTAAAACCACATCTGGATCTTGACGCAAAATTGAACGAAGTCCAGTTGCAAAAGTAAGGCCCACATCTGGATTCACCTGTATCTGATTCACACCTTCCATCTTGTACTCAACTGGGTCTTCTAGGGTGACTATATTAATGGTATCGTTCTTAATCTCTTGAATCAGGGCATACAAACTTGTAGATTTACCCGAACCAGTTGGTCCAGAGGTTAGAATCATGCCGCTCGGTCTTTTAAGACCTTTGTAGACTGCCTGTAAGCTTCGACCGGCATATCCTAGGTCTTGAAGCTTAAAGCTCGTATTTGTCTTGTCTAAAATTCTGATAATAACTTGCTCACCCCATACGACCGGAGAGATAGCTATACGCAGATCAGCCCCATGATTCCCAATGCGTACTGTAAACTGACCATCTTGCGGAATACGGTGTTCGTCTATCTTTAGGTTGGAGAGAATTTTAACACGTGAGATAAGAGCTGGCTCAATGGTTTTAGGGAGTTTCATGATCTCACGCAAGACACCATCTACTCGACAACGAATACGCAGCGTATTTTCCAGCGGCTCTATATGTATATCTGAGGCTCGGGCCCGAACTGCATATTCCAAAATAGTACTGAGCGCCCGACTGATTGGAGAATCTTGTACAATGGTCTTAATCTCTTCGGTACTATTCTTCTTACTATCACGATCGAACTCAACCTGAGCATCGTTATCTAGCAGATCATCTGCGGATGTAAGCGCATCGCTCACCCCTTCTTGTAGATCAGTATTGTACTGGTCAAGGATATGTCGGATACCATCTTCACTCGCCATATAGACTTTAAGTGCTCGCCCAATCTTGTTGGAGAGAAAATCAACTGCCTGCACATTATTCGGGTCAAGCATAGCGACTGCTAGACGATGCTGCATCTCACCTAAGGGTACCGCCATAAACCGCTCTGCTACATCTTGTGGTAAAAGATTTAAAATAGCAGGATTCACCTTTGAAGCCATCAGGTTTACGTATGGCAGGCCCAAAACACGGGACATTACCTTTGTAAACTGCTCGCTAGTTAGGTGTTTTTCTTGTACAAGATAGCTGAGAAAAGGGACTTTATTTTCGTTAGCAATCTGCTTATATTTTGCAACATCTGCAGCACTCAGTAGCTTGTCTTCTACAAGTAGAGACTCTAGCTTTCTTTGATTCTCCTCAGACAATACGCTCAAACCAGCCACCCTTTATGCTTTTAGTTTCCAAATGGATTCTGCGAAGATTGTCCACCATCTTTGATTTCTACCGTAGGATCAATCGCTTTGTCGTTGAAAATACGCGGATCTGGTGTCGGAAAATTAGGCTCGATAACAGTCATCCGCTCAATCTCTACAGGGTTATTCTCTGGCTTCCCAATCAGAGCGCCCGCACCAAACCAAGAGATAATACCTGCAATGGCCACAATTAACACTACTGCTGCGATGTCGTTCTTCTTCATTAGAGTGGACTCCTTATAACTTCTAGCGATCGTACCGGTTGGTAATAGGTCTTAGCCTGAATATTGGCCTTGAGGTCTGCATTTGTACCACTGTACTGCACGCTCGTTACCAAAATAGGACGAATACTGCGCTCAAGATTTTCTATAAATTGGCTTACTGACTGGTAGGTTCCCTGTACTTCAAAGCTCAGTGGTATTTCTTGTGGTACTGACACATCTGACTGTTTGATTGCGGTTGCAGAAAGATCCGCACCAGCACCACCAGTCATGGTGACGCCCGAAATCTGAGCCAAGTAATCGAGCGACGTAACCAGAGCTGGGTAATCATACACTGGTGGTAGGGCATGCAGGATAGTTCTAGAATTCGTAGTCGGGCTATTTTCCAAAGTTGGGAATTGTTCTAGAAGTTTATCTATATTAGTAGCATTACTTTGCAATTCATTCCGAGCTTGAGTTTTTGCTTCAATAACACGATCGTTGTAAACCTTGCGTTCCCATAAGAACTTTATGGAAACTGCACTCACCGCAATAACAACCGCTGCTACGGCAACTGCAACAAATACGGCTGATCCAGCTTTAGTAATTTGCGCCCGCTTACTCTCAGTTTTCTGGTTCATTGTGCTCCTCCTGGAGATGGAGTATTAGTTGTGCTAGGCATATTACTAAAAGGTTGAACAGTCGGTAAAAGAAGCTCTTCTGACGAAGCATTTACTACGAGTTTGGTGTCGCTGATACTTTGATCAAAGAGAATCGGGTTATACGTAAATGAAATCTGAAACGAAACTGCGCTACCAACCTCTGCCTGCTCACTCTTAGAGAGACCCTCAAATACAATATTTGAGAATGGTTGAATAGTTTGAGTAGTATCATTTTGTTTGTAACTAAATTGAGCACTCTTTAAGTTATTGGCCAGAGCGTTAGCTCGTTCATAGCTAACTGATGTACCGGTAAGCTTCATGGTGTTAATAGACGTATCAAGGCTAACATCATTGTATGCAATACCAGTAGGTGTAAACCCTTGTATGTAGCCAAATAATCGAGTGGTCATCAATTTTTTATCCTGTAATCCTGGCAACTGCTCAAGAGCACCCTGAACAGTGACGACCTTTGAACCATCTTTCTTATCTTGAATCGAAGCGACAGTAACATCTATGTCTTTCTGGAGATTAACTCGGTGACGAGGCTGTAAAACTTGCACATAGCCATAAAGCAGAGCCAGAAGCACCAATACTGTGGCTGCGAGTAGTACTGAACCAATAATAAAGGTGTGCTTCATTTGTTGAGAGTGTAGATACTCACGCTTTACATCTGGCAAGAGATTAATCTGAACCATTAAGCACTCCTCTCTGCCAAGCCTACGGCCACCGCAAACTGATGATTTACAGCCATCAGCTGTTCGTGAATGTTATTAGGGTACGAGACATTTTGCCAACTATTGCCCGCCTGAACTGGTATATTGCCTGCAGAGGCTGAAAGATATTGGTGAAAACCAGGTAAAACTGCTGCTGCACCTGAAGTAGTAATAGCATTAATAGGTGCATTCTGATAGCGTGCTGAAAAGAATTTGATCGATTTTTGTACTTCGGTAGCAATCACTTCTACTGATGCATCTAGGGCTCGGTATATTTGACCTTCAAGCTTAGTTTTATCAAGACCAAACTTGTAAACAAACTGGCGAGCTTGATTTTCATCTATGTTAAGGTTTTGTACCGCTGAACGAATCAGGGTCTGACCACCCGTAGGTATAGTACGCACGAGCCGCGGAGCTCCGCCCAGTGTAATCACAATATCTGTGGCGTACTCACCAATATCGACAATCATCTGTCCGCCTGCTGATCCATTTAGGGGCGTAAGCGCACGAGCCAAGGCCAGTGATTCTGGCTCCAAGGCTACAACATTAAGTCCAATCGCCTCAAGCATCTCTAGTCTTTGTTCACTAAATTTATTAGTAACACTAGCAAGTAATACCTCTGACTTTCCCTGTTCCGTAGGTGAATCACCCAAGACCGCATGATCGATTTTTGCCTCATTCGCAGCCATAGGGATAAATTGGTCAGCTTGGTACTTAATTGTGCTCGCCAGTTCTTGTGGTGACATCTTAGGAACATCAACAATGGTCACGAAAGTTTTATTAGACGGTAAGCCTACTGCCACGTTACGAGTAGAAAGACCTATCTCAGTGATAAGACTAGAGATAATCTCGCCAATCTTAAGTTGGTCAGCTGGAGCATCTGAGAGTGCAGTTTTGACATCAACAGGGGTAGCACCATACTTTACTAGGTTAAAACCATGCCCGCTTGGACGTAGCTGTACAATTCTTACTGCCGTTGACCCGATGTCCAAGGCAAAGAACTCTCCCACCGCATTGAATATTGATTGCTTCATACTTGTGCTTAGTTTACCATAAGCGTTTTATACTTGCCAAGGGGTAGGTAAGAAATAATCACGCTGACTAGTATATTGGTGGTAGCTCTCGAGTGCTTACAGGAATACTTCCGACTCCACTTGCGCTTGGCGCGAGCGGGTCAACAAGATATCGAGAAGGTACGGCCTTAATCTGTTCAGCACTACATGCTTCCAGCCGAGCAATTGCAACACTGTTAACAACGCAGGTAGTATTAACAGCATTGCTCGTTGGACCCAGGGTTCCATATGCTCGTTTCCAGAGTATTTGCTTGGCGGCCACGAAACCACTAATCGTTAATTTATTAGCACAAACACTTGTTGTAAACGTCGTACCATTGGCGGGCCAGGCACCTGTTCCACCTACATTGCTACAGGTATCTAGGCGACCCGTAGCTGCAGTTGTAGGGTAAGCTATGAGCGTAGCATTAACATCAGTGACTCCACTTTGGATATAAATATTACCCTTGGCAATAATAGTTAAACTAGGTACGGCATCTAGGTCACTATAGCTACTACTAGGCACAATGTTCTTAGCAATCGTAACATCACCTTCAGCTATAACCACCTTACGAGTACCAGCGACTAGCGTGACTGGAGCCGATCCAGATGGCGCAGCAGTAGTAACGATTACATTACCTGGTGCACGCACGATTGTTGCTGAGTCACTGAGCAACGTCTCTAGCTGGGCATTAGGGCCGCCAGTAGTGGTAACGGGTACCGAAATCGTAGAGAGGTTAACACAAGGTATAGTCCCTGCTGTCATATAGTATTGGCCGTAGTTGCCTGCAAACCCCTGATCGTTTGCAAAAGTCACATCTTTGGCAATATTTTGACGGAAGTAGCCGCTATTTCCTACAAAGTTATTGTCATCTTTATTGTTATTACCGACGATACCACTGGCAAATACAGCGTATTGGGACGACGAAACTCCATATGCTGCGTATGTCGAACGTAGTGCTACGCTGCTTTGAGAGTAATACCCATTGGTATTAATAGAAGCATTTTGGGCACTAATATCATTCCCCGGAATAGGACTCTGCCGAGCAGTCTCGCAGGTTCTTCCGTCTATACCGGCAAATACCGCTCCACTCATAACATCGTTACCTGAAACCCTAAGGTAAGGTTTGTTAACTTTGACATCAATTACAAAGCTACAGTTACTCGACTTGCCCGAAATCGAGTTGGTGACTGTCAGAGTGTAGGTTGTTTTTGCGACAGGAGATGGAGAGGGTGTAATCACGCTAGCACCGTTAATAGTATTATTCGGATTTTGTCCAGTTGTAACAGAGATGTTTCCAGGGTTTAATGTTGCCGACTGTCCACCTGTAAATGAATAGTTAAGTGTAAAGTTACCCCCATAACTAATGATTGATGGATTAGCAGACGCTGTACAGGTTGGCACACAAGCTGGTCCCTTTGCGCTGCTGGCCACTATTCCACCCGTGCCAGTCTTACCCGGGCCAGGTGGGGTAGTATACGACGGTAGGGTGCTTGATAAGAGCTGCGGGTTCATTCCGTCGAGTGAGCCACTACTATTCACACCAATGGCGTAGAGATAAAAGGCTCGAGGGGTGGTTGCCATATAATTTGTCATGTTAATACTAAAGGTATGATTACCGGTCACCCCGAAGTAGTCGTTTATACCAGCACTGTAGACATTCGTCGGAAAACGACCGATGTATGTACCTGTTCCACGTGGCGCGTCTGCGTAGACATCTATATTAATCTCGCTACTTGGTCTGTCCATATCTAAGGCCCAACCTGTCATAATACTGCAGTCACCTGTCCAAACATCCCCCATGGGCGCCTGATTACAGGCCGGACCCTTGGCGCTGCTCGCCACCATACCTCCTAGTGGATTCCGACCCGGGCCAGGTGGTCCCGTATAAAGAGGAATATCCGGACGTGCATGCAGTTGCGGATTATTGCCATTTGTAGCTCCACCTACGTTAACACCGATAGCATACACATAGAAAGTTCTTGGTGTAGTTGCCATGTTACTCGCAAGGTCAATACTAAACCCATGATTTCCGCTCACACCAAGAGCACTATTAACATCAGGACGGGATGCATTTGCCAAATAGCTACCTATGTAGTTACCACCATCTCCCGCACGACCGTCTGCATACACATGTACATTTATGGAGCTGCTTGGCCTATCTCTATCTACTACCCACCCCGATAAAATACTGCAGTGCCCTGAGTCTATGGTTCCCTCGGGTGTATTATCACTTACCGTTATATGAATATTAAAATTAGTAGCTTCTGTAGGGCAGGGGGCAAAGTTATTTAAGCTCGTGGTTGGTTGACCACCCGGGATACATCTAAAGTCACTCGTAAATTGCGCAATGGAGTGGGCAGTAATATTAACATAATAATCTCCACTTACTGTAAAACCGCCAACTGGTGTATAGCGAAAAGGCATTGAAGCATGGTTGTAATTACCCGGTTGAGTGTAATTGACAAAAGCGTAGCCGTTTTGTTGACCAATAATGCTCGGGTCCACACCCTGCCCCACTCCCGTAACCCTATTAACGTAAGCTCTGCCGGCGTTATCACTGGCACATGTGGCACCGGAGTCGTTAAGTTGTAAATCTACATAAGGGGTACCATATGGAACTGTTATGCTAGTGCTGGCCGATTGATTGCGAGCAGATATCCAGGTCGTAAGCGCAGGGCCGCCACTATTACACTGCTGGAGGTGATCTCTATAGACCCACGGTATGCCGCCGTGTGTATTTGGATCAGGGTTCAATGGGATAGCTGCATGAGTTGGTAATACACCAGTAACAAGAGAGAGAACTACCCAAAATAACACTAGGCATACTAGCCTCGTCAATACGTAATACTTAGATACGACATATTTATTATATTTCATTGTTCTGACACCTGTGGTGCGTAACGCAATCCAGGATTAGTTGGCTTCGCTTGTTGTTCCAAGAATTCAACAATGGGCTTTAGTTCATCGAGTGTGAGCGCAACCCCTTCGATCCCCTTGTCGTACCCTTGCTCGGGATTATAAATTGCTGTCAATTTATCCAAGTATAGGCGTGACTCACCCGGGTCACTGAGGTCAATACTGTACACAAGCACTACATAGAGACAACTTGCAGACTTTTCATACCCTTTTGTGGCAAACACCTTTTCGGCATATGGCCTTAGTTCTGATACAGAGCTACCAATTGCAAGAAACCCGGCAGCTTCTTCAAAGAAAGCAGTTCCCGCAGCACTACCGCTACAAATATTCTGCGCCCGCTTTTTTTGCACAAAATATCCGCCAGCTACGCCTGCCACAAGTAAAATAACTACCAGTAGGGCCACTGGCACAACCCACTTTCTCTTGCCGATGAGTGATCTTTTTTTATTCTTCTGAGTATCTTTAAAATCTTCTTGAGACATCTTGAGAGAATTATAGCTTATGCTTACCCCTTTTTCAATTAAGCAAGTGTGTCTGGCCAGCATTTAGTAACGTTAGAATCTATTCAACCCCCACATATTCTAGCCACAGCACACATCAAGCTTGGAGAAGTTCCTCAGAATTTATACTGCGGGCATACTCAAGAAGGCTTTACCTAGTACTTATATTATACCTCTGTTATAATAAGATTAATGAGTTTATCCATTGGCATTATTGGCTTACCAAATGTAGGCAAATCTACACTTTTTAATGCACTGACTAAAAATGATATTTTAGCGGCTAATTATCCATTTGCAACTATTGAACCAAATACTGGTATTGTACCCGTACCAGATGAAAGACTCACACAGCTAAGCCAACTCTACAACAACGCACCGATCGTCCCGGCTACGGTTACCTTTGTAGATATCGCGGGCTTGGTTGCAGGGGCCAGTAAAGGCGAGGGCCTGGGCAATCAATTCTTAGCCAATATTCGCGAGTGTGACGCTATTGTGCACGTGGTTCGGGCATTTGAGAATAACGATATTGTACACGTACACGAGCGAGTTCACCCTAAGGATGATATCGAGATTATCAATACCGAGCTTATTCTGGCCGATCTACAGACTATTGAAAAAAGCTTACCCAAACTTGAAAAAGAAGCCCGAGCCAATCCTAAGCTCAAGGGTAATGTAGACCTTCTAAAAACTGTGCTGTCATTTTTAGAAGCTGGAGATATAGGCTCACTCACGCAAACACTCGGTAATCTCGACGCCAATTCAGAGCCAGTATTAGCACTTCGTAACATGCAACTACTCACCACTAAGCCAGTTATTTATGTTTTTAATATTGATGAGGAAAACCTTGGTAATACAGCAGAGCAAAAAGAGCTCAGTGAGCTTGTCTCACCTGCCCGATCAGAAAGCCAGTCAGGCGAGCCCGCTCAAAGTTTATTTGTGAATGCTCAACTTGAGGCCGAGCTCAAAGACATGTCCGAAACTGAAGCCAGTGAACTTCTAGAAAGTTACGGTCAGAACGAATCTGGCCTCACACAGGTTATTCATGCCGCCTACACAACCCTGGGTTTACAAAGCTACCTGACTGCGGGGGATAAAGAAGTGCGAGCTTGGACTATCAAAATTGGAGCGACTGCTCCGCAAGCTGCAGGTGTGATTCACGGCGATTTTGAACGCGGATTTATTGCAGCAGAAATAGTCACCTGTTCCGATCTGCTTAGTGTCGGGTCACTACAAGCCGCGAAAACTGCTGGTAAGGTGCGTACCGAAGGAAAGACCTACAGTATGCAACCAGATGATGTGGTTGAGTTTAGATTCAACGTCAGTAAGTAATCCAATATACCCCGCTACGAACTATTCCGTGAGCCGGGGTGACTCGGAAGTGTATTCATAAATCGGCCAGCTCGACGCCACCTAGCTGTTCCCTGCCCCATATACGGCCGCCTGGCGGGAGTTAATCGTGAGGTATAATGGTACTGAGTCTGAGAAAGTGGCTTTGCTACTTCATTACCAGAAATTTCATGCTTAGCCTGCTCGCCCAACAACTCCTGTACACCGCTATCTTCGACCGTAGCCTCACCCCTAGATTCAAACATCTTATTCTGCACATAGCGCACTAGTAGCTGAAGTTCCTTTTTATACCATGTACGGAAATTTAAATTCCTACCTGCAACATAGAAAGTAGCTGATGCAAGGAACATTTGATGGCTGTAAATTACTTCATTAATAACATCGAATCTTACATCTTCAAAAGAGAGTCGAAAAAGCTTTTTATCAAGTAATAGCAGTCGCTGAGTTGTAACGCATAAAATTGCAGTACCGGCACTGTAGAATCCTCCCACTATACCGAGAACTGTTTCGCCAGGTGTGAGTAAATGAGGTAATTCAGCCAACTCCATGCGGGTGAAAAGATCGAGTGGGTTAGTTCTTAGGATCGGTTTACCAGCCACGTATGCCATTGTTCGCCTCCTTTGCCTTACCTTGTACTCTTAGTATAGGCTAACGGGAGTAGCATGCTGTACGCAATCTCACATATGAGTAGTGATCTTTATCACGCTTTATAAAAATATCCTGACCTGTCATACTGGTGGCATGTTGGCGGATAAAGCAGCGCACGAAAAACTTATAGCCTTTTTTCACACTGGAACACAGCTTTCATACAAAAAGGGTGAATCGATCGTCCACGCTGGTGATGACCCGCGTGGAATCTATTACGTTACCTCAGGGTTTGTAAAAGCCTATGCCATTACTAAGTACGGTGAGGAGAATCTTCTAATTATTCGTCAGAAAGATGATCTATTCCCACTCATCTGGGCCTTTACGGGACTACATCGTGATATTACCTATGAGACTATGAGTGACACCACTCTATGGCGAGTTGCCCGGAGTGACTTCCTCAAGTTCCTACAAGAGAATGAGCATGTGGTACCCGTGCTGCTAGATATGGCTATCGAGGCCTATCGACTACACTCTGAACGAGTGAACAACCTCGAGTATCGCACCGTTCGGGAACGGGTAGCTTCATTCTTGCTGACACACGCTGATCGTTTTGGAACTAAAACAAAAGATGGCATTGCTATTAGTGCACCAATTCGCCGTCATGATATTGCAAGCTCAATCAATGCGAGTCGCGAGACAACCAGCCGTGAACTTACCTCGCTCGCCAGACATGGATACATCATACTCAGTGGCCCACAAATTGTTGTATGTGAACCTGAGAAGTTACGAGCGCTTCTCTAGGGTTAATAAGTAGAATCGCTCGACGTTACCTTTTTCGCCACTCACTGCACTATCTGATTTTGCACGAATGACAAAGCCATGGTCCTTACACCATCGCTCAAAATTTTGTAGAATCTCACGTCGTTGAATACTATTTTTAACCACACCTTTATTAAGCTGCCCCTTGCCTGCCTCAAACTGTGGCTTGAGCATTGCCACTATCTGGCCATCATCTTTAATCAATTTACCCACACTGGCAAGCACCAAAGTCATAGAGATAAAGCTAACATCGATAACTGCAATATCAGCCCTAACTTCAGATGTAAAACTACGAATATCAGTTTTCTCATGTAGTTCTACACGTGTATCTGCCCGTAATTTTTGATGTAGCTGCTGTGTGCCAACATCCACTGCTATCACTTTAGTTGCACCGTGCTGCAAGACATAATCGGTAAATCCGCCAGTACTACTCCCCACATCTAATACTACTTTATGCTTAAAATCGAGCTTCAATACCTGAGCGACCGAGGCTAACTTGAGAGCTGCCCGACTCACATATTGCTCTTTTACCCCAAATTCGATCTGGGCAGTTTCGGCGACAAAATAACCTGGTTTCTTGATCACCGTGCCATTAACCTTGACTTGCCCCATGCGAATATAACTCTCTGCCTGAGAGCGGGTTGGGACAAGGCTCTTCTCAACTAGCAGGTGATCAAGCCGATGCTTCACGAGACGCACCCCTTTACATACACTGCCTCCACCCGCTTAACCCTGTCTTCTGGGTCTTTCGAGAACACTGCAATCTGTTGCAGATCAAGGGCTTCGCCTTCAGCTACCTCATAGTGGTCAGTATTCGTCACATGTGGTGCCCAATTGATACCCGTAAACTGTGGGTCTACTTCACAACCAAAACTATGTACGACACCAAGTGCATGTGCATGCACACCGAACAGAACCCCAGCAAGCTTGCGTACACGCACATCACATGCTTCGCCGAAGCACGCAGACTCTCCACCAAAAATATGACTAAAGTCCTCTTCAGCCGTCAACTCACACATAGCAGCATCAAATTCACCCCAATCTGATCTAGAGAGGTCAAACCACGGGATTATTGTTACGTGTGGTGGTAATTTTGGTAGCACTTCACGAACAGCCACAGAACTCAGCGGAGCAGCGATCATAAGTCGTCTTGCTTCAGGCGCATCAGTCCTTTTTTCGCTCACGATAACTGCCATCCTCTGTGCTAACAGAAATAATATCACCAACTTTGATAAACGAAGGGGCTTTTACACTCAAACCAGTTTCGGTTTTGATTTCTTTGAGCACTGAGCTAGTGGTATCACCTTTAACGACATCCTCGGCGTATGTTACCTCAAGATAGACATTTTTTGGAAGCTCAATATTAATAACTTGTCCATCAAAAAATTGCAGGCTCACCATGTCACCCTCTTTTAGATAACCCAGAGCATGCTCGGCATCTTCTTTAGCAATAGAAAATTGCTCAAAACTCTCCGGCTCCATAAAGTGGAGTTCGCTGTCTGTATACAAAAATTGTACTGCCCGTGTGTTCACACTTGCTGGTTCAATCTTATCTGCACCCTTGAAGGTCTTAGGGATGACACTACCATCTATAAGGTTCTTGATACGAACGTTAACAATGGAGCCTCCACGACCCATAACTTTTTGGGAGTATTCTACAACTCGGTAAGGCTTTCCCTCGAGTTGTAGAATGGTTCCTTTTTTTAGATCAGTTGGCTGATACATAGAGTCATCTTAAATTTGTGCGATGAATGGAAGTAAAGCAAGGTGTCGAGCACGCTTTACTGCTACGGCAAGTTGCCGTTGCTGCTTTGCTGAGAGCCCAGTTTTTGCTGCTGGCTCAATTTGTCCAAACTGATTCACAAACTTTTGGAGTGTCTTAATATCTTTATAGTCAAAATAGGTAAGATCTGGTTTCTTCTTTAGCATAATATAGTTCCTGTACTTCTTAAATTAAAATGGAATTTCACTGAGGTCAATTGGCTTATCGTCGATATCTTCGATCACGACATCATCAGGCGCATCACTCTTAGTACCAGACTTAGCGGCAGGTGTAGATGAGTCACCACCACTATAACCGCCGCCTTCACCACCGCCGCCACCAACAAAGTTAAAGTCTTCTACAACTACCTCTACCTTAGAACGCTTGTTGCCATCCTGCTCCCAACTACGCTGGTCAAGACGACCAGAGACCAAGATTGGGCGACCCTTTTGCATATACTGCGAGATAACCTCACCAGGGCGACCCCAAGCAACACAGTCGATGTAGCTGACTGCTTCTTGCGTATTGCCATCAGCACCCTTCCAGGTACGATTAACGGCTAAACTAAAGTTAGTAACACTCTGACCATTCGGTGTGGTACGAGTTTCAGGATCACGAGTTAGATTACCCATAAGAGTAACTTTGTTAAATCCTTTTGCCATACTAGTCCTCCTTTACTTCTTTAGTCTCAACAACAGCGGCAGCTTCGGTAGCGGCTGGAGCTTTAAGATCTTTTTCTACCATAAGATAACGTAGAATTTCATCAGTAATATTAAAAACTGACTGAACCTTATTAGCTTGAGTTGGCGCAATCTCTACCTCTGAGTAGACATATATACCGTAGTCTAGCTTGCGGATTGGATAGGCAAGTTTTCGCTTACCCCAACTGTCTTGCTTGGTGATTTTTCCACCATTTTGAGTAATAATCTCTTCAACCTTTTTAAGAGGTTTTTCCAGATCAATCTCTAGATCTGGGTGTAGTACAACGATTAGTTCGTACGTTTTTTCCATGAGAACTCCTTTGGTTCCTGCTGAGTATTAAACTCCTCAGGAGCGTGATTGCAACTCCACCACGCATGAGTTAAGTAATAGTAAGCTAATTATACCAAAATCACCCCTGTTGGTCAACACTCGAAGGTCGGAGAGTATAGGACATATCTAGCGATGCTAGTAGGCTAAGTGCGTTAAACGGAGCAAATCTACACTCCTCAAGCTCTAGGCCTGGGCTGTCCTTGAGTAAACCCGCCCGGTCTCGATAGTCAAAGACCATATGATGCCTATACCAAGGAAGTCCTGCTTCTAAATCTTCTAAAGGTCACTACACTTCTTCTGGGGCGTCGGCTTGTGTGTCTCTGCTGCCGAAGACATCGTCGAGGCTTGAGACAAGCACGTCGCGGGGACGAGCACCGTCGGCTGGGCCAATAATCCCCTGCTCTTCCATAGTTTCCATGAGCCTGGCCGCGCGGGCGTAGCCTACTCGCAGGCGGCGCTGTAGAAGGCTAGCTGAAGCCTTACCGCTCTCGATCACGCATTGAACGGCATCTTTATACATATCGTCGTCTGCAGCGTTGTCCATATCCATCACCAGGCCACCCTTGTTGCTGATCTGGACTGGCTGCGTTACCACCTCGTCGTTATATTCAGGTGGTCGCTGCATCTTCATAAAGTCGGTAACCTTCATAATCTCAGGGTCGTCCATAAAGGCTGCTTGAACACGACGTGGCTTCGGGTTGGCAGCAGTAGTGAGTAACATATCACCCTTACCAAGCAGCTTCTCAGCACCCATCTGATCGATAATAGTACGTGAATCAATTTGTGAGGCAACTGTAAAGGCTACACGGGCCGGAATATTAGCTTTAATGAGCCCAGTAATGACATCCACACTTGGTCGCTGTGTAGCAAGCACCAGGTGGATACCAACGGCTCGAGCTTTTTGGGCAATTCGCACAATCAAAGCTTCGACATCGCGAGCTGCAAGCATCATTAGGTCTGCAAGCTCATCAATCACGATTACAATATAAGGCATATGGTCTTCTTTGTTGGTAGCGTTGAAACCCTGAATATTTCGCTTGCCAGATTCAGCCAACAGTGTATATCTGCGCTCCATCTCATTCACCGCCCATTTCAGCGCTGAAATACATTTTTCGGGCTCCGTAATTACTGGGGTTAGCAGATGTGGAATATGATTATACGGCGTCAGTTCAACTTGCTTGGGGTCAACTAAGATCAACTTGAGATCAGCTGGGCTATTGCGGTACAGTAAACTGCTAAGCAAAGTGTTGATCATAACTGACTTACCAGAACCAGTCTGACCAGCTACGAGCAGGTGCGGCATACTCTCCAGCTCGCCAACAATTGGTTGACCAGCAATATCTTTACCAATTGCAAAGGCTAGAGTTGAGGCGCTACTAGTCCACTCGGGCGATTCCAGCACGCTACGTAGCGTCACAATGGCCGACTTCTTGTTTGGTACCTCAATACCAACAGCTCGTTTGCCCGGAATCGGTGCTTCCATACGAATAGCCTCAGCGGCTAGATTGAGCGCTAAGTTAGTATCCAGAGCCGTGATCTTAGAAAGACGTACTCCAGCAGGTGGACGCATAGTGTACTGAGTGACCCGCGGACCAACGTTGGCCTCTTCCATCTCAACATTAATTTTAAAATCTTGTAGCGTGTCTTTAATAACCTGAGCATTATGCTTAATATCTCCAGCATCGGCTTTATATTGTTTATTAACAAGAATATCAAGTCCAGGCAGATTCCAGTCTGGATCGCTCGCAAGCGTAAGCGCCTCTTTACTCTCTTCAGTTTTATCTTGAACAACACTATTGCGCAGGGTTGAAAGACGCGAAGGCTTAGTTTCTTCCTTAAACTCACCTTGCTCCTCTACTGGTACACCAGTGTTCATCTTAAGCTCAGGGGTAGACTTTTTGGTCTCCACGGCCAGAGTGGGTTCTTTTGTACTACTGAGCTCATCGCTCTTAAATATTTCGAAGAATGCCTTAAAGACATCTTTAACCGGAATTTTTAAAATGAAGAGAATTGAAAGCAAAATCAGGGCGAATAATATAACACCCTGAGCGATTGGACTTAAAAAGCTGCTCAAAAATTGATTGATAGAAGCACCCACCATACCTCCACCTTGGCCTTTTTCTACCGTAGCGGCCGATTGACCAACTGGTACAAACAGATGCATGAAGCCACTCAATGAGCCCATGAATATAAATGAGCCTAGATATACCATCACGCTGAGGCGGCCCTCTTCCGAGAGAAACTTCTGAATTGTGAGCGTAATTAACACCACTGGTAATATAAACGCTCCGTAACCAAAGAGTGTGCGGGTCGTATCTAAAAGACCCTTTGGTAACGGCCCGGCAAGGTTAAACATCGCGAGAATCAAGAGTATAGCCGTGAGCCCAACCAACACGCTGACAACCTGTTGCCACCAGCCACTTGGTAGAATATGCTGGGCTTTTGGCTTAGAAGTAGTTTTTTTTACGGCCTTGCGTACCGGTTTTTTCTTTTTTGCCATATGTAGTAGTATACCATAAGCGTTAAAAAATTACAACACTTTCTTCTCATTTATGCGACTGCTTATTAGCGGCCTGTATCGGCTTGAGGTTTGGGTCGAACATTACTTTGTCCGTTGGCACCAATCACATTCACAACTGGTATCAAAACTGGTGAACGCTTGGTGTGCTCGTACAGGTAGTGTCCAATGTGGTCTTTCAACTCTTGCTTGAAACGATCAAGATCTACTCGGTTAAAGCGTTGAGCCGCTGCGCGCTTTAGCTCAGAACGCAGACCGTCCATAAGCTCGGTGTTATCTCGAATATAGATGAAACCACGAGTAATAATGTCTGGGCTCGTAAGGAGGCGTCCACTTCGCTTATCAATTGTTAGCATAATAACAACCATACCCTCTTCTGACATTAATAGTCGGTCTTTGGCTACCAAGCCTGGTACTAGAGCACCTGTTTGGTCTACCAATACGGCACCCGCTGGAGCTTCGCCAGCCTCGGTCATATTACCGTCCTTATCAAACTCCAAAATTGAGCCGTTCTTGGCCAAAATGACGCGGTCTTTAGGTACACCACCTTTTACTGCTGCCATAGAGTGGTATCTACGGTCCAACATACCACCGTGAATCGGCAAGACCCATTTTGGCTTTGTCATCTCAACCATTTCTTTGAGCTCATCCTGGTTAGCGTGTCCTGAAACGTGTAGCGGACCACAGCCATCAAGCTCTCGTGAAGGGTGCCTAAAGATGGTAACACCAAGCTCCGCTAAATCGTTTCCAATCTGCTGATAACGGACTTCGTTACCAGGGATTGGCGAAGAACTCACTACTACCGTATCCTCAGCTTTGAGTTTAATGTGTTTATGCTCACCAATACTCATGCGCTGCAAGGCTGAACCTGGCTCACCTTGTCCACCAGTACAGACAACCACTAGTTTATCTTCCGGTACATTTGGTGCTTCACGCATTGCAATAACAGTACCCTTAGGAATCTTCAAGTTCCCCGTACGCACAGCAATCTCACCAACTGTCATCATACCGCGACCGTCGAAGGCGACTTTACGGCCAGCTATAGCAGCTGAGTTAATAATCATCTGAACTCGGTTCATATTGGTCGAGAAGATAGCCACGAAAATACGGCCACCGGATTGCTCAAAAATATCGTGAAAACTTTGCTGCAAGGTGTGCTCGGTATCAGTTCGCCCAGGATAGCGCGCGTTAGTACTATCGCTCATCAGTAGCAATGTACCTTCTTTACCAAGTTCAGCGAAGCGAGCCAAATCTGACGGGTGGTTATCCAGTGGCTCAGGGTCGAGACGGAAATCACCAGTATTAACGATTCGGCCAAACGGCGTATCGATTACTAGCGATGAACAGTCTGGAATGGAGTGTGTTACACGCAGATACTCAATGGTAAACGACGGCGAAATAACAAAACGTTCGTGCTTGTCCATGTCCAGAATAACGATATCGGGGTTGAGGTCGGTACCGCGTTCTTGGTTAATGTTATCGAATTGCTTTTCTATCATACCGGCCGTAAATTGGCTACCGCAGTAAATTGGAGCTGGGTATGTCTCACCTACATAGGGCAGTGCCGCAATGTGATCCATGTGACCATGTGTTACCACGTAAGCTCGAATTTTATCTTTAATACCTTCAAGGTACTGAGTTGCTGGAATAGCAAAGTTTACCCCTGGTAGGTCAACCGAGAGGTCAAAGCCACAGTCGACAATAATTGCATCGTTGCCATGCTCAAGCACCATCATATTCTTTTCACCGATTCCTTCAAGACCACCCAAAATAGTGATTCTCAGCTTATCTGGTGCAGAAAGTGGGATATAGTTTGCCTGATGTTCGTGATGCTTTTCAAACACGTTCCAACGGTCAACTGCTTTATCGGCTGTGTCAAAGTTACGACGTCCTGCACGAATTGCTTCGCCACGATTAGTCTTCATCTGACTAATCTGCGGACGAGCCGGTCGGTCGGTTCGTGGTTTCTGTTGATATTTCTGAGCTTTTTCCTTACGCTCTTCGGGACTCTTTGGTTGCATTCTTGGTTTTACCATATAATTTTCCTTTCAAACTGGTTGTCATCCTCGGTCTTGACCGGGGATCCAGTCAATTTATTATTCGTATTCTTGCTGTTTCAGACTGACAGGTTGCAGGTTGCAGAAATTTAGCAGATGTCAGATAACAGACACTAACTTTCGTCTGCTTTCTGATCCCTGATAAATTTCTGTGTTCTGTCATTCTGTTTCCTGTTAAATCTTCTTTAGTATGTTTGGGATCCGACTAAAATCATCCAGTAATGTTTGTCGCATCCCGCCGTTATATAACGCTGCAGCCGGGTGAAATAACGGCATAATCACCTGCTTTCGCTCGCCGAATGTAATCCGCTTGGGCTCACCATGAATGGTACTTATCTTCTGTTCGGGCAGAAAATATTCCATGCTGTGCCGGCCTAATGTCACCACCAATTTTGGTTGTATGACATCAAGCTGACGCACCAGGTATGGCCAAAATGCTTTCTTTTCTTCCGGTAATGGGTCGCGGTTTTCTGGCGGACGGTATTTTACAATATTCGTAATGTAAATATCTTCTCGTTTGAGACCAATTGTACTCAGCATCTCGTCTAGAAACTTCCCCGCTGCACCGATAAATGGAATTCCTTTTAGATCCTCATTTTTGCCAGGCGCCTCGCCAATAAAGACAATCTCGGCCGCAGGGTTGCCGTCTGCAAACACCAACTGAGTCGCTCCATCCCGAAGCTCAGGCGTAACATTATTCTTGATAATGTCGTCTGCAATCACCTGCAAATCATCCCGTTTACTCATATTATAGTCTCCAGTTGTTCGGTAAATGAGACATACTGCTCGTCAAACGGTATCGTACCGTCAATTATAACTACATGTTCGTCATCTTTTGGTTCATCAATCTTTGCAGCGTGCTTGGCTATCGTATCACGCATGACATCTGCCGAAAGCTGACGCTGTTCGTTGGTAGCCGTCCGCTCTTGACCACGTTTCAAGGCAAGTTCATGTGGTGTCTTGATCCAGACTACCACTGCAAGAGCTCTATGTTCTTGAGCGATCTTCTCTAGGCTCACCCTTTCTTCTCGACTATTGTTATTAGCGTCGTATATAAGATTTGTACTGCTTCCTAGTATTTGCGCGCTCACATAGTCAAGCGCGCCAAATACATAGGTATTTAGTTTCGGTCGGTCTTCAGAATTATAGATTTTTGTCGTTTCATCAGTTGATTTAAAAATTGCGAGGCGCATTGAATCGCTATTTAAATGAACTGCGCCGATTTCCAGTGCCAAGTTACGCGCAAAATAACTCTTGCCAGAGCCTGGCACACCAAGAAGTGCTAGTAATAGTGGTTTTTTTGCTTCCATTATTCCTTAACTTGTTTGATAGAAAGGTTCATGCGACCACGGTCGTCAATCGCCATTAGCTTTACTTGTACTTCGTCGCCTTCGTTAACGACATCAGTAACTTTTTCTACTCGGCCATCAGCTAGTTCGGAGATATGCACCATGCCGTCTTGACCTGGCATAAACTGCACAAAGGCACCGAAGTCCATGACTTTCACGACTTTACCGGTATAGATCTTGCCGACTTCTGGCTCCTCAACTAGGCCCTTAATCCAATTCAAAGCTCGCTCAATTGAGTCGCCGTCAACAGCAGCGACTGTTACTAAGCCGTCGTCTTTAATGTCGATCATAGCACCTGTCTCAGAAGTAATCTTGTTGATGGTTTCACCGCCCTTACCAATAATTGCACCGATTTTTTCTGGGTTAACCATCAATTTTTCAATACGCGGAGCATATGGGCTAAGCTTGTCTCGTGGCTCAGCCAAGATGGTAATCATGTGGTCAAGAATCTTAGCTCGGCCAATTTTACCCTTAGCTAAAGCTTCCCGCAGAATCTCAATCGGCAAACCGTGGACTTTCATATCCATCTGGAGTGCAGTAATACCCTTTTCAGTTCCAGTCACCTTAAAGTCCATGTCGCCAGCAAAGTCTTCAGCATCAGCAATATCTGAAAGTACGTACGGCGTATCACCGTCCATCATCAGACCCATTGCAATACCACTCACTGGGCGAACCAAAGGAACACCAGCATCCATAAGGGCCAAGCAGCTTGAGCACGTTGCAGCCATAGAGGTAGAACCGTTTTGGCTCATAATTTCAGTGACCGAACGTATGGCATATGGGAAATCTTCTTCTTTTGGCAGAACTGCAGTTAGGGCTCGTTCAGCTAAGTAGCCGTGACCGATTTCGCGTCGTCCTGCTCCACCAAGTCGGCGTACTTCACCAACCGTGTAACCAGGAGCGTTGTAATGGTGCATATAGCGTCGCTCACCATCGGTCTGCTCCATCGTGTCAACAACTTGTGCGTAAGAAAGTGGAGCAAGCGTTATAATGTTGATCGCCTGAGTCATACCACGAGTAAAGATGCTTGATCCGTGTACGCGGGGTAAGAAGCCAACCTCAGAGCTGAGTGGGCGAATTTCATCTAACTGACGACCATCTGGACGCAGTTGATGTTCGACAATTCCCTTGCGTACATCTTCGTGAAGTGCCTTGGTAAAAGCTTCCTCGTATTCATTATGGAGATTCGTATATTCTTCACCATGCTTTTCTTTAAATTCACTGTGGAAAGCATTTTTCAAAGTTGAAACTAGCTCATTACGTTCTGGATATGGCGCACGCAGACCTTCACCAAGCTTGCCATCTACCCAAGCATTTACTTCGGTCTGAATCTCTTCATTCGGTAATACAAGTTCGTACTCACGTGGTTCTGGCTTCACAAGAGCTATCAGTTCTTGCTGCAGTTTAATAGCCGGCAGCATAGCCTCGTGCGCCCAAGCGAGACCATCTCCGACCAATTCTTCGCTGACTTCGCTGGCACCAGCTTCTACCATAATAATAGCTTTTTCAGTAGCTGCGACAACAAGGTCGAGGTCGCTATTTTCAATTTCCTCAGGTGACGCAAAAGCTTTAAATTCACCGTTCACCTGTGCAAGGCGGAGTCCTGCGATCGGGCCATCAAATGGAGCACCGGTAAGGCTTAGGGCTGCACTCATAGCAATCATCGCTACCATGTCTGGGCGGAAAGTTGGATCCATAGAAAGCACCGTCGCCACTCCCTGGACTTCTTGGCGATAGCCTTTTGGAAAGAGTGGTCGTATTGGACGATCAATTAAACGGCCAATTAAAATAGCATCGTCAGATGGGCGACCTTCACGCTTAACAAAGCGGGAGCCACTAATCTTACCAGCTGCGTAGAATTTTTCTTCGTAGTCGATAGAAAGTGGAAAGTAATCCATACCACTCATTGGCTTATTACCAACCATAGCCGTACCAAGAACCACTGTTTCTCCGTAACTGACAATAACTGAGGCTGAAGTTCTAAAGCCAACTCGATTTACCTCGAGCTTAAGGGTTTTACCGCAAAGCTCAGTCTCAACTGAAATTTTTTCTTTACCAAATGGGTTAATAGTATCTGATGACATGATGTATGTCCTTTCTTCTTCATGACCAGCATGATGTATACCGCACAGTTCGCACCAAAAGGGCTGCGCGCTCAGCGTCATACACCACCAACTGGCAGTTTATTGTTAAACATCGAGATATGCCCATTGAGACACGCATTCGCGCGATCGACTACTCTTTATGGAGCGCTCGCCTTGCCCTCCACAGCCCTAGCCATGGAGAGTTCTCGCGAGTTCTCTACTTACGAAGACCGAGTTTTTCGACGGTAGCTTTGTAGGTTGCGAAGTTTGTCTCTTTTAGATACTTGAGAAGTCTCTTGCGCTTACCAACCATCTGTAAAAGGCCACGACGTGAGTGATTGTCTTTTTTATGAATCTTAAGATGTTCAGTTAATTCTTTAATACGAGCAGTTAAAATACTAGCCTGTACTTCTGATGAACCGACATCTGCTTTGCTTCGTTGTGTTGCTTTAATGGCAACTGCTTTTTTCTCCGTTGTAATCATCCGAACCTTTCAAAATTGTGTTAGAGATGTATTGTTTCCAATGGCGTTACAAACCATCTTACCAGATGTAGCCAAAATTATCAAGTCGTTTTTGTCTCAGCTGCCACCTCCACAACTTCGCCGCCAAGGTTTTTGGTAAAGAAGCTATCGTGTGAGATATACAAAATTGCCCCGTGGTACTGACTCAAAGCATCCTCCAGCTCTTCAATACTCGGTAGATCAAGGTGGTTGGTTGGCTCATCCAAAATAAGTACCTCTGGGTCACCCGCTAGCATCGCAATCAGTTGGAAGCGAGCCTTCTGACCACCACTCAACCGCTGCAGCTGCATGATTGCATCGGTGTGTGGGTTAAAAAGGTAGTCACTCAGTAGCTGCTTAATCTTCTCATCGGTAATGGATAAATCTTTTACATTATAAATGTGTTCGATCGCTTCATTCAGTGTCATCTCCAAATACTGTGGGTCAATTTCTTGTTCGTAAACACCAATTCTCAAGCGTGGCTCGTGCTCAATATGTCCGCTAAATACAGTCGATTCTGGCTTGCCACCGTGTACCGTACTTAGAATTGCCTGCACTAGCGTGGTCTTACCAGCACCATTACGACCTTTCAGCTGCAATTTACTGCCAGATCGTAGCTCAAAATTTACAGGTGCAAAAAGTGGCTCCTTACCGTAGCCCAAACTGATACCATCAACCTTAATCAGCTGCTTCTCGCTCGCATCAGTTTTATGCTTGGTGCGCACTCGAATATTACGAGCTTTATGCTCAGAATAAGCCTCACTCATCTTCGTCCCAAGATCTTCGGCAGATTCACGATCAATCCAGAAAGTTGGCTTCTCGCCACCTGAGAGCTCAGCCAACTCAGCCGCTGCCCGCTGCTCGAGTGATTTAAAACGGTGGATCGTACCCGGATCACGCGAGCGTTCTTTCATTCGCTTAAACCTTACGACGTTACTCTTAAGATTTACAATCCGCCGCTGGGCAGTCTCAAATTCATTTACTTGTGAGGTGATATTTTGAGTATTAGATCGCAAGTAGTCGTTATAGTTACCCTTGAAGCTGTAGGCCTTGCCATCGCGAATCTCGACAATTCTGTCCACCACGCCCAAAACATCGCGGTCGTGAGTAATCACCAGCACTGCTTCGTCGGTATTCTTCAGCCAGCTCACAAACGACTGCTTGGCTACATAGTCCATGTGGTTAGTCGGCTCATCAATCAACGCTACATCGGCCCGAGCCCGCTGTACCTTTACGAGCTCCACCATCCGCTTTTGGCCACCGCTCAAGCTACCGAGAGTTGTATGGTTGATATCAAGCACTAACTGATAATCTGACAGCGCTCGCTCAACATCACTTTCAATCTCAAAATAACCCAAACTACCAAACCGCTCCAGTGCATCGCTGTAAGCCTGCAATTTCTGCTCGTTCTCTCCCATGTGCTCCGGATAGGTTTCTATCACGTGCTTGAGCTGAGCGTACTCTGGTAAATCACCCAGGATGTACTCTAAGACTGAAAGTTTCTCATAGCCATGATGCTCCTGACGACTCGAGATCAAAACAGCACTTTTTTGCAAAGTGATATCGCCGTCGTAATCTTTATCTAGTCCACTGATAATATTTAGTAGAGTAGATTTACCCGTACCATTACGACCAATCAGGCCGATCTTCTCCCCACGCTGAACTGAGATGTCTAAATCTTTATAAAGTTGTTTGTCACCAAAACTCTTATTAGCAATTAAAATTCGTGCAATCATAAAATCCTACCTTGTTATCCGTTGATTAATGTCTCTGACTCAGTTAATCAACTTGAGGTACCTGCCTGAATCTTACCAATTGCATAAATATCCATACCCGTAGTCTACCAGATGTAGACTAAAAGTCATAAGCTACTGCTCTTCTGATTTTTTGTATGCTGCATCCATGGCTGGACCTAGTGTACTCACATGCGAGCTTCCAACAGCCACTACGGGCTCCTTACCCTCATCCAGTGCTTGCTGCATAAGACTAAACGTGTGACGGTCTCTCATAAGCATATCTAGTTGTGATATTTTCGTTATGACAGTTGGTTCACGATTTGAGAGTTCGGGTGCAGGATCCCAAAGCACCGGTTGACTATTAAGGTTATACACTAGTTTCACGACGTCATCATCTATTAATTCCAGTAAGGTCTCCCCAGGTACAACTTTAATAAATACTTCGTTGAGCTGTTCGATAAGCTGTGGCATAGCAAGATTAATCTTACCCCGCAGATCATCGCTAATTTCTAGAATGTCGGTCCTACTGAAACTTTTTTCAACTACTCCTCCGTCTTCTGTGGTACCGCCAATACCTGCGCTGCAATAAACATACGGAGAAATATCAGCTAGAGGCTGTTCATCCTGATCTTTGAATAATGCTGACAATGTTTTCACCGTGTAGTGCAAAGCTACTTCTTCACGAGTAATCTCTGGGTTTTCCACTAAGATCTGTTCAGCATTAGTCCTGGGATCAGGTTCAGCTGGAATATATTCAACACCAAGTTGATTAGCCAAAGAAGCCGTGTAGTTAAATTCGCCGCCAGTTATCACCGCATCAACTGGATTGGTCATTGGCGCTTCGGTTTTACTGTACTGACCCTCGAGAATAAATACCGTTCGCGGGTTACTCGCCTTTTCTCTCACAAAACTGTCTAAATAAGCGATCCCTGGGTCATCAGGGTCAAAAGTGTGGTTCGTGCCAAGAAGCGTAATCTCTCGACCTTCGCTCGAGTAGTGAAGCTCCACGATTCGCGTTACCGGGTCTTCAAGCTCTTTACGTGCCTGCTCCGCCGCTAAGTACTCTACGGATCCTGATAGAAGTATCTGGTCTCTGGGGTCGGTACCTACTACTTCTGGCTTCTCTGAGCAATATTTCTCCTTCAGATGTTCTGCGAGCTCCTCAAGGAACTCCTCTCGAAGCTGAACATCTGCTTCTGTTTTTGGCATTGCCTGATCAAACTCGTCTAACTGCTTATCAGCTTCGGAAATCGTCGCATTCTCAACCTCGCTAGATTCAGCTGTACTCATTTGTAGGTGAATAAACTGCTCAAATGCTCTGTCGAAGCGGTCGAGTATGTCTTCGGTCGCACCCTCATTACCAACTTCACTCATCCACCATTCAGGTGTAACCTCAAAGCCAGTAACCTGCTGTACTTTGATGACAGCGTCGTTAATATCGCCTACAAAGATCTCGCGGCTTTTAGGAATACCTGGATTCTTTAACTTGGTGTTTGTTTCATAGTTCTTCATCAGCTATCGTTTTCAATCATATTGAACCATATCTATTATTTTATTATAGCATACTCTAGGCTATATTGTCAATATTCAGGGCATTTTCAATACTGTAGTTGCCTGTTTTAGTGTGGCAGGGGTCGGTACAATAAAGTACCAATCCCAAGAGAACACCACTGCCGAGAAGTTCTCAAAGTAAATCGTGTGGGTAGAGCTCACACGTACTCATCTTTTGTCCTATTCGACCTAAACTTCCTAGGTCTCATCAGTTGCTACGCAAGTAGGACGCCTACACCCCGCGCACAAATATATGTGCAGCAGGGCACGGACCATCCTGATACATCAGGATGAGGCTATGTAGTCCGTTAAGGAAAGTCGGCTGAACTAGGTCACCACAAGAGGTAAACGCCGCGCCCCAACCACGCGACAACAATAACCACCACAGCCGCACAGAGGAGTAGCCACCAGCCGAAAGCGGCGGCCATCGCAGCGATGCCGAAAACTGCTCCACCGAGCGCAGCCAGGATGACCATGGCCAACAGTGTGGCGACGGTACGCACACCTAAGCGGGTATGTCTAACATGGGCCTTTATTCGCTTGACGGGCAAGAGACTCTCGCCCCAACGCACAATCGGGTAGTAGCACGGAGCGTTGTCGGCGCCATTGATTACTCCAACCGCCATCGGATCGATCTCAGCCAGAAAGTTGGTAACACGGTTGACCCCTCGTTTGATCACACGAGCAATGGCCCCACGTACGTTGTTACCTTCTGGTGTCCAGATTTCGATCCGATCAAAACACTGCATCGCTTGAGCCGCCTTGATGACCTCGAGTACTTCGGTTGGCGGCTGATCGAAACGATATTGTTCAGTGGAGACCGTAGTCGGCAGAAACCGACGCCACATGGTCAGCTCTTTCCCCGTCAACTCAGTGAAGACCAGCTTGGCCATCTCAAGCCGATGGACCTGGGTCTCCTCGTAGGAGAGCACCTGTTCGAACCCCGTCTCACTCAGCAGCTGCTGGCGAGCTTTACGCTCCGTGAGGCGTTCGTCACTGACGAGCAGTGAACCTTCTCGCATATACTGCTCCACCGCCATGGTGGACCTCCTTGATTGATAGGTACACCTTCAGGATCCCCCGAAAGCTGAGTAAACTATATGTTTATTTAGGTATCTCGTCAATGGTCCAGGTACTCGCAATTAAGTACTCATCTACTCTAGTGCGGCGGAGGCTATACCTCACTAATTACATCGAATCCCTTGATACTGCCAGTAATTGCAAGTCCTATGATGCTGCCTTCTGCAAGTCCTTTCTGGCGCAATTTACGAGCAGTTTCTTGCAAAGTAGCTCCTGATCCAACTGCGTCGTCTATCAGCAATATATTTTTATATGGTGTATGACCACCCACTTTGATAGTATTCTGAGCATTCATCACCCTGTCTTGAAGTTTTGAAAGTGTTTTTTGTGGGACAACTACCGGGGTCTTGATCTTTAAAATTGGAATTACCGGCAATTCTAGCTGCAGTCTCTTCTCAATCTGTTTCATAAATTGCAGTTCACGCTTCACGGTTGGTGGTATAAAGCCAACTGCCTCAATTTTATAGTCTTTTATCACTTTTCGTACTCGAGGTGCAACAATGTCTGCAACCTGGTTAATCAGTGATCTGTCTTGACTCTGCTTTGCGAAAAGAAGCATTTGACCTAGTTTAGTTTTACCAAATATCTCCACACTATAAAAATCAATGTAAAAAAGTTCGTCAAGCATCGTCTTGTCAAAGGTAGTCTGTAGCTTTTTGGTACCGTCAACCAGTCCATCGATACGATACTTATCATATTTTTCATACACCTGCCAATACTGGGCCGCCATATGAGCTGGATCGGTATTCCTGGCGGTACACCAAGCCACAAACCCTGCCACCCCTTCAAGTATGTTCCCTACTGGAGTAACATGATAGAAATTCTCTTCAATAAGATCCCGAGTGTCTGGATCAAGTTGTATAGCAACAGGTTCTTCTGACACTTCTTGTGTATTGAAATAATAGTATACCCTGGGTGGCTTACCAATCTTGTGAATTTTTCCCCCATCAAGCAATGTTTTCAGCTGTTTACGTACCGCTCGATCACCAATATCAAGATAATCTGCCAATTCAACACCTGTAACCTGTTGGTGTTTTTTAATATATCGGATAATTTTTTCTGATGTTTTCACGTAGTGAGTATATCATAAAGGTTCCTAATTTACTAGGAACTAGGAACTATCGTGTAATATCGACTATGTTCTGTGCATTATCAATCTGGTAGTCGCCTATTCTAGTACGATGAAACTCGGTGCAATAAGCACCTCTTTTGCTTTCTTCAACAAAGACAGCTCCACGAGCGTACCAACACCCCACCTTGCATAGCTGGAGCTAATCGGTCGTTATGACTTACTTGTATACGAGCATAACCATGTTAAAATAGATCTATCAATCTGTAAGGTTATAAATGAAACAAACGTTCAAAAAGTTAGCAGCCACCACATCTGTTCTGGCTTTGCTGGTGGCTCTTATTCCATCTCAAACTTATGCCTCGTTCCAAGGTTTAAACGGGAGAATTATGTATCAAGACCTCGCTGCAAACCCCAACGGTATTTATACAATGAGGAGTAACGGAGAGGATATCAAGTTGGTATCTTCTGAAGCGATACAAGAGGCAAGATACTCTCCGGACGGTACGAAGATCGCTTATCGGCTCAATAATCAAATATACATTATGAATGCAGATGGCAGTAATGCGATTAATATAAGTAACAACGCTTATACCGAAGCGCACCCAAGCTGGCATCCGGACGGTTCTCGAATTGTGTTTAAAAGCAACAGGGCGGGCGGGGCAATACAAGAAGTTTTTGTGATGAACTCTGATGGAACTAATATAGAGCAAGTCACTAATGGTTCAGGTGCGAGCTGCAATTACCCTGTGTTTTCACCTGACGGGACAACGATTGTTTATCACCAAACAGTATCAGGATTTGGTGTAGAACTCTTCAGTATCAATATCAATGGAACCGAACTTCAAAGACTCACATTTAGCACTGGAAATGATCAAAATGCAAGCTTCTCTCCAAACGGATTAAGGATACTGTTTGTCTCTAATCGTAGCGGTACATATGAGCTGTATCTTATGGATACTAATGGTGCTAACCAATCTCCGATTCCTGGGACAGCCGCATCCAACACATCTGGACCAGCTTTTTCTCCAGATGGAGCGAAAGCCGTTTTTAGATCAAACGTTACAGGCTTAAGCCAAATCCATACAATTAATATCGACGGTACAGAGTTGGAACAACTGACTAATACTCAGCAAATCTCCTCTCTGATGTCCCAAGACTGGCAACCTCTCACGATAGCTCCAAGTATTATAGATTCTTCCATTACTCTAGATGCGACTAAAGGCTCCGTAACCTACAACGCTCCAAGTAACCATACTGATACCTATGAAAGTGTCGATCCCACAAGTGTTACCATCACTACCCAGCCGCAAAAAGGTACTGTAGTGGTCAACCAAACCACCGGTGAAATAACCTATACCCCAAATAAGCAGGCTAATCTTGGTTTTAATTTACTCGCGTCATTCGATAGCTTACTTTTCAAGCCTGCTTCAGCTCAAAGTGCTATTCAGGATTCATTTACCTATTCAATCTGCTCAACTGCAAACTCCCAGCTGTGTACTACTAGCACCGTAACCGTGAATCTAGCCAGTGCCAGTAGTAGCTTGGCCAATACTGGCACCAACCTGCTACCGCTTACAGCGGCCTCCTTCATAACAATTATTGGCTCTGGTCTCTACCTGATACACCGCCGCCGTATCTCCCGCCACTAATCAAGTGCTTTTTATAATATCCTCTATATTCTTTGCATATTTAATCTGGTAGTCACCTATTCTGGTGCGGCGGAGTTCTGTGCAGTAGGCGCCAGTTTTGAGAGTTTTGCCAATATCTTCCACCAAGGTGCGGATGTAGGTTCCACTGCTTACATCGCAGACGCATTTAAGGTACGGATATTCGTACGAAGCAAGCTCAAGGCGGGCTATCTGTACCTGACGAGAAGGTATTTCAAACGTTTTACCCTCTCGAGCAAGCTTGTATGCCCGTTTACCGCCAATCTTAACAGCCGAGAATGCCGGAGGTACCTGTGTAATTTGCCCCCTGAACTGGTCTAGAGCCCCCAGGACGGCTTTTTCATCTGGTTTGGTGTCAGATACTACCTCAATTCCTCCTTCAGTGTCACCAGTAGTACTCATCTCTCCTAGTTTGGCGGTAAATTCATAGGTTTTGTCGAGTTTCAAGAATTCACCAGCTTTCTTGCAACCTTCGCCGAGTAGAATGATCAACAGGCCTGTTGCAAAAGGATCCAGCGTACCAGCATGTCCCACGCGCAACTGTTTCTTCGTGGGCTTCTCCCCACGCTCGGTATACTGGGCTCGAATCTTCCCGCGGATCTTAGCTACCACATCAAAACTAGTCCAACCGGCAGGTTTATCAATCAGAATAATATCTTTCATTGATATTTAGTATACTAGAGCTATGAAGAAAGTATTGTTTGGTATTTTTGCTCACCCAGATGACGAAGGCTTTGGCCCCTCCGCTACTCTTTATAAAGCCACTCAGGCTGGTGCAGATGTGCACTTAATACTTGTGACCGACGGCGAGGCAGGTCGCAACCCCGACAATGTGACGAATCTCGGAGAGGTGCGACTCAAAGAATGGGCAAATAGCGGTAAGCTCATCGGTGTGAAATCCGGCCACGCCCTGCACTACCCCGACGGTGGACTTGATAATGACCTATACCTTGAAATTGCCCAGAAAATACTCACATATATTGAAATAACGCTCGGACACTACCACGAGCCTATTACGGTTGATTTTATGACGTTCGACAGCGGAGGCATATCGGGTCACCTTGACCATATTGCAGTCAGCTGTATCACCACCTTCGTCTATTTGACACTGCGCGAACAAGCCAAGCCCAATATTACGCTGGGAGTACTAAAGTATTTCTGCCTGCCGAAGGTCTCGGTACCCCAAGCCAATATCAACTGGCTCTACATGCCTGCAGGTAAAGTAGCTGCAGAAATAGATGAGATTGTCGACAATCGTGACGTTATTAGTCATAAACTCGAAATTATGCGTGCCCACCACTCTCAACGAGAAGATATGAAGCAAGTTCTTGCCTTGCAAGAGAGCATCGGGACAACTGAGCACATGCAAGACCATTTCCACTACTTTAAAGACTAGTACTGCGGAGGTAATGGGAAGGTTGCATGATCGTTCGGATCGGCTGCCTGAGCCTTGAGCTCTTGGTTCTTCTCTACGGCTGCGTCGTACTGTTCAGTTCTTTCATCAATCTTAGCCTGGCGGGTAGCAGTTTTTTCAGCTTGTTGTGCTGCAATCGCTTCTCCTTGTTCGGTCAAGTAGTTCTGGCTTCGAGGTTGGTTTTGCATAAAGTCTGGGCTCACTTGAGGTTGAAAGCTAGCCGCGGGATCATTTGTCTGACCTGGCATTGGTGGTAAAGGCGGTAAATCACCGGTTGATACAGGCATTGGTGGCATTGGGGGCAAAGGCGGTATGCCACCGACTGGTGAAGCATCCATTGCCGAAGGAGCTGCAAGTGGTATCGGCTCCACAACACCTGGTGATTCTACTTGTGGTGTAGCTGGAGCTGGGAATGGCTCTGGCTGATTCACCGCTTGTGGCATCGGCACAGCCTCGGTTGAGAACCCACCGCTCTGAGGCAAAGGTGGCAGCTCGGGCACCTGTGAAACCTCTGGCACAGCCACAACAGACTCAATCTCATTTGGCTGAGGAGCTGGTACCGCACCTAAGCTTGGTAACGGCAAGGATTGTGCGGCTATGTCTTCTCGAGGCTGACCCGCAGGATTAAATGGCTCAAGGGAGGTAGCGTCTTCTACGGCTCTTCGTGCTGCGGCTACAGCTTCGTCATTAGAAGATTCGCTCGTCATGTGCTCTAACGTTGCGTTGTTGGTTGTACCCTCTTGGAAGGTTTGTGCAACTTCATTTTGTGCTGCTTGGGCCGTTGTTGCATTGAGTGTCCCTCCAAAAGTTGGGCGGTCGTCTGCTTTGGTTGGAGCTAACTGTGGGGCTGGTGCCGAAATTACACGAGTCACGGGCCCATCCTCTGACTTAACATCTGTAATTGAATGAAGTGGTGCATCAACCGATAAAGGAGCTTGTGGTGCCTGTGGCGGCACAGCTTCAACTTTTTGGTTAGCTAAGTCGAGGGTCTTCTTCAACTCGCCCGCACTGTCTGCACTCTGAGACGGTTCTGCGCTCTGCAGATGAACTCGAGAAATATTACTCTGGGGTTTCTGAGGTGGCTGACTCTGACTCTGGTTTCGGTTCTGACTTGCATTCTGATTCTGGCCCTGCTTCTGTCCACCGTCATTCTTTGGAGGCTTTTTGTTGCTAGTATTATTATCTTTTCTGGCAGGTCCACTATTTTGACTCGGTTGTGGTTTATTTTGAGGGGTGTCTTGCTTGGGTTTCTCTTGCTCGTGTTCTACAAGCATCTCGCCATCGTCTTTGTGAGCATGATTGTCTTGACGAACCTGCTCGCTAATCATTCCCTCACGCCGTAAATTCGTTGCAATAAGCTGCTGGTTAGCACCAGCTGCCATAAGCTGTGCAGCCATCGTCATCACCTTTGGACTGGTTTTTTCATTACTAAAACGGTTGGTTGCTGCCACGATACCCGTTAAAAAGGCGGTGCTGATCTGCTCATCCAGCAATCCGCTACCAAAAGATTCGCTTATACTCATGAGCATTTCCGAAATTGAGCTCGCATTAGGATCATTCCAATCAAGTGCACCCAAACCACTACTGATATCACCAATATTGATGGTAATAACTGTAGCATCGTGCAAAATTCTACCGTGCGCAATAATTGCTTTGTCTAAGTTGTCTCGTTTTTCTACACCTAACGCAACCACTACATCAACATTGAAGTCACCCTGGCTGAACTGGAAATCATCTTTCTTTAACACTGTCCTATATGGCGTAATAAAGATTTTTACCACTTCATCTTCTACTTTGTAACGCAGTTTATCAGCTTTTTCGCGGTCCAGCGCAATAATGAAATCACGGAGCGAATCAACGGAGCTCTCAAATGTCGCATCGGGGTCCAAGAATTCCATCGCAGGAGGAATCTCACCACTGAAGACCGCCGAGGCGTGCTTATCGAGCTTGCTAAGTAAAAATGTAAGTCCAAGTGCTGCGGCAAGCTCATCAACTGTTGGATTAGAATCTACGGTAACTAGGATGTTTTTACCGCCCTTGATACTCTCGGCAATCTGTTGCTTCACATTTGATGAAACCGGACTGGTTTGCTCATCTGTTACTGGTGTTTGATCTTGCGGGTTTTGATCCATAGTATTTTTGTTTTATTTAGAATAATGTAATACATAAACAGTATCATCAGATACACTAAACTGTCAAGAGCCCGCTAGGTGGAAACTTAAAGGATACGGGAAGCACTTACAACAGATAAGGGGCTTTACCTTCACCCCAGTTTACGGTATACTTGTCCCCTAGACTGTTATTAACGACTAAAATCAGGAGAAAGAACATCTATGCCAATTATTAAATCCGCCGCGAAACGCATGCGCCAAACTACAAAACGCCATGCACGTAACGTTACCACTAAACGAAGTCTACGCGCGGAGCTTAAGTCTTTTAGTACTGCGATTGCAGCTAAAGATGCTAAAAAAGCAGCTCAGGAACTGAAGAAAGTTCAGAGTAAGGTTGATCTTGCGGTAAAAAAGAACGTTTTGAAGAAGAATACTGCTGCTCGCAAGCTCAGTAGCCTGAATGCACAGCTTAAGACACTCGGCGCCAAGCCAGCTACTACTGCCAAAAAGATTGTCGAGAAGCCAGCTGCTAAAGCAACTACCAAAGCAGTAGCTAAGAAAGTCCCAGCAAAGAAGCCAGCTGCGAAGAAAACTCCAGTCAAAAAAGCTGTCGCAAAAAAGTAACTCCTTTTTGTACGCAAGTACATTTTCAAAAACTGGTCTTCACGGACCAGTTTTTATATCTTCTAGATTGAAAAGATTGTCTGCTCTAAAACCCTCCAAGGGTTCGTGGCAGTTGTTTTGAGCATGATATCTAGGCGAGCAACCTGATCTATCAACTCATAAAACGCTGATTTTGAGAGTTGGTCAGTAAATCGCCGACTCTTCTTAAGCACGTATGGATTAAGCTTGGTCTGTTTAGCAAGCTCGCTTTCTGACACATCGGGTGCCACCACCAAAACTGCCACAACTTGCATCTGCCAGGTGAGCATATTGGCTATTTGATAAGGGTCTTCATAAGCCTGTTCTAGCCTAGCCAGGAGGTTCAGTGCCTCGTGGGTCTTGCCTGCAATCACTGCATCTAGTAGTAAAAAGACGCTTTCTTGGGGGCGCTTTTCCACGAGTAGCTCAATTGACTGCTTATCTATTTCAGGACTGTAGCTTACGAGCTTCTCGAGTTCGTGCGCTAATCGCTCCTGGTCGGGCCCCACATACTCTAAGAGTTGACGTGCTCCTGAATTTTGTACTTTGCCACCCAAACTTTGTGCAAATTGTGGAATCCATGCGAGCAACTCCTGGTCGGAAGGCTCGTCACATATGAGAAGTTCGGACTGCTTTTGTAATACTTTATAAAATTGGGTACGCTTGTCGAACACAGCTTCGAGTAAAACTAACGTAGTCGTATCGGGTACACTGTCTAGAATCGAGCCCAGCGCTTCGGTAATTGCTTTATTACCGCTGACCTCTTTGAGTACAATAAAGCGATGTTCGGCAAACAAGGAAACCCCAGCTACCAGCCCCTTAAGTTCCTGGGTCGTTAAGCCTTCGGCCTGAATTGTCTCAACTCCACTCTCTCCATGTTCTTGTACAAATGACTGTTTCAGTTCTGCGAGTTTTTGACCTCGTAAAAAGCTATTCTTGCCCGAAAGCGTGATTACCATGCCTATTTTAGCTCCACGATTACCATAGAGCCGTCTGTAAAGAATTTACTACCGCCACCATTTCTATGATGATAACCAGGAAAGAAATGTTCAATCTTCTCCACTACCTGTGCGTGCTCAGCGTCCTTTATAGTCTGCGCTACAAAGTCACGCTCGGCATCGACATCTCCATCAATACTGTGCGTAATTTGCAGCGTGAATAAAGAAACACCCACCGCGTCGTCATAGCTAGCTGCTGCGACCCAGTCAGCCCTGTGCCCACCAGGTAGATACATTCCTTTTGGCACACGCCAAAATCTGACATGATGACGCTTCGCTGGGTTGCCGTCTACCTCTTTTTGATAAGCTAGCTCTTGCTTAGCGCCAAAAACGTACAAGTCACTAACTGGTGCGTTCGTGTAGCTACTGCGCCGCAGAGTATCAAAAACAATCCGTAGAGCACTTCTGATGGTAATAGGGTCAGCCGTTGACCAGCCAGCCTTCGCCATAGCATGTGTAAGTTTTTCTTCTGAACCTCGGATAGCCATATTAACCGGATCAGCCAGCAAGCCGTCGGACGTTCTGGCTCTACCGATAAAGTAATTGGGTACATAAATACCTGTTAAGAACCGATGTGCCCGAGGCAGTAAAAAGTAGGCCGTCACCAGCCAGAGCGCAACTAATGTGACGGCGATATCTTGCCGCCTCCAAACGTTATCAAAAGCCCAGGCATAAATGATTACTGCGACAATCAAAAAAAGTACCACGATTACTAATCGCTTGAGTGGTACGGCTAAACGCCATGGCTGCTTAACTGCTTGTTTAATTCGGCGGGGTAATTCGCTCATGCACCTTTATTCCTCTTGCCACTTAGTATACCAGTTTCTCGGGTCTATAGCTTCTGGCATTTGGGGCAGATGTGCGTTCCGCGGCCAGCCACCCGAATTTTTTCTATTAATGTATCCGGATGTCGCGGGCAAGGCGTGCCCTCTTTACGAAACACTCGGGCAAAAGTAAGATAACTACCACTTTTACCCTCAGCGTTTACATAGTTTTTATCGGTCGAGCCACCTTTTTCAATTGCTAGCAGTAAAATTTCTTGTAGCTCACTGAATAACTTTTTTAATTTATTTTGTGGCACCAGCTCCACTCGAGTAGCGGGGTGAATTTTAGCACCCCACAGCGATTCATCTGCATAAATATTACCGACACCCGCCAGAACCGTTTGATCAAGCAGTGCGGCTTTAATGGTACTCTTTTTGCGGCGCTGTAACCGCTGAATAAATATGGTGCTCGTAAAGCTTTTTTCTAGTGGCTCAGGACCAACCTTCTTCATAAAATCAATATTCGGTATTTCTACAGTTGGCATCAGACGCATCCAGCCAAACTTACGTTGGTCATTAAAAAAGAAGTGTGCACCTTTATCTAAATCTAGCGTGACTCGGGTAGACTTATCGGGTAACTTACCGACCAACGAGGCAGTTGGGTGCCCAGCTCCAAATGCTAACTCTCCTCGATACACAAGTTGGCCTGTCATTTTAAGATGAATTACTAAACTATACTCGGTTGAAAGATCAATCATGAGTACTTTTGCTCTACGACGAACCGATAATATCTTGGCACCTACCAAAAAAGCTTTGACATCAGCCGAAGCGTTAGGAAAACCCTTTGGTGTATCAAAGGCTACTGCGGTGACTACATGTCCCACGAGCAAATCTTGTAGCCCACGACGGACTGTCTCTACCTCGGGTAATTCTGGCATGGGCTTAGTATAGCAAAGTCTACTAGGCAGCGTAGGCTATGCCGCTAGCACGCAAAACCGCATGACTACAACGACCCGTCGATGGTTTCGTCTCTTGGCCCACGGATATCTTTGCAAGATGCTCAGCTACTGTACCGTTACTCGTCTCCTCAACCCATGCTCTATATCCCTCTGGGTCTGCCTCTCTACTCACGTCAGCGAAGCCACTACTCTCAGCCACAACATAAGCGTCCTGACCCAAGACAACAGGGCCAAATGGATTACCTAAATCTATCCATGCCACTACCTACCTCATGTTTCATATTTAGTTAATGTTCTTACTACCTGGTATAACGCTCCTAGTTGCCTGAGTCAACCCAAGTAAAGACAGTTTTTGAGCCGTATAGTGTCATTCCTATCTGTTATAAAAACTGCAAATATTTAATAAAAATTTAATGTTTTGTTGTAAAAAACTACATACCTTTATCTCAATAGTTTACGTTAAAAATTAATAACCTCCCTTATTGGGAGGTTATTAATTTATGAATATTAGAAGTTATTTCTTTTGGTGTTCAGCAATAGCCTGAGCTACTTTACCATCAGCCTTCAGATTCTCCCAGAATATGACCTGATGTCGTTCAATAAACATTTGATCTTCCGGACCATGTAATTCTTCGCCCAATTTTACTAGAGATGTATCACCCTCTTTTTGTTCACCTTCAGCAGGCTGTACTTTCTCTTGTACCTGCAGATAATAGATATCAGAAATCTTAATGGTTTGTGATCCAGCACTGTTCAACTTACCGAAGTACACCTGACCATTTGTTAGAAAGAGCGCCTGATATTGATCTTGATTTACACCAATTAGAGGTGTCGTACCGTGCTTCATTCGCCATGCCATCACACCGCCCGCTACAAGCACCCCAATAATCACCACTATCAGAAGACCCTTGATAATCAAGCCTCTGTTTCGGCGCGGTGCACTCGGTGCCGATACAGGTTGTGAAGTAGGTGTAGCCTGTTTATGCACGGCTGGCTTTGCTCGAAACTGATCCATAAAAATATCCCTCCATTAAGCTTTAATCTTAAGCTTTATTATATCTGATCTGCTAGTAGACCACAAGCCAACCTATAGTCTGAACTGTTGAGGTGGCTATACTACAGATTTGCATCAAGATCAGAGCCGTTTACTGGGCAGTGAAGTAGCTGAATGTGTAGGTAACGCTATCGGTGAGCGCGTTAAAGGATTTTAGCTCAAAGCCACCAGTAGTGCTGGTGTAATGATATTGCGGAAAAATAGCGCCACCAGGAATATCCTTGGGTGTAATCACTACACTAGGGTTAGTACCATACGCGTTAGCGAAAGTAACGGTTGCCAGCTGCCCAGCGCTCACTCCAGTACCAGTCGTAATAGTAATAGTTCCGGACGTATCGTTACCATTTATTGAGACACTAGCACCTAAGCCAGAGTCTGATCCAGCTGCAGCGGTAGTGGAACCAGAGGTGTTGCCGGTGATGATATGCCCGTTGACAGTAATGTTTCCTGTGGTGATAGAGCCAGTTACCGATAAATCACCCTCAACCATTGCTGATTTGACACTTAAGTTGCCACTGGCATCAATTTGCGCCAGCGCCACACCAGAAGCGTCTTGCAGGAGTAAGAGACTTGCGACCTGACCTGAAGCTCCGCGAATTGCTAAACCAGTATTGGCTGCCTGACGCGTTATAAGTGTCAGAGCATCTGAGCCGAAGGTAAGATAAGGACCAGCCTGCGTAGTATCAACAATACCACCCGTCCGCATATCAGTACTAATTATGGTGCCTCCCGAGGTTACGGCAGCAACACTTGAGCCAGTGCTATCCTGCCATTCTTGCAGATTGGCGGATTGGCCAGAAGTGCCCTGGATAACCAAGCCCTTATTCCCCGTTCCGTTGGTACCAATAGCTACCTGCGCCGTAGTATTAGCAGTACTAAGGCTGTTGACTGACAGCATATTTGGAGCAACAGCATTATTAATACCAACACCGAATACTCCACCACTTTCATAAATAGTTAAAGCATCTTGCGGCGTAGTATTACTATTAGTCACAAACCGGAAGCCACCAGGGCTCGCAAACTTCAATTTATTATCAAAGGCTGAAATACCGTAATACTGAGCGCTACTATCATCGCCAAAGGTTAGCGACTGAGCTGTATCGGTGTACTCCCCAACCGTTAACTTAGATACAGGAGTAGCGCCAATGCCCACATTACCGCCAAAAATACCATTTCCTGTGATATTAAAGTTGGCTGTTTGAGCAGAGGTGCCATTTTGGATGTAATTACCAGCTGCACCATTAAGTTGCCCGAGTGTTACGAATTCATTGGCATTTGCTGCATCGCCACCAATCACGCGTCCAGAGAACTGGCCGACAATGCCGGTGCCACCTTGGACGTCCAAGAGGTAGCTTGGGGATGTTGTACCAATAGCAACACTTCCCGCCGAATACAGTTGTCCTACACCAATCTTTGCATTGGGAGTTGTCGCGATCGCATTACCACTATTAGAAAAACGGAACGTCCCATAGTTGCCAGCTCCACCACCGGTGGGATAATAGCCAAAGTCGCCCGAGGCTACGTCGCGGCCACTGAAACGGATATTACCGCTCGATACATTGGCACCAAGTCCATTGGTTGAACCATTCATACCCACAACCACTGTAACAGTACCTTGATCGCTCCTGAGCCAGTTTGTTAAGCCGCCCATAGCCGTAGCGCCAAAAGCATAGAATTGGGTATCTCCTAATACGTTAAGCTTTGCTGAAGGGTTGCTCATCCCTATCCCCACATTGCCTGCAAAGTAGTTCAAAGCGTTTGCCCCACTCTGATACAAACCAAAGCCAGTATTGTTGGCGATTTCTACACCACGGAAGTTAGGTGCTGCAGTTATTGTTGGTCGTACGTAAAGCCCACGAGTAATACCTGTGGCTGTTTGATTAATCGTCCCATTTATATCTATAAAGCTCAGGTTACTGGTGCCGCTCGTCGGGCTAATTGTAGCCCCTATGTTGAGCGCAGCTCCATATGTAGAGGCAGTGCTGCTGCGCGTTAGGCTGCCTTGTATATCAACGATGTTTCCATTTCCGCTCATGATCCCTGAGTTAAATATCGCGGCTCGATCGTTAGATGCTACAACCTCTAAACGAGCGCCAGGCGTTGTCGTGCCAACGCCAGTATTACCATCACTAAGAATCGTGAGCCTACTCGAATCGTTAGTACCAAGGACCAAAGACCCCGTAGAGGTAGCGTTTACGATCCTAAGTTGATTGGCGAGTGATGCGTGAGTTGAATTACCAAAAGTAATATCTGCTGCACGCGTGCCGTCCTCCTGGAATCGCAAGGTCGACTGATTCGCAGAACTTCTTGCATTGAGGTGAACAACCGTAGAGCCTGAGATAGTAGAAAATAGTGCTGAGCCTCCTACTTCTAGCTTATAGTTCGGTGTTGTTGTCCCTATTCCAACGTTCCCACCAAAGTAACCGTTACCCGTAATGTTAAAATTGGCTGTCTGTAAGCTTGTGCCATTTTGGATGTAGTTAGCTGAACCAGAGCCTGGGGCATAGTTACAGTTGTTGGAGATATCGCAGACCTGGTTGCCACCCTGTAATAAGCTTGCACCAGTAATTGTATTGGTGGCAATAAGGTTAGTAGCGTTCACCCTACCATCAGTAGTAACTGAGAACAGATCGTTAATAGCTAAACCTACATCCGAAGAGTTATTTCTGCTCGTCTGTATCAACAAACCATAGCCACCTAGTGTGGGGTTTTGGAGACGAGCAACATATCCATTATTTGCACCACCCAAGACGTCAAGTGGACTGTTTGGTGCCGCTACCCCTATGCCAAGCCTACCTGACTGCGTAAGCCGCATGAGATCGCCTGCACCATTCCTAAACCCAATACCGCCAGTCCCACCTTGTAAAATTGTTTCTCCAGCTCCATTACCCGCCAGCGCATAGTTAGATGTTGAAAGAGCTGCATCAGAAAATCCGATCGCCCCATACGACGATGCAATATTACCAATACTGACATCCGCACCGCCATTACTCAATATCTGTAGTGGATTTAAAGGATTCGTTGTCCCGATCCCCACATTACCACCAAAGTAACCGTTACCCGTAATATTAAAATTGGCTGTCTGAGCAGAGGTACCATTTTGAATGTAGTTACCACTACCAGAGCCTGGGGCATAGTTACAGTTGTTGGAGATGTCACAAACTTGGTTGCCACCTTGCAGGAGGTTAGTAGCAGCTATGCCCTGGAAGGTATTGGTAGGGGCAGTAAAGACATTGGCAGCATTTTGCAGGACGACGTTGGCTGAGAGACGGGCATCACCGAGGGTACCAGCAGTGAGATTGTCGGCATTTTGGTAGAAGGATCCATGCTGTCCATCGAGCAGATCGGCATTTAAGTCGGTATTGAGCGTACCATTGTTGAGGGGTATCTGGTTCGCATTATTACCGACACTGTAGCCACCCAGGGTGGCGGCATCAACGTTCGTGAGACCAGAACCATCACCACTAATGGTACCACTGGCAGTAATATCTCCAGCAGAGATATCGCCGCCAAAGACGGCTCCACCACTAATGTTAAAATTTCCAGTTTCCTGCACCCCTGGAGTCGTAGACTGCAACGAGGCACACGGGCCATTGGGGCAACTAGCCGTACCGCTGGGTCCAGGAGGACCCTGTGGGCCAACTGGACCCTGAACGCTAGGAGCGCCTTGGGATGCAGATGTTTCTGAGGATCCCTGAAGTGAACTATTCGGTGTAGTGTCATTTGCTGAAGTTGCTTGTGTAACGCGTAGTTTAAGGTTGTTGAGTTCAGATTGAATAGCATCAAGCTGCGCTTGTTGAGGTGTTCCAGTATTATCAGTCGGTTGCGTTAGATTACCCAAATAACGAAAAAGCCAAAAAAGAAGCACCGCTATAAGCAGAGCAATAATAACGCTCCCAACCATCGAAATCACAGGAGTTCTACGACTGACTTTGCTCGGTGTTTTTTCCATATGAATAGTGTATTTCGTCCTCATTAGACTTACCCTATAGTATACCTCTTACGCTTCTCTTTGCGCAAGATAGAATGAAGGTTCTCAACAGAGGAGCTCACTCTAAGTGCTAGCCTATATGAAGCTTGGCAAGTTCACGTCTTAATGCTGACACCCCGGTATAGTGAACCGCCTGCAAACCAACCGTCCGCGCGCCCTCGCAGTAACCCTCTCTGTCATCTATAAAAATCGCTTCTTCGGGTAACGTATCTAGTTTTGTGCAGATATCTTGATACGCCTCGGAGTTTGGTTTTAAAAAGCCAGTCTCACACGAAAGTGACATGGCATCAAAAAGTGTCAGATCTTCCTTAGTTAAGAATTCGGCTAAATAGTTACCGCCTATGTTAGAAAGTAGGCCAATTTTATAGTGTTTTTTCAGCTGAGTGATATACGTAAGAAGCGCTGCATTTCTGTGATGATACCTGCGAATCATTTTATTTACTTCGTCTTTAGAAGCGCCCGTCAAAACAGCTATCTGGTCTAAAAAGTCAGGGTAGGCAATCATTGCAACATCTAGCTGATGGTTGAGATAATTAGCTGCGTCTAGCGTGTCTGGCGTAACCCACTGGTGCACAAAGGCCAGCCAGCCGTCTTCAGTGAGCACTCCGAAACAATCAAAAACTATCGCTTTTACCATATGCTCATGATAGCAAAGATTGCCTAGTGGTGTCGCGAGAAATTAAAATGTCGATGATGCAGCGCAGATCGATGTTCCACTACATAGATACCCAGTAGAATCAAAACACCGCCCACGATCAACTCAACCGATATCTTCTCATGTAAAAATAGTACTGGGATGATAATAGCTATGAGCATCTCAAGATAGAACAGAGCACCTATCGCCGTGGCACCAATGTGTTCATAGCTGGCAACTCCCAATATGCGTGCGCTCAGAGCTACGCCAAGAGCACTGTAAGCTATCCCAGCAATCACTTCAAGAGAAAGTGTTGTTGGCACCTCCACGGTACCTCCGCGCACCAAGAGGACTACAAGCGACACCGCAAAGGCAATGAAGGTTGTGATACCAGAAACAGAAAGTAAAGAAATGCCTGCGTCATTAGCCTTCTTGGCATAGATAGTTGCCAATGGAAACGTCAAACAATTTACCAATGCCAACGCAGTCGCAAGACCATAAAATTGAAAGTCCGCCCGATTCTGCAGGGCTATTGGAAGAGCTACAATCATAAAAGCGCCTGCAGCAGCTAAGCTAATGCCAGCGATTGATCTCTTAGTAACTCGTTCTTTGTTCAGACGGATCGAATACAGAATCAAGATGATCGGCGTTAGTAAAGTTATAATCACCACGTGACTTGCCTGGCTATGATAAACCGCCCATACAAAAGAAGTGATAGCGGCAGCCATCGAAGCACCGGCTATCACCGCGTACTTCAGTGATAGCTTTGTGAATGTTTTTCGCCTGATCAGCACGTATGGCAACAACCCAGCAGCCAATAGTCCGTATTTAATAACGTTAAAGAATGTCGGATCTATTGACCCCACAGTATGACGAATCACCGTTGCATTGGGCGCGGCCAACAACATGCTCAGTAAACCAATTAGTAGCCATTTATTGTATGAAAGTTTTATTTTTTTCACGTCTGGTAAATTATATCATTACTACTCTAACCTGTACTGCCAAATTTGCCAGCGCCACGCTCCGTCTCGCCAAGTTCTTTTACCTCGACCCATTGTGCCCGAGAATGTTGGGTAATAACCATCTGTACAATTCGCATACCAGGCTCAATAGTAAATGGTTCACTCCCCCAGTTGATGAGTAACACTTTAATTTCACCGCGATAGTCACTATCGATCGTACCGATGCCATTCGTAAGACCAACGCCATGATGCGCCGCCAGTCCGCTTCGGCCACGTAACTGCGCCTCGTATCCTTCAGGAAGTTCAATTGCAATCCCCGTAGGAACTGCTGTGCGCTCCATAGATTGCAACGTAACAGGTTCGTCCAAGCAGGCGTGCAAATCTACCGCTGCCGCACCCGTAGTCTGATACTGCGGTATCTGCGCACTCTCAGAAACCTTTCTTATCTTTACCTCAACATTCATTGTAGTAAGCCTCAATTACCTTACCTTCTGGATCTAGAACATCATACCGAGAATAGTCAGCCGCTGAAACCCAAACATATGCATCATGATCCTCGCTCAGTTGTACTTTTTTGTGCGAAGACTCGCAGATCACATATACAGCAATAATCTGGTTTTGGGTTCCCTTGATAACTGGATGCCACTCACCAACATAGAGTGGCTTACGAACCTCAACCGTGAGACCTGTTTCTTCCGCCACTTCTCGGTGGAGACCGTCTTCCCATTTTTCTCCTGGCTCAAGTCTTCCGCCAGGTATCTGGTAGCGTCCAACGTTTGTACCCTCTTCATATGTACTGGCTTCGCGAAGAAGTAGTATTTTATCTTCATCGTTAACTATCACTGCCTTAAGCGCCACCCGCTGTAAAATATCGTTCACAGCTCACCCCAGGTTTTGCCAGTATGGACGTCTACTTTGAGTTTTACGGGCAATTCTTTGTAGATATTTTCCATCGTCTCAGCTAGTAACCTCTCTATCGTCTCAGCTTGTTTTTCAGAACATTCAACAATAATTGAGTCATGGATCTGCAAAAGTTGCCTGGCACCTTCCGGGAGTTTTTTTTCAACTTCTATCATGGCAAGTTTCATTAAGTCTGCCTCAGTTCCTTGTATCGGCATATTCATCGCAGCCCGCTCCGCACTCGAACGAACAATAAAGTTACTCGAATGGATATCGGGCATTGGGCGGCGGCGACCAAATAGCGTTTCTACATAACCTTTTTCTCGCGCTTGCTCAATCAAAGTATTCGTATAGTCAAAAATTGGCTTGCGCAGCTCTTTGTACTTGAGTACAAACTCACGAGCCTCAATCTCACTCATACCCGTAGCAACCGAAAGACCATGCGGGCTCATACCGTAAAGAATCCCAAAGTTAATCACTTTAGCGTGTCGGCGCTGGTCGGGTGTCACCTCGTGTGGTTTAATGTCATACACCTGAGCAGCAGTTGTAGTATGAATATCAGCGTCTTGATTAAACAGCTCCACTAGCTCTTCGTCGTGTGCCAAAGCGGCCGCAAGTCGAAGCTCAAACTGACTGTAATCAGCACTCACCAATACATTACCCTCACCTGCCACAAAAGCCTCACGAATTTTTCTACCAATCTCGGTACGAATTGGTATGTTCTGCAAATTCGGATCAGTGCTTGAAAGTCGGCCAGTCTGAGCAATTGTCAGGTTAAATGTCGTATGCAAGCGGCCTTGGCTATCCGCTAATTTCGGTAAGGTATCCACATAGGTGCTTTTAAGCTTTGTGTATTCACGGTACTGAGTAACTAAATTAATTATCGGATGAGACCACCGCAGTTTATCGAGCTCACTAGCAGCTGTTGAATAGCCGGTCTTACCTTTTTTAATACCTTTTACAGGGAGTTTCAGGTCCTCAAACAAAACCGTCGCCAGCTGAGCTGGCGAGCTGATATTAAACTCTTTATCGGCATAGCCGTAAATTTCTTGTTCGATATCACTAATCTGTCCTGTAAACTCTTGACTCATCACTTCTAAATAGTGGCTATCCAGCTTGATTCCGGTATATTCCATATTGGCTAGTACCGGCACAATCGGCCATTCAATATCGTGTGCCAACTGCTCAAATTTTGGATAAAGTGCCATTTCCTTACGCTGAGATTGAGTTAATCTCCAGACACCACTTACAATCTGTTCAACGTATTGCAAAAAGTCCTCTGGCGAAGCGCTATCAATACCCGAGCCGAAGCCAAATGACTTTTCTAACAGATCGCTTAAATCCTGACTTCTGAGCAGAGGATTCAGCAAGAATGCTGCGAGATGGGTATCGTGAGCAATTGCTGGTATCGGTACTTGAAGCTGTAAAAATACCTTTAGAATCTGCTTAAGATCATGTCCTATCAGCTCAGTTTGAGCAAAAGTTTTTGTAAGCCACTTAGCAACCATTTTTTCGTCGAGCGCCTTGCCCAATTGTAAAGTGTAACTCGTTTTTTCATCTGGTGAAACAATCAAGTATTGCAGGCCACACCCCTGTGCCTTGCTACAACGTGCGTAAACCAAAAGTTCTTTCGCGCTAAGTGTCGGTAAGTCGGCACCTTTGGTAATCAGCGTGTTTTTAACATGAGTCTGTGGCGAGGCCTCAGCTGTAAAATCTACGGCTGATCCACCATCTCCACGATCTTTAAGATAGTCAGGCAACTGCCGAATGAGTGTACGAAAATCAAGTTTCTCGAGCAGATCTTTCAAGGCCTTAACATCAATTTTACTACCATCAAGCTCTTGTTCGTTAAACTTTACTGGTGCATCTACCCAAAGCGTGGCAATTTGTTTGCTCATATAGGCGGATTCTTTGCCCGCTTCAAGTTTCTTAGCCGTTGATTCTTTAATCAATGCGATATTTTCATAAATACCATCGAGCGTTTCGTACTGCTGTAAAAGTTGGATGGCCGTCTTCTCACCTATCCCCGCGACGCCAGGAATATTATCCGAAGAATCCCCCTTCAGGCTCTTGAGATCCAAAAATTGATCAACTCGAATACCGTACTTAGCCTCAAAACTCTCTGGATGAAAACGCTCTATATTTGTTAAGCCTTTTTTTAAGATATAGACATGCGTCAATGGCGTGATAGCCTGCAAAGCATCCAGATCCGAAGTAACCAGTTCTGTCTCAATATCTAGGCTATCAGCCTCTTTGGCAAGGGTGGCCATAATGTCATCAGCCTCATAATCGTCTAGCTCATATAGCGGCCAGCCGAGCGCAGCAAGCAGTTCGTGCAAAATAGGAATCTGGGCGTAAAAATCATCTGGAGGTGGCTTGCGCCCAGCTTTATATGCTGGGTAGATTTCTTTGCGTTTTCTAATGTTTGTTTTTGGTTTATCCCAGGCTACGGCTACATAATCCGGCTTGAGTTGCTTCATTAGTTGAATAGCCAGCGTTGCAAAGCCGTACACCCCACCAGTTGGTGTACCGTCAGCCGCTGAAAGGTTCGGCATAGCGTAGTATCCACGATAAAAAACACTTTTTCCATCAATAATAGCTAGCTTCTTACGCTCAGACACCATAACCTCCGCCAGGCTTGCCACGTATCAAGCAGAATGCTTTGATACTGTGGTTTTTTCTCGCACTCATACCTAAAGTATACCCTACTCCCTATATGATGTCTCTTTTACAGAGGTAATTTTTTATGCTTATGCTCGCTTTTTAGTCACATTTAACGTACTATCAAACCATCACCAGAGGTCTGTAAGAGCGCAACCGCGCAACTTACGCCACTAAGTGTGTACCCGCCCATCTATAAAAAGGTTGAGTATGACCACCCAATCACAAGATGATATCCTCAATCGCCTCAAGCCCATCGTTGTCGAATACCTCGCGGTAGACGAAGCTCTCGTAACACTCGGAGCAAGTTTCGCCGATAACCTCGAGGCCGACTCACTTGATCTGGTTGAACTAACCATGGCGCTGGAAGAGGCGTTCAAGATCACTATTGATGAGTCCGAACTGGAAGATATCGTCACTATTGGCGATGTAGTAACCCTGATCGAGCGCATGCTCGATAAGACCTAAATTCCACCAACCACATCCATTCTACCTAAATCGGGTACGGCCGATGACAGTTCCGAGCACTTCAAGTGCTCACTGTCATCGGCCGTAATTATTTCAAACACCGACATCTTATTTACATGATCAGTCCATTCACGCATAATGAGCGCATGCCCACAAAAACCAAGAACTTGCCAGCCCATAACGGTCGTCACTGGCACCATCTTTACCAAAAGCGTCGGCGTCGAGCACTTGGTATCAACGGAAAGCAGATGGCCTGGACACAAGTTATCTCACTTGTTGGTTCAGTCATAGCAGGAGTACTACTTGAAACCAATAAGGGCACCCTGGCTCTCGTGGCCGGAGCCTTTGTGGTACTACCCGGCATTTTTGATTTAGACGGCTCTCTAGGTGCAACGCTAAGCGCCAAGATTAATCACCAGCTCGAAGAACTAGAAGCAAAATGGTGGCCTGTACTCCTGCGTAATGTCAGTTTTGCTCTACTTATTTCTCTGCTCTCAGGTATCTTAGTTGGAGTTGTCGGCGCAGGGCTTTCAGTTTGGTTTTTTGATGCTATATTTTGGCAAGTCTTCTGGCTTGCTCTAGGCGCCATTGGCCTTAGCGCACTCATTGGCTTCCCAATTATTGGCTTACTGAGTGTCGTCTTCCGTTCATTTAAAATAAATCCCGACGATGTCGTGGGACCTATTGAATCTTCCATTTTTGATATCTTAAGCGTCATCACCATGGTAGTAGTGATTGGGTGGCTGACATGAACTGGCGTCGCGTTCGCAGTATCGGCTTTATCGCTTTCACGACAGGCGCTGCCTCGTGCATGAGTCTTATCGGTGGTCTAAGTTTAGAGGCCGTACAAGCGAAACTACTTCCGCTTGTACCACTCATTATTGCCTTGCCCGCACTCAATACCATGGTCGGAGATTACGCGGCCATTATTGCTGCTCACGCTTCGGATCCAGCTGAACAGACCACCACCAAACGAGAGCTCAGCAAAGCCATTAGTAAGGCTATCTGGGTCAATATCATCGGTATCATCATCCTCAGCGTCTTTATTGCCTGGCATCGAGATTACTTATTTACATCTGTATTCATGATTAAGTTCATACTCTTCGTTATCATCTCCATGGTAACCACGATAGTTGCTATGTTTGGTCTCACTACTTTCTTAGACAAACTCTTGGAGAAGCATCGACTCAACCCCAGCGATATACTCATACCAATTGTCACCAGCATCACCGATATCTTTATGCTTGGCCTAATAGCCCTAGCGGCCTGGTTCCTGTTCTGAGAGGAGATCATTGACTTCTGCTTCTAGTACTTCTTTTGTGGCCAATACTGATTTGAGGCACGATCCCAGCCACGTTCAGCTGCTTCAAATGATGCGAAGGCAAAGGCATCATCTGCACCCTGGTACTACACCTCCAGCTGTAAAAGTTTTTTCTCTAGAGTCCTGAATCGCCTGCCTCTTTCGCTTGTTTTCTCAGCATATTGGGGCATCATAGCCACGACCACATCACGCATCGGTGTTTGCACGTCTTTGTTGGCCCATCGCTTATGCGAGCTATAGCCAGAATCTAATCGAGATGTGTCAGAATCATCAAAAAATATTTGGTGATCGGTTACCCCAAATTCATGCAATCGTGAAGTGAGAAACCCTGGCATATCAATGATAAACCGATAGTTTCCATCTTCATCTTGTTGCACGTTTTTCAAGTGATCCGCCCAAGCTGAATGCTGAAACCGTTCATCTTGGCCAGTTGCTGGATCTGTTGGTCGCTTATAGTCAAAATCTATGCCACCAGGTGCAATAATGAAGTTCATAATGGCTGGGTCCACGCCCAACTCGTCACGGACGAAACTAAGACCCTGCTCTACGAAGCCGGCTTCTTCATCTTGCCAACCAGAGTGTAGCAAGAAGAGTAGTGGTTGACTCTCTTCATCTAATCCATAGCCGATCAAGGTTGGGCAGTCAGCAGGCCGAATTGCCAAAACACGCTCTGGATCTCGTGTGTACATCATACTGGCTGGAGTTGAATCTTCTAGGTATGAGTCACTTGGTCGTGGCAGGTTATCAGCACACACGATATCGATCACTCCTGAGCTACGCTCACCCTGGGGCTTAATGACTACAAGGTCAGCCCTGTTTAGTCTATGTACATCTAAGAATTTGTTCATTTTTAGCCGAGACTCAGTAGCTCGCAGTTTCACGATCTCAGCTCTTTGCTCGTCTGTTAGCTGCTTCATTTCAGCTGGCCTCTTGTTAAGCTCAAGCCTACCAGGCTGGCCCCAGTTAGGGCTCATACTACCAGCCGCTTCTGGTCCATCGGCACCATAAGTAGCGATAGACACAAGATAAGCTGGCCCAGCTTCGCCACTCATCAGCCAGCTCTCGGCTGGGCTGGGAGCTTCGGGCCATCTGTCTGACTGATGTTCATCTTCTCTTGTTACTGTCAGTGTATTTTGATTTTTCATTATTGTTTACCGCCTCTCATTAAAACACTTATGTTTACTTTTGTCAATATCACCAAGCCATGGACTCCACAAACTCCTTGTATGCCTGGTCTTCGATTCTCTGGTTGCTCTCCCTGACCGCACGAATAAAACTAAACTGTGGCAAGGCTTCTGTGAATGTAGGTAGTTCGCTAAGATCCATCTGCCTTTTTTCACCACCAAGAGATCTTCCTGCTTTATAGTCATACTCTTCACGCACACTAACCATAGGATCGCTATCGAAGAGATATATTTCTATCGGACCGTTAAAACCACCCTGGATGTCGCTTCCTTGGGAGTCCACAATAATAGGCTTAGCCTTGTGGGCTGGCCCACCTCCTGCATAGGTTAAACTATCTGTGGATCCGTGGTAAAACGGATACGATGCAACTTTAAGTTTCCACCATACTACATGCTCAAGTCGGGGATCTTCGTCTAATATTGGTGACTCTCTCAGATAAGTTTGAGCTACGATGTCTGTGATAGGAGCGCCACCCTCTTCCAGGTAGTTTGCGATTGTATCACTAACAAATTGCTTATACACTTCGGAATTTGACGTACTGTAGCCGTAATCAGGAGCTCTCTTAACTTCATCACCTACAAGACCACTGAACTTAATGAGTGTAAAACCACCCTCTGTATAACCACGGAAGCCAGCTAGAATAGTTGCCTGCTCCTCTATAGGTGATTCTGAGCCCCAATGATAGTAGGGTGTGTCGTCATAAAGAATAACTGGTCGTACTTGCGGGATCTGCTCAATATTTTTCATGTACATATAGTATCATTCTTATTTAATTATGTCAATATTATGCGGTCATATATTTACCTTACAGATAAAATATAGGCAGTACTTTGTGAAAATACTATTCACAAAGTAGATAATATGTGCTAATATACACCTATGGATATAAAGATATTACAAGATATCGGCCTCACCGAACCTCAAGCAAAGGCCTACTTACTACTTGTAAAACACGGCAGTTTGAAGCCGCCAGTTATCGCCCAAAAACTTGGTGTTACCCGAACTAATGCCTATAAAGTCTTTGACCAATTGGAAGAATTTGGTCTGGCAAAAAAGTTAGAGCAAGATAAAAAACTCACCTATACCGCTAGCCACCCCACTGCACTAGAACATCTTGCTGAAACTAAACGCAAAGCTGCAGCTGAGCACGAAAAACAGGTGAAAGCTGCGATACCCTCGCTGCTGAACTACTTTTTTACTTTCTCCGAACAACCGGGCGTACGTTACTTTCAGGGAAAAGAAGGTATTGAGACTATCTACAAGGAGCAGTTACGGGACAAACAAGATCTGTACATCATTCGTTCCTGGAAAGATAGAGAATTTTTCGGTAAAGGTGTTTACAATGTATGGCGCAAGCGACCCTCTACTTACGGAATACCTACCACAATCCTATCCCCTGACGTGCCCGACGCAAACAATGATCCTGATATAGATAAGAAGTACCTCTTTGATCGTACCTGGATGAAGCAAGAAGACTACACCGCCCCAGTAGAATGGAATATATTCGGTAGTAAAGTCTCCGTGATATCTTTTGGCGAAGAAGCTATGGGCTTAGTTATTGATAGCCCACAAATCGCCGAGTCACTTCGCCAGCTTTTTTGCTTAATGCAGCAGGGCCTTAGGGCAACGCCAGACTACGAGCAGATGCCCCTACTCGCCAAAAGAAGTGAAGACATTAGTACCAAAGATAATCCTGAGTGGTAGAAATTAACGCACCACGAGTAGAAATAATCTATCAAGAGTGATCAGGTGTTCTACTAAATGCTTTAGCCACGATTTTTCCAGATAGTACCGCTAGTGGTACCCCAGTTCCTGGGTTGGTATATTGCCCAGTATAAAAAAGGTTGCTCACTTTTTTGCTCCGATTTTTGGGCCGCAGGAAACTACCCTGAAACAGCGTGTGAGACAAGCCAAAAGCATTGCCCTGATAAGAATTAAACGTATCTTTAAAATAATCTATAGACCTGATATCTTCACTAACGGTATGCTTGGCAATATCTAGCTGGGCTCGTTCACCGATTCTTGCATACACATTCTTAATGAGCTCACGCTGAGCCAACTCGTCATGCTCAAGTCCAGCTGCGAGTGGTACTAAAACAAACATTGCCTCGTGACCTTCTGGTGCAACTGTTGCGTCAGTTTTGCTTGGTATTGATACATAAAACTGTGGTTCTTCAGGCCATTCTTTCTTTTTGTATAGCTGCTTGAAGTCCTCGTTCCAGTCGGTATCAAAAAATAAATTATGATGTGCTAAATTGCTCAGCTTAGTATTTAAACCCACGCTAATAAGTAGCGCTGAGGGTGAAAGATCTTTCTTATTCCAATAGCGCTGCGGATAGGTTTGAGAAGCCGGCTTAAGAAGCTTTGTTTCTATAAAGTGATAATCCGCTGCGCCAATTACCGCGTCACAAACAATCCGTTTTTTACCTACTCGTACCGCTCGCGCCGTACCGTCCCTGACCTCTATTGAAGTAACCGCGTGATTATATTTAATAGTCACGCCCTGAGATTTGGCAAACCTGGCAAAAACTTCTGCAAGATTCGTAAATCCACCTTCTGGGTACCAAATACCCTGGTTCATATCAACATGGGCAAGTAGCGTATATATACCTGGAATAGAACGAGGTGAAGCGCCCAAAAATACGCACATGAATCCCAGCATTTGTTGTAGTCGTGGGTCATGAAAATGCTGCTTTATCACCTGATGATAATTCTTAAAAACTGGCATTTGTACGAATGTCAGGAGTGACTTAGGGTGTAGCATTTGCCAAATAGTACTAGAATCTTCCGTGAGAAAATGTTCACGAACGAAAGTATGATATTTTTCACTTTTTGCTATAAAACGTTCGAGCTCGACGCCTGCCCCGGGTTCGAGCTGGCTAAAAAGTGTTTTATTATGCAGACTATCGGCAATATCAAACTGCTGGTTGCCTGCAAAGAATACTCGATAGTTCGGGTCAAGTCGCGTCAATGTATAGTGATCTTTTTGTTCAGTGCCAAAGTCAGCAAAAAATTCTTCAAAAATATCGGGCATCATGTACCAACTCGGACCCAGCTCGAATCGGAAGCCATCTTGCTCCAAGGTATGGGCCCGTCCACCAGGTTGGGCATTTTTTTCTAACACCGTAACTCGGTATCCGTCGCGTGCCAAATAAGCAGCAGCTGAGAGTCCGGAAAATCCTGCGCCAATTACCACAATATGTTTTTTCTTAGTCATCTACTACTAGTATCGGGTATCAGATATAAACTAGCAAGCCTGGCGCCCACCTTGCCTAGAAGATAATACGTGCCACCAAAGGTTATAATCCTAGTGCCTGAACTGCACTCTTCAAGAATGCCTCCATATCACCTGGATTCTCCAGCAGAATATCGGCTCTTTGCTGAATACCAACTAGGCTAAATCTACTATTCGGTGTACCGTTCTCTCGTTTTTCACGTTCTAAAAACTCTTCAAAGGTATTGAGCTTTTCGTTATCACGAGCTCGTTCAATACTCCGCTCATACCGAAGTTTTGCTGGTGCATCAGTAAAGATTATGAGGCCACCGCGTTGTCGAATAATCTCGGCTTCCGCCCAGGCTCGAAGGCCACTCACACAGACACCATTCGGATAATCATTTTGGTAATTTTCATATCTCTCAAGCGCCATTTCGCTCAAGACCCCAGGGTTCTTGGTCCGCAACTCATCGGCTGTTTTATATAAAATCGGCCGTTCGATAGAACCGTATTTTTCCTGGGCAAGTTCACGCAGAATATCACTGGTTGATATATGTTTGACCCCGTAATTCTCTTCCAAAAAATAGGCCAGGCTATCTTTCCCGCTTGAGAAAGTGCCAGCAAGACCAAATATCTTAGCTGAGGTACTCATATAGTTTTTTAGCATCCTTATGTTTACGTAACTTCGCGAGAGCTTTGGCTTCAATCTGTCGAATTCGTTCTCGAGTTACGGAAAATTCGTGACCCACTTCTTCAAGTGTATGGTTCTTACCATCTTCAAGGCCAAAACGCATCTTCACAATCTTAAGTTCACGCTCGCTCAGAGCGGATTCTAAAATGTCCTGAACTTGTTCTTTTAGCAATTGTTCAGTTGCTGTTTCATCCGGACTTTTGGTATCTTCATCTTCAATAAAATCACCCAAAACTGAATCTTCTTCGTCATCACGTACCGCAGCATCAAGTGAATTAACATCCTGCTTAATCTTCATAACGTATTCGATCTTCTCAGGTTCCATCTCCATCTCTTTGGCAAGCTCTTCTATGGTTGGCTCACGGTTGAGTTCTTGAGTCATGCGCCGTTGGGTACGAAGTAATTTGTTGATAGTTTCCACCATGTGTACTGGAATACGAATTACACGGGCTTGGTCGGCAATAGCTCGAGTAATAGCCTGGCGGATCCACCACGTAGCATAGGTAGAAAACTTAAAACCTTTTGAAGGGTCAAACTTTTCAACCGCACGCAGTAAACCAGTGTTACCCTCTTGAATCAGATCAAGAAAATCAAGACCACGGCCACTATAGCGTTTGGCAATTGAAACCACAAGTCGCATGTTTGCCTCGGCCATTTTATCTTTAGCGCGTTTTTCACCCGCTACTACTCGGTTCGCAAGTTCTAATTCTTCCTCGGCCGTTAGGAGTGGGATCTTACCAATCTCACGAAGATACAGGCGAACTGAGTCATCGGAGATATCGTCTAGATACGTACTAGCCTGTTCGTTTGCTGCCACTTCCTCTTCTTCTTCTGTTGTTGCCCAAATATCGTCATCGGCTGGCTCGTCTTTAGTTGTTACAACCACCTTGGCAGAAGCAAGCTTCTTATAGATTGTCTCGAGCTGCTCATAGGTACCTGTTTCTTCAACTGCATCAAGCACTTCTTGCTGGTCGAGCATGTTCTTTTGGTCTTTGGATTTTGTCACAAGCTTCTGCACGAGTTCATCAACTGTTGCCTCACTCACAACTACCTTTTTGTCAGTCTTCTTACCTGCTACAACAGGGACATCTTTCTTCGTACTCTTTTTTGGCATATCTACTCCTCTTCTAATAATTGCTGATACTCTTTTAACAATTGAGCGGTTTCAGTTTCGGCTTCCCTACCCTCAGCTGCCCGAATTGCCTGGGTCAGCTCGTTCTTTTTGTCTTTTTTGCTTTCTTTATAGATACGCCGTGCAAGTGCCATTGTTTCTGCCATTATGTCGGCAGGGCTAAAACTTGCATATTTTTCCTCAGCGGTGAATAAGAGTATTTTGACATAGTCTTCATCTATATGCAACTCTCTGGCTTTTTCTTCGTTGAGGCGCTCTGGCAACGCAAAGCCAACAAGGGCCTGGTAGAGTGCTTGGCGCCGAGGGGAATGTAATACCATTATCTTCTGCGAAAGGCTCTCACGAACCTCAGGATACGCGCAGTTGAGAGCCAGAAAGTCATCTTCGTAAGCGGTCTTATCTGGTTCAGCCGGTGCGATCTGCGTGGCTTTCTTTGCAACAAGCTTTTTAGTAGTTTGAGCAAGCTTTGTCATGAGCGACTGTTCGGAAATACCTAGAGTTTTTGCAAGTTCCTGCAAGTGATGTTCTTTTTCAACCGGATCCTGCAAACCACCAATCACAGCCAGCGCCTTTCCCGAAAGATCTCGCTTGCCCGCCGCAGTATTTTTGTCATACGTCTGCTCGTATTGGCTAAGCGTCCAGGTAATAGCGTCAGCAGCCGATTCTACTGCTTTCTCCCAACCAGCCGGATCACGGCTAATAAGTTCATCTGGGTCTTTCGCCCCCTCAGGTAGCTGGACAATCCCGAGCTCCACCCCTACCTGCTGGGCTATCGGTATTGCCCGCTCAGTTGCCTTCATGCCCGCTGCATCTTGGTCAAATGCCAAGCGAACATGCAAGCTTAATCGGCTCAGACTTCTTAGATGATCTGGCGTCATGGCGGTACCTGCTGTAGCAACTACATTCTGGATCCCCGCTTGGTGCGAGGCGATCACATCAAAGTTGCCCTCGACAACCACGCTGTAATCCTTTTTCCTAATCTGATCCTTAGCATGATGCAAGCCGAATACTTGCCGACCTTTGTCATAGATCAGCGTTTGTGGCGTATTAAAATATTTTGGAGCCTGAGGGTTATCTTTTAAGATTCGAGCTGTAAAACCTACTATATTTCCTTGCCCATCAGCCAAAGGCACCATAATCCTGCCACGAAACATATCGCCCCAACCACTATGACGCTTAGTAATGAGGCCAGATTTTTGTAACTCAGTCGTCGTAAAACCTCGTTTGGTTAAAAAGTTTAGCAGAGCCGTACCGTCATCGGGTGAATAGCCCAGTTGCCATGTACGAATAGTTTCAGTTGTAAACTGACGCTTTTCTTTAATATAGCTGAGCGCTGTTGGCTGCTTCGAAAGACAGAGGTGGTAAAACTGTGCCGCTAAAGAATTTGCCTCAAGAAGTCGCTTTTTTAGTTTTGCCGTCTCACCGTTACCAGATTTATTGTACTGCGAAAGATCAACCCCAGCTTTACGCGCTAGAATCTCAAGAGCTTCACGAAAGTCGACACCATCGACCTCCATAATAAAGCTAAACATGTCACCACCCTTATTACTAGAGAAGTCGTGCCAGATTTGCTTTTCGGGACTCACCATAAAACTGGGCGTCCGTTCGCTCGTAAAAGGGCTGATCCCTTTCCAGTTGCGCCCAGCGCGCTTAAGCTCGAGGTAATCACCAACTACCTCTTCTATACTAAGCTTCTGCTTAATCTCCTCTTTAGCATCCATCACGTAGTAGATCCTTGATCGTTAAAATACATCATGTCGCATTTGTCTAAGTATGATTGTAGCATTCTCCTGATCGCTTGATGTCCTTGCGTTGTTTTCAGATACCGCTCACGCCGAACTGCATCCTGTCGGTCAAAGTAGGCTTCGTAAAATATCAAACGCCAGGGTGTGTGAGATTTCGTCGACGCACTTTGTCCGGCATTATGTTCTTTATAACGGCGCCTTAAATCGGCTGTCCTTCCAATGTACAGCCTGTTCTTTATTTCTGATTGTAAGATATATACATAGAACATAATGCTATCAAGGGCTCACTACATGATCCATGCTACTAGTATCGGGTATCGGCCATGAAGTATCAAGCATAAGGGGTAGGCTCAGCTTACAATACCTACCTGTAGAATCTTTGCACCCTAATCTGTTATTATAAAGCTTATGCAACCAGAATATCCGTCGCCAAACCCACCTATGCAACCCGCACCTCCACTCGCTCCACCTCAATCTTTTGATATGCCACCTAATCCGAGCGATAAGCCTAGCAAAAAAGTAATCATCTTGTTTGTAGGTGGTGTCTTAGTAGTACTGGCAATTATTGCCTGGTTATTGTTCGGTGGCAAAACACCTGCGAGCCAACAAGATATGCGCGTCGCCGTAGAGAACACCTCAAACTCACTTGGTATCGTCGACGCGTACGCAGATCAGCTAACGTATAGCGATACAAAAAATAAAATTGCCCTCACTCAGACCCTGCTGCGTGGTGCCTACCAAGATATGAACGATGTCTATAATAAAACTTACAAACCTAAGAAAAAGTTTGCTGCCAATCCGAAACCCGATGATGCTTCTCAAGAAAGACTCGACGCCGCAAAACGCTCCAACCAACTTGATAGCGAGATTATAAAAGTTCTGCAGCCCAAAGTAGTAACCGCTACAAATTCACTCAAAGCAGCTATTCCTAGTTTCACCAAAAAAGATACCATTCAAAAGCTTAAAGCTGCACAAGCTAATCTTGAGGCTGCAGACAGCCTACTCAGCCAACCGTAAGTTGAGCTTGAACTTCTTTCGGAAGACCCTCGACAACAAGCTGATATGAAAGATCTACCAGTCCAAATAGGTAATTTTCTTCCATCTGACCAGTTGCAATAATCGTGTTCCAATATTTTTTATTCAGGTGATACCCCGGCATCACCGTTTCGTACTCTTTTCGTAGTTCTTCCGCAAGCTCAGGCCTACACTTTAAGCTAACCACTGCTGGACTACTTCCTTCTTTTATCAGAGCAAACATCTTACTTTGTGGTGAGCCTGTCGAACTAGATTGCTCTTTAGGTCCAACTTTATATACCGCTACATCTTCACCAAATGGATAGTCAAGCCAAGCACCAGGTTTTTTAAGAAGATAGGTCTCGAGGTCCTTATGACCCATCATTTCTGAAGTTTCTCCAGATAAAATTGTAGCTCAGCAATCGAGGCCTGAATATCATCGAATGCTCGGTGAACACCTTTTTTAGCATATTCCTGATGATACTTACCCTGCATCAGAATCTTAAAACTACTAACATCCAACATGCGGTAGTGCAGCCGTAAATCTAGCCCCGGCCACCAGTATTTGATGAAGTTTCGATCGTTATGGATAGAGTTCCCAGCTAAAATTGCTGGTTCATGGCCAAACTCTTTTTTTACAAGCGCAATAAGATCTTGCTCTACCTGCTTAAGACTTGGTGCTCCCGTTAAGTGGCGAAGAAAATCGTCTCGGTTCTCGGGGTAATCCTTCCACCAAATATTAGCCTGCATGCGCTCTTCTACCTTAACCTTAGGCTGTCGCACCCGTGATTCATAGCTTGCTAAAGTTTTAAAATCAAAGTCAGTTACCTCGGCAGCAACCTCTAGAATAACGTCTTTTTGTGGGTCAAGACCAGTCATCTCAAGGTCAACCCAAAGTAATTTTGTTGGTATAGCTTTACGTAAGTCTTTTGACATATTGGCTCTAGTATAGCAAGTTACGGCGTATTCTTCGCCTTAAAATCGAGACTGACCGAATTAATGCAGTAACGCCGGCCGCCAGGCTGGTCTGGGGCATCATCGAAAATATGACCTAGGTGACTTCCGCAATTTGTACAAGTTACCTCAGTTCGGTTCATACCGTGTGTGGTATCTGTGTGAAATGCCACCGCACCTGGTTTGGCATCGTAAAAACTTGGCCAACCACAGTCGCTATCAAACTTTGTACCACTCTCAAACAGCTCGGCACCACACGCACCACAAACGTAGGTACCTTCGCCGTTATGGTATACAAATTTACCCGTAAAAGGTGCTTCGGTCCCCTTTTGTCGCAAAATCCGATATTGCTCCGACGTCAGATCCTCCCGCCACTGCTTATCAGATTTATGAAATGGCTGAGTCACTTCTTCTCTTTGGGTTTGTCGAGTTTATCTAGCTTGAGCGTATGTACTACTATATAAATAACCAGACACACGGCCATGAACACAATAAGTGAATACACAAGTTGTCCAATAGTAAATGTAGCATGCCGTCCGAACACCACAACGTTCCAAACCGCTGCCTGCAAACCCGCAGGATTGCCAATAATAAGCCCAATGATCGGATCAATAATACTCGCTACAATATCTCGCACCAGTAAAGATGCCTGAGTACCAATAGCCAAACCAATGGCTAAGCCCACAACACCCTGTTCCCGTACAAAATCCATAAAACCAGATATATGCTTCTTCATATATCTCATTATACAGCTTATCAGATCAGTTACGTACTATAAGGTGCTTGCATTAACTCTCTGGCGCACGTATCGGCAGAATCTCGAAGCCTTACTGCTTTTGAGTTTCAAGCTCAGTCAAATAATCTTGTAAGAAGCTTTCGTAAAGTTCGTTCATGTCACCGAATTGTTCATTCAACCATACTCGGACGCTATCTGGTGACTTTTCAGAAAGCGTGTTGAGTGTTGCGCGCTGCTCTTTACCCATAAGATCATCTAGTGTGCCAGCCATACGTAGTTCTACTACTTGGTTTACGCGTTCTAAGGCTTCTTTTTGTACATCTTCGGGGAGTACGCCAAGTCCGAGTTTTTCTACGATTTCTTGGTTTGTTGTTGTTTTCATATCATGTTCCTTTTATTTTATTAGTGTCTATTTAATAGTATCATTTTCTATCTTAACGGTATTGGTTAAGTATATTTACTACTGTCTGCGTATCGCTGTGACCATCTACTACGATCTGGGCGTTGTTCAGGCCCTTATTAATCCACTTGACGCTATGTCCTGCGGCTTCAGCTTTATCGCCAAGCTCGTACATAGCATTGGCACCATTGCCCGTACCGTAGCTGTTTTCGGCCCAGTTCCAAGGAAGCTTGAAACCAGATACGTCAACCTCTGTTGCACTAGCTACTGGAGGTGCCTCAGGAGTGGGGGCTGGAGGAGTAGGCTCTTTAGGAGGTGTAACTTCAGCTGTTGTTTTGGCTGGTGGTTGCTCGAAGACGTTTCGAGTTATAAGCGCTGAGACACCACCCGTTAGTTTGGCGACTGCAACGGCAGCCTTCATTCGGCGACGGTTACCCATTAGCTCTTCAGTCGTGCGATTTTCAGTACGGTTTATTATATCCTCGACACTAGCGTACTCATCAGCCTGATGACGCTCATTAGCGGCAGCTGCTTTAATAGCATGGTCTGCATTAGATTGTCGTTCGGCTAGGGTTAGGCTATCTTCGCCAACTGCATTAGCACGGCGTCGTGTCACGTGAGCGGCGATTGCACCACCGGCTGCGGCACCAGCTACCCATGGAGCTAAGATTGGCACAGCAACACCCCAGGCAACACCAGCGACTGTACCAGCAGCACCGACTACTCCAACTTTCTTTAGATTACCCTTCCAGCCTTGTTGCTTGACCCACCAGTTTACAAACTTATCAGTGTCTTTACTCTGGCTTGAGCGTTCAGCAACAATTTCCGCCTCTAAGAATGCGTCTTGTTCGATCTTACCGAGGCAACCCAATGCTTTAACGGTTTCTTCATCATAACCCCGTGCTCGAAGCTCTTGAGCTACCCGAGCAGCGATGTCATTATAAGCTTTCTCGTAGTTTTCTTTTGCTTCAACTACTTTAGTATCAAACTTGCTATTTATCTTCTCGAGAGTACTCTCAACACCAGGAATACTTTTTAGCTTACGTCCTACCCAACTATTACCCTGCGCAAAGCGACCGAGGTAAGACTTTCGGCTTTTTGCAGTCTTTTGAGCATAGTCTTCACGAGCTTCAGCTAAAGCTTCTACATACTCAGGATTTACTTCTATACCTGGGCGTGGTAATTCGGGAATCTCCCCATTAGGGCCAGGTAGTTCACCCGGACCGCCCGATAGGTTGCCATTCCATGGCACTGGTAAGTTATCTGACTCATCAGGAGTATTTTCACCATCAAACGGATTATCTAAGTTGACATCATGTCCACCCCGATTGATTAGCATCTTAAGCTTCCTACTATCCTTCATCGCAGATTCAAGGTAATCTGCAAGCGCTGACTCACCCCCGTCGGCAAATACCTGACGAGCTTCGTCACTACTGATGATCTTACTCATAAGGTCTGCCATTTTATTACGGGCAATCTCTTCCTCGTGGCGAACACCAGCCTGAAGCGAATCTTCCTCCGATGCCTGACTTTCAGATGATTCTACATTTTGCACCGATACCACTTCCCGTTTACTAGGCTCGGTCGGATCAAAAAACTCCCGGTAAGCTTCACTTTTACCTCCTAGGATGCGAGCCAGACGTTCGCTTTCATCTATGAGCTCACCGTCTGTTCTATGATTACCCACTTGGTTCATAAGACGATCTCTATACGATCCTGACTTTTTAGATTTTGAGGGTGTTTCATTCTTCTTATCTGCAATAGTCCAGGGCTCGTGTGCCATAACACCGACATTCTCAAGTGGAACATCTGTATTTTGCTCAGCCTTATAGTCACTGTTAAATTCGCCACCTTCAATTGGTCGTACTGTCAACTTTTCACTCATTTTGTTCCTTTTCTCTTTTGGTTTGTTTTATTTTTACTTTTCTTATCTGATAGTAATATATTAGCAAAATTCTTATGTTTTGTCAACTATATAAGTATATTAATGTTAATATGTCTATTTTATGTTTAATAAGTAAACAAACTCTTTAACAGATAAAGATAAGCATAATATGCGTACTTACAGATAACTATACCCCTCTATACTGTATATAATGATGGTATAAAGGCTTGACATATAAACATATTTATGATAAATTGATAACATCATCGTTTTGCGGCAACTGTGAGGTGGAGATCTCAACGGCTGTCCTGCAAAGGATAAGCGGTGAGCACCTAAACATAATACTGAAGCACTAGCAGAGTTAATCTGGTAGTTTTTTGTGTATTTGTATATTTAGGCCTCATTCGTGAGACGAGGCTGCCTATAAAGCAGCTACAGAGATGTACGTTAACAAGTTACAGAGGTTATATGACTATCCATAGTCGTGTAACCTATCAATCAAATCGTTACAGTGTATAACGTTTTGCCACTACCGCGAGAGCAGAGTAGTGTTCATCTTGATGAGTTTTTGATTTGCCGCAAACGAACCAAAGACTTTTCATTAGATGAGCACTTCTCTGCTCTCAGCCAGCGCTTGCCAAGGTAGACAGCCTTCTTTTACGAGTTGGCCTGTCCATCGAAGCCTTAGCGAAGGTGGATAGTAGCAGATCGACTACTTGTGCATTAATTTGCACCGAACATACACTCTAACGCATGTATACATGATACTCATGGTTCTCTTTTCTTACATAAGGAGTGGCGCGAGGGTGATTATCTTTTTCAGATGATCCTCCCCTCGCTGCTC
>CAZWBG010000002.1:0-94431 GCA_964632215.1 uncultured Candidatus Saccharibacteria bacterium | reverse complement strand
TAGTGAGTAGTGAGTAGTGAGTAGTGAGTAGTGAGTAGTGAGTAGTGAGTAGTGAAAATGCTTATCTTTGCACTTTTTGGCGATGCTCGGTATCATACATACAGAGACAAAGGAGAGATTTATGGAAGAAAAAAAAGGCTTACTATCACATTTCGGCGGTTTAATCCGTTTTATTGTGTTTCTCATACTCTTGGGAGTAGTCGCTTTTTTGGTAGTACGCTGGGCAGGTAATCGCCAATCCGCTAAACAGGCTCAAGAGGCTGCTCAAACAGGCCAGAAATCACCTCCTGAAGGTACTAGCCAGGCTCCGGACGAATCTACCGAGCCAACTACCCCTACGACAACTACACCAGCTACTGTGCCAAGCGGTATTGCTGATAGTTCTGCGCCTACACCTGGCTCTGAACACAGCTCTATGCCCAACACAGGTATGGAAAGTGATGTTGTTATAACAACAGTACTTCTGTCGAGTATTGTGTACCTGTTCTCTATAAACCGCAAGTACAAGCAGACACTTCGGCAGTCGTAAGACTGTATTTTGACATCTTATGACCAGATGAGTTACAATAGGGGTAATCTTACGACCTGTTGTTTGAACAGGTCTCAAGAAATATGTTTTAGGAAGGAGTTTTGTTTTATATGACAAAACAGAGTATTACAATGGATGACCTCTTAGAAGGAGTGTCTCAAAAGCAGTTAGCGACCGGAGAAGTTGTGGAAGCAACAGTTCTGACGGTTAAGAAGCACGAGATCTGGTTAGATCTTGGTGTGAACGGTATTGGCATGGTACCACGCCGAGAGATTGGTTTTAACCAGCAATTAAAAGTTGGTGACCAGGTAGTCGCAAGTGTTGTCGATCCTGAGATTGAGGAAGGTCAAGCGCTGATGAGTCTGCGCAAGGCTGCCAAAGATCGAGGCTGGGACGAAGTAAAGCAACTATTTGATCAAGGTGACACAATCGAGATTACTCCATACGACGCCAACCGTGGCGGTTTATTGGTAGAGCTTGAAGGTGTTCGTGGATTCTTGCCAGTCTCGCAACTAAGCGCCGAGCACTACCCACGAGTTAATAGCTCTGACAAAGACGAGATATTACAAAGACTAGGTGTCTTAGTGAATCGTCCAATCAAGGCTCGAATTTTAGATATCGACCGAAAGAGCAACAAGCTCATCTTTAGTGAAAAAGAAGCTATTCGTGAGGATATGCAAGCTCGATTTGAGAAGCTTAAAGTTGGTGATGATGTAAAGGGTGTAGTAACTGGAGTTGTAGACTTTGGTGCATTCGTAAACGTTGATGGTATTGAAGGTCTCGTACATATTTCTGAGATCTCTTGGGAACGTGTTGAAAACCCAGCTGACTACGTAAAGGTTGGCGATACAATTGAAGCGCGTATCATTGCTATAGATAAAGACCGTCTTTCACTCAGTATGAAGCAAACCCAGGAAGACCCTTGGGCAAAAGAAGCAGAAGCCTTCAAAAAAGGTGATGAAGTTGAAGGAACAGTTACTCGGATTACACCATTCGGTGCTTTCATCCAATTAAGTTCTGCCGTTGAGGCACTGGTACATATCTCCGAGCTTGGCGAAGGTCAGGGTGCGGATCCAGAGAAACTCTTCAAACTGAACGAGAAGAAGACATTCAAGATTCTTGATATCGACCGAGATAATCGCAAGATTTCGTTGAGTCTACAATAATTACCAGTTTACCTAAATGATGTAAATTTAACTACATAAGGAGGTTATCATGGAAGAAAAAGTGATCGCAATCGACAGCATGATAACCGTAGGTGATCTTGCCGGCAAGCTTGATATACCCGTTTCAAACCTTATTGGTGAGTTATTTAAAAACGGTATTGCAGCGACTGTTAATCAGCGTATTGACTTCGAAACAGCTCAAATTATTGTGGAAGAGCTGAATCTAGGCTTCACTCTAGAGCAACTCAAAGAAGACCAAGAAGACCAGGTTGCCGAACGGTCGATTCGGCTTGATGCCGATACGGCCGATACTCGTCCACCAGTAGTGGCAGTAATGGGCCACGTTGATCACGGAAAGACCAGTCTACTGGATGCTATCTTAGACTTAGGTGTGGCCGATGGTGAAGCTGGTGGTATTACTCAGCATATTTCGGCGTACCAAGCGGTACACGCTGACCGCGTGATTACCTTATTGGATACTCCAGGTCACGAAGCTTTTAGCGCTCTGCGTCAGCATGGTGCTCGACTTACTGATGTCGTGATTATTGTAGTAGCAGCTGATGATGGTGTGAAGCCGCAGACTGTCGAGGCCATTAAATTTGCAAAAGCAGCTCAGGCTAAGATTATCGTAGCTATTAATAAGATTGATAAACCTGATGCTGATGCAAATCGTACTAAGCAGAGCTTAGCCGAAGCTGGCTTGATGCCCGAAGAATGGGGTGGTGATACGGTGATAGTAGAAGTTTCAGCCAAAACTAAGCAAGGAATCGATCAGTTACTCGACATGATTTTATTGCTAGCTGATGTTGAGGAACTTAAGGCTGATGCCGAAGGATTGGCCGAGGGTATCGTCATCGAGGCTCATATGGAACAAGGCAAAGGTGCCCTCGTTTCTGCTTTGATCGAACATGGTAAATTACACAGGGGTGATTACGTAGTAGCGGGTACAACCTACGGAAAGATCCGTACGCTAAGTGACTGGAAGAACGATCTCATTACCGAAGCCACACCTTCTACGCCTGTCCGACTAACTGGTTTTAAAGAACTGCCACAATTTGGTGATCACCTTACAGTGACTAAAACCGAAAAAGAAGCACGTGAGCGTGCCGAAAAAGCTCAAACTAAACGAGTACAGGGTAAATTAAATATGACGAGTAGTGATCTCATCGGTCTTATCAATAAGAACCTACAAGTACAAGAAGTGCCGGTTATTATTAAGGCGGATGTGCAGGGTTCACTCACGTCTATTACTGATAGCTTGAGGCTGTTAGAAAATGACGAACTGAAGATGCACGTTATTGGTTCTGGCGTAGGAAGTGTTTCGGAGAGTGATGTAACGATGGCAGCTACGAGTCGTGCAATAATTTATGCCTTTAACGTATCGATCCCTACTAACGTAAAGAAATTGGCTGAACGAGAAAAAGTGACCATTCGGGAATTTCAAGTGATTTATGAACTACTCGATGATGCTAAAGAAGTACTGAGTGCTCTATTGGCACCAGAGATTGTAGAGACAAGCTTGGGCCGTCTGATAGTGCGTGGTATATTCAGGACGACTAAAGATGAGATTATCTGTGGTGGTGAAGTTACAAAAGGTAAAGTTGAGCCAGGAGTGCAAGCCCGCGTGATGCGAGCCGGTGAACAAGTTGCCGAAGTAGAGGTGGTGAGTGTGAAGCGCCAGCAGCAAGAAGCCAAAGAAGTATTCGAAGGTGAAATGTGTGGACTCCAACTTAAGACGACAGGAAAAGTTATCTTGGAAGAGGGCGACCATCTCGAACTTTACAAGCGCGAAGAGATTACTCGTACTCTTTAAACATGGTACAATTGTAGGGTAAAAAGGAACTATACATGATCCGAATAGATGACACATTACTTGAAGAACTTGGATTACTCGCGTTACCGAAAGAGGAGCGTGACAAATTGCTTAAGCAAATTTATGATACGCTTGAGATGCGAGTTGGGATGCGTCTTGCTGAGAGAATGACAGATGCACAACTTGACGAGTTTGAGAAATTTATCGATGGAAATGATGAGGCCGGAGCTATGAAATGGCTAGAGACAAACTTCCCAGACTATAAACAGGTAGTGGCGGATGAACTTGACAAGCTCAAGGCTGAGATTAAGAAAGATTCATCGCAAATAGTTGAAGCACTGGAATCTGCTCCTATTGACCAACAGCCTCCAACCGCTCAACCTCCTCAACCGTTTGTGACCCCTTAGTTTTATAAGCTCTTAGACATTCGTATTAGGTCAATTGTTCCCCAGGGAGTAATCTTGCCAGTTAACTTGAAACCGTATTTTTCATAGTAGGATCTTAGCCAAGGCGCGAGGGACATGTAGTTTAGCTCTATTGACTTAAAATCACGGGAGGTAGCATACTCGACTATCGCAGTCAGTATCTTCGGTGCAAGACCCTTACCTCTCCAGCTATCTATTACCGTTAGTAGGCCAATATGTAACCCCTTTTCTTTTACTTCAGTGTAGACACACCCAGTTAATTGGGTTCCATTTAATACTACATAGAACTCTGTTTGAGCGATTTTGTCCTGCAACTTCTGTTTATTAATTCGTGGTTCGCCTTTGGTGTCATCTTGATAGGAATAGGCCTTATTAATAATGGTGACTATCATATCAATATCTCCAGCCTCTATTTTACGGAGTTGCATGTCTTTAAATTTGAAAAATTCTTCCAGATCCGAAGATTTTTTCATAGGTTGTTTCCGTAGCCAGCGAGAAAAGCATTTGTAGTCATCTCGTTTTTGCCGTCGGGCTTTAGTTTCTCTATTCTGAGTGAACCATTTGTAGTTGCTATGGTAATCGCTTTCGATTCAGGAGCGATCGTAATACTACCAGGCTCCTCATCATCTCCCGTGCTTGGTACGCTGTGTGCCTGGGTGATCACAACATCTTTGTTAGCAAGGGTTGTGCGACTTTTTGGCCACTCTGCGTATGCTCTTATCTCCCGCTCAATTTGCTTGGCTGGTTTTTGCCAGTCTATGATGCCGTCTTGTTTTTCAATTAATGAGTCGTACGTTGCCTGACTATCATCTTGAGGTGCGGGTTCGAGTTTTCCTGCCAGTATAGTCGACAGGTAGGTAATTACTAGATCTTTGCCAATTTCGAGGAGCTTATCTGCTAATTCCTGCTTGGTTTCTTTGCCACTGAGTGTAATAGCTTCTTGGGTAAACACCGGGCCGGCATCCATAACGCTTGCTAACTGCATTAAGGAAACGCCAGTCTCAGATTCACCACTTAGCATGACACTCTCAATAGGTGTAGATCCGCGATGTAGTGGAAGTAGGGAGGGGTGAATATTGATTATACCTGCTGGAAAGATGTCTATAATTTCTTGTGGCACAATTTTGCCATAGGCAACCAGCACGGCAGCGTCGGCATTATATGCTTTAAGCTGCTCGGCAATCTCAATTGGTTTGTGTGGTAAGAGTAGTGGGATGCCATGCTCTTTCGCAACTGTTTCAATTTCCAGCACGCGGGCATTTCTAGAGGACCCACGAGTGTAATGAGAAACCACAGCAACAACGTCATAACCAGCGGTTACTAGGGCTTTGAGCGTAGGGGCACTGGTTATGACACCTGTAGCTAGGCGCTCGTTACCAAAGAATACTATTTTGTTTGATATCTTTTTCATAATCAAGTGGCTCCAGTCCGCCTTCGGGCATGAGGCGATAAAAGGCGTTCTTCTTATTTTTAATGTGATCAATAATAAGTGTGCCATGCGTGTGATCAGTTTCATGCTGCAGAATTCGAGCGAGATAACCGTAGGCAGTTACTCGGAAGGGTTTCCCATCAATATTAAGAGCTTTGATTTTCACCCCCTGGTGGCGAGGTATTTTGCCGTAAATATCAGGAACACTTAAGCAGCCCTCATAATCTTCTTCGATTGGACCAATTCGCTTAACAATTTCTGGGTTGATAAAGACAGTAAAATTTTGATCATCGGCGTTTTCGAAATCGTTACGGATAATAAACACACGGTAGAGCTGATTTACCTGTACGGCAGCAAGACCAACAGCTGCTTCGTGGTCTCGCGATGCTTCCCAGTCAACCGTGGCATCAATCATTCCCTGGATTACGGCTTTAATTTCATCCGTCACAATACCAACACGCTGTGAGGTTTTGCGCAAATTTGGTTCGGGTAAAGTCACGATATCATCTTTTGTCATCTAAAAGAGTATATCAGATAACGGCTCAAGCCCAGAATTCCGAATACTCATTTTAAAGTAAGTTCAGAGGATCAAGCGTGAACTGCCATCGAGTTGGTAGCTCGTTTACTATTGCCACCAACTTTTGGCGACTAGATGAACTGAGTACCACTTGCCAGAAATAGGCATCGCCGCGTCGCTCATGAAAAGCAGGAGCAATGGTGCGGACGCTCACACCGGGGTGGTTTTGCTTGACTTCATCAGCCAATTTTTGACAGTTTTTCTGAGCAGTAGCGTTACTTGCGTAACCGATACTGAGTTGCAAGAGGAAACTAAAGGGAGGTAAGTGGACGGCTTCACGTTCTTTAATTTCGGTTTGATAAAATGCTGAGTAATCTTGCTGGGTTGCTTGTACCAAAATTGGGTGATCAGGATTTAGGGTTTGAACAATAACGTTACTCTTTTGTCCGGCTCGTCCGGAACGGCCAATCACCTGTGTAATAAGTTGGAAGGCTCGTTCATGGCTGCTGAAATCTGGCAACATCAATTCGCTATCAGCTTGAATGATACCTACTGTATCAAGGTGTGGCAGGTCTAGTCCTTTGGCAATGCCCTGAGTACCAATAATAATATCAATCGTACCATCGTATAGATCTTGATAGCGCTGGTGTAACTGTTCGGTTGGGGGAGTGTCGCTATCAAAGCGAGCGATGGTGCTATTCGGGAACAATTTTTGAATTTCGTGCTCGATACGTTTGCTGCCAATGCCTTTAAAGTCGAGCGTCGGCTGCCTGCATTCTGGGCAGATGTGCGGCAATGTCATTTTTCGGTCGCAGGTGTGACATCGTAATTCTTCAAGATCATGATGAAGTCGCATAGGTAGGTGGCAATTAGGACAGGTGGCAACCCAGCCGCAGTTTGTACAAAGTGCTGTGCGGGCTGTTCCACGCCGATTATAAAAGAGTAGCGTTTGTTCACCACTTGCTAGCGTAGTGTTGATGGCGTCAAGTAATAGTGCGCTAAAAATAGCGTGTCGCCCAAAGTGAGCACGTTTACGGATATCGATAATACTAACCTGCGGTTTTAATTGGTATGTTGCCTGATTCATGATAATGATCGGTGTCTTTGTTTGCTGAGCAATATAGTAGTCTGCGACTAGTGGCGTAGCACTACCTAGAACGAGCTTGCTATCGGGATGAAGCTCAGCAAGTTTGCGAGCTACTCGCAGAGCTGAGTACTTGGGCTGACTATCTTGTACAAAACTAGTCTCGTGACACTCATCTACCACAATAAGACCGATTTTTTTAAGTGGAGAAAAGAGGGCAGAGCGTGGACCTACCATAACCCAGGGTTCGGTCGATGACTGAACGGTTTGCCAGAGCAGATGACGCTGCGCTTCGCTCAACTGTGAGTGTAAAACTGCAACATTTTTATGGATGTGCGTGAATTCAGTAACCAGCTGTGGTGTAAGTGAGATTTCTGGTACCAAAACCAGAACGCTTTTATCATCTTGCAAAACCATGGTAGCTAATTCTTGGTAGACTCGGGTTTTACCCGATCCGGTTACGCCGTGTAATACGTTTGTAATAGAGGCCGAGCCACGGATAGATTGGATAGCTACTCGTTGGTCATTGGTCAACTCGAATTGAGTCTTGTTGCGCGAATTGGCTACTGGCATTGTTAGCTTACCGCGCCGTTTTTTGCCTAGGCCGCTGGGTAGAATAGTTTGCATAATAATACTCAGTGGCTGTGCGTAATATTGGCTCATCCACTGGGCAAGTTCAATCAGCTGGGGTGGTAGGATCTCTGGCAATGGATTCCCAACCTCCTTCGTCGCGAAGGCTGGTTTGGGTGCTGTAGATACAACCACACCAAATTTTGTGGTTCGGCCAAAAGGTATGGACACGATAGTGCCGGCGGTATAGGCTACCTGACTACCGTAAGTGAGGAGCTGTTCTTTGCCGCTGCGGCCACCAATAGGAGAAATATACAAATAATGCATCATTCTTCATTATACCTCTGCTAAACTAATACTATGTATTTTGATTCAAGAACTGCCGCTGGTAAGAAGTTGGCCGAGGAGCTTCGTCGGTATCGTTATGAAGATAGTGCCGTGCTGGCACTATCTGATGGTGGCGTTGTCGTGGGAGCCCAGATTGCAGCTGAGTTGCACTGTCCGCTCATGTTCTTACTGACGCGTGACATTAAATTACCAGGTGAGCATAGCGCCCTTGGTGTGGTGGACCAAAACGGTGGCTTCACTTATAGCGACATGTTTTCGGCTGGCGAGCTGGAAGAGATAGCCGGTGAGTTCCATGGTATTATTGAGCAGCAAAAGATGGAGAAGTGGCATGAACTGAACCGTTTGCTGTCTGATGGCGGTATTATTGAATCAGACATCTTGCGCAATCGAGTGGTGATTATTGTTTCTGATGGTTTAGTGAATGGCACCTCGTTACTTGCTGCTATGGGTTTTTTGAAGCCTATCAAAACTACTAAAATTATTATTGTGACACCGTTAGCTTCGGTAGAAGCGGTTGATAAGATGCATATTTTGGGCGACGAGTTACATGTGCTTTCGGTGTATGAAGGCAACTTCGAACTAGATCATTATTATGAGAAGAATGATGTACCTTCGCAAGAAGACATAGTTAAGATTCTTAACGAAGCAATTTTAGCCTGGAAGTAGTAACCCTAAAAGTGCGATTATAAAATATGAAATAAAACAAAGTTTGTGTCCCGAACCTAGGGAGTCTGTGAAAACGGCTTATTATTGTCGAAAGAACAATGATAAAGTGCTATACTAAGACTATGCTTGATACGTTTATCACATCTCGGGTTCGGAGGAAAATTATTATAGTGTATGCTAAGTACCCCGACTTTAAAACTCACGTTCGAGGCCTAGCTAAACTGATACACGAGGATGCAGGGAATATTCAGCGCGAACTTAAGAAGCTAGAAAAGATTGGCTTTTTGATCTCAGAAAAGCGTGGCAACAGTAAGATTTACTACACAAATAAACAGTTCATCTTATTGAAAGAACTCCAAAGTATTGTTATCAAAAGTCAGCGTAGTGGTGCCCAGCAACGATAACTCTTGTTCTCGGGAGTCATCTGTAGTAAAATAGAACGCATGATTCAAGTTACACGCAAAGATCGAAAAGAAGGCCTCGAAAACCTTATTCGCCGTTTTAACCGCAAAGTTCAACAAGCGGGTGTTATTGCAACTGTTCGTAATAACGAATTTTTTCAAAAACCACTGAGTAAGCGCGAACGCCGCGAAAAAGCTATCGTTCGTAAAGAACGTAAAGCTGAAAAAATGAAGCGGATTCGTTTAGGTCAACGCTAGATATGAAGGATAAACTTACTCAAGACCTGAAGCAAGCAATGCTTTCGGGTGATAAAGCACGCGTACAAACTCTTAATATGCTCAAGAGTGCTCTCTTAAATGAGGAAGTAGCCCAGGGTGCCCGCGAAACAGGCCTCGACAACGAGACCATTACGGCTATTTTTGCCAAAGAAGGCAAAAAACGCCTAGAGGCTGCTGAATTTTATAAAAAAGCTGGCGAAACAACTCGTGAAGTTCAAGAACGTTCTGAGTACGACATTATTAGTGAATATCTTCCAAAGCAACTGAGTGACGAAGCCTTGCAGCTTATTGTTGAACAGGCTGTGGTAAACATAAAACCAGAAGGTCTTAAAGACATTGGTAAGGTAATCGGTGCTGTAAAAGCGCAGGTTGGCAACCAAGCTGATGGTGGACGTGTTGCCAGTTTGGTCAAACAAACGTTAAACTAGGCATATGATTATATTTTTTGGTCCAGCTGGAGCAGGTAAGAGTGTGCAGGGGCAAATTTTAGCTGCTCGTCATGGATGGCGCTGGCTTTCAGCTGGTCAGTTGCTACGTGACACTCGGGATCCAAAGATTCTAGAAGAGATGCGTTCCGGCGGGCTCGTTGGTGTGGACCGGATCAATCAGATAATGTTAGATTCAATCAAGCGCTCCAAAGATATCAAACATGTTATCTTAGATGGTTTTCCACGCCAGTTGGAGCAGGCTGAGTGGCTTGTAGCCTCACAGCCGGAACACGAACGATCCATTAACCTTGCGATTGTCCTGGAGGTCCCACGTAGCGAGATCAAGCGTCGTTTGCAGTTGCGTGGTCGAGCTGATGATACACCAGAAGCGATCGAAGAGCGGTTGGCAATTTACAGACAAGAGATCTATCCGATTTTAAATTATCTAACAGAGGCCAAGGTACGCATCAGCCATATTGATGGTGCTGGTACAGTCGGGCAAGTGCACGACAGAATAGAAGCGGAGCTAGCAGCATGTTCACTCGCGTAAAGACCGAACAAGAGATTAAGGATCTACGGATTAGCGGCCAAATACTGGCGGCAACTTTGCAGTATTTGAAGTCACGGGTGAAAGTAGATATTACAACCAAGGAACTGGCCGATCTGGCGGCTGTAGAAATTAAGAAACGTGGTGGCGACGCAGTGCTGCTGGGTTATAACGGCTTCCCTGATGTTATCTGTATCTCTGTGAATCAAGAGGTTGTACATGGAATTCCTGGCAAGCAGATTATCAAGGACGGTGATCTCGTGAGCTTTGATTTATGTGTTGGCTATAACGGTATGATTACTGACGCAGCAATTACCACGGTGGCAGGTGAGAGTAATGGCGCCAAGAGGCAATTACTTAAGGGTACGCAAGAAGCCTTGGCAGCTGGTATTGGTGTGGTTAAGAATGGCGTAAAGACAGGTGATATTGGAGCAGCGGTTGAAAAAATTATGACCAAATATGGCTTTGGTATTGTACGTGACCTGGTGGGTCACGGAGTAGGTCACGAAGTGCACGAAGAGCCAGATGTGCCAAACTACGGTGCAAAAGGTACTGGTAAGAAACTTTCAGCTGGTATGACCATCGCGATTGAGCCAATGAGCACACTGGGCGGCGAGGGCGTGATTATGGAAAGTGATGGGTGGACTATCAGTACTTACGACAAAAGCCTCAGTGCCCACTTTGAGCACACGATTCTCATCACTGAAGACGGTGCTGAAATCCTCACATTGGCCTAAGAAGTTGCGAAACATACACCTTAAGCGGTATACTTTTAGCTATGCAAGAACATCAAGAAACCGCGGTGGGCATTGACCTCGGTACTACAACTGTTCGCTGTGCGATCGGTTTAGTGAACGCTGAAGATCAGTCACTAAGCTTAATCGGTATCGGTGAAGCACCTAATACTGGCTTCCGTAAGGGGAGCGTGGTGAATATTAGTGATGCCGCTCAGGCGCTTGACCAAGCGATTGGTTATGCCGAACGAATGGCTGGCGTGCAAGTAACGAGTGCTACGGTGAATATTAATGGTAGTCACATAAAAGGTATTGAATCTAAGGGAACAATTGCCGTTTCTGGTCCTGAAATAACTGCCGAGGATCTCGATAGGGTAGAAGATGCTGCAACGGTATTGCAACTGCCGCAGCATCATGAAATTTTAAGCGTGTTTCCTCGTAGCTATACTGTAGATGGTAATGCAAATATTAAAGACCCACTTGGTATGAGCGGTATTCGTCTTGAAGTGGATGCACATGTGGTAACGCTCTCGGCTCCTGCTTTGAAGAATCTTGAGAAGGTTGTAGATACAACCCAAACACATGCAAATAGGTTTGCGCTCTCTAGCTTGGGAGCGGCCCAGGCAACGATTGCTCCAGAACAACGAGAAAATGGCGTGGCGGTACTTGACATCGGTGCAGCGACCACGAACGTAATTGTGATAGATGACGGAGACGTTCAGCAGGTTAGCGTGATTCCAGTTGGCGGTATGCATATTACGAATGACCTAGCGATTGGCTTGAGGACTGACCTTAAGGTGGCCGAGGCTGTAAAGCGTAACTATAAGTATCTTAAGCAACAAAGTAAGACTCGGCCAAAGCATATCAAGGTTGTGGTGGCTCAAAAAGAATACATCTTTCCAACAAAAGATATCGAGTTTGTGATTACGGCACGCCTAGAGGAGCTTTTTGAGATGGTTGATAAAGAGCTGGCAAGGGTAGGTCGTTCGCATAGACTACCTGGTGGCGTGACGCTTACTGGCGGCACAGCACTGCTACCGGGTATTGATTTGGTAGCACGTGACACATTCGGCCTTTCTGCGCGGGTAGCGTTCCCTAAAGACATACAGGGCCTAAAAGAGAAGGTATCTCGGCCTGAGTACGCTACAGTGGTCGGTCTGATGATGCTTGATGTGCATAAAGATGAGACCAATGCTTATGGTGGCCGATGGCTTGGTCAGCGTTTGCAGCATAGTGCTGGTATGGCAAGGTCTCTTTTCGGACGAATTTTTAACCGTACCTAACAGATTAACCTGCTTTAAAAGTAGGCTTTTACGTTGATTTTGAAACTCAGCACGCTATACTAATGTATATAACGTAAGTAGGGGAGAATATGCCAGAAGTAAAGCCTGCTGATATCCAAGCATTCGCATCGATCAAAGTTATTGGAGTTGGAGGAGCCGGCGGCTCTGCGGTAAATCGTATGGTTGACGCTGGCCTAACAGGGGTTCAGTTTATTGCTATCAATACTGATGCTCAGGCGCTTTACCATTCTGAAGCTTCAATTAAGATTCATATTGGCAAAGATGCAACCCGTGGCTTAGGTGCTGGTGCTGATCCACATATTGGACAGCAGGCGGCTGAAGAGTCGGAGGCAGATATTAAAGAAGCACTTGTTGGTGCGGACATGATCTTTATTACGCTGGGTGCTGGTGGTGGTACTGGAAGCGGCGCGGCTCACGTGGTGGCGCGCTTGGCACAAGAGATGGAGATTTTAACTGTAGGCGTGGCAACTAAGCCATTTGCCTTTGAGGGCGAGAAGCGGCGCAAGAACGCTGAGTTTGCAATTGAAAAACTAACCGGCTACGTGGATACCCTTATTACGATTCCGAATGATCGACTCTTACAAACTATCGACCGTAACACACCACTGGTTGAGGCGTTTAAGGTTGCTGATGATGTGCTTCGCCAAGGTGTACAGGGTATCTCTGATTTAATCACTGAACACGGCCTAATTAACCTCGATTTTGCTGATGTAAAATCAGTTATGAGTCACGCAGGCTCGGCTCTGATGGGTATTGGTTCTGGTAGCGGCGAGAATCGTGCCGTTATTGCAGCCCAGCAGGCAATTGAATCACCACTTCTTGAAGTATCTATCGACGGAGCTCGAGGCGTAGTCTTCAATATTACTGGTGGTAATGATCTTTCTATGCATGAGGTGAATGAGGCAGCTGAAGTAATTACTGCTGCTGTATCTCCTGAGGCCAATATTATTTTTGGTGCCACCATTAAGCCAGATCTACAAGATAAGGTAAATATTACAGTTATCGCAACTGGCTTTGACGCAGCTTACTTTACAAAACGTCGCACGGCTACTCTAGCGGAGGAAGAAGAAGATGAAATTGGCGGTGCTCTACCAAGTTCATTTACGGATGTTGATGTAGAGGGCGAGGTAGAGACAATCACTATGGAAGACGAGCATGAAGCTGATAGTACTAAAGACGGTGCTACGCCATTCCATAAAGAAGATGACGTGCCGGACCCAAGTATTTGGGCGAGTGACGATGAAGATGCCATGAAGGACGAAGAGAGTTCAGAAGAAGAGCCAAGCAATCATGATGCACCATCTTTTTTGCGCCGCTTCCGACGTAAAAAAAATGAATCAGATAAGGAAGAAAAGTAAAAAATAGGCTTGCCATAACGCTAATGCTAGCGTTATACTAATTGAGAAGTACGCTTCATATGGTGTACTTAGGAGATCAAGGGAGTATTAAATGAAGTGTCCTCAGTGCCAAAGCTCAGATTCAAAAGTTATGGAATCACGTGATGTCGCGAGTGGTGAGAGCATTCGGCGTCGCCGAGAATGTGAGGCTTGCCAGCACCGATTTACTACTTACGAACGAGTAGAGCGTCCAAATTTGATTGTTGTCAAAAAGGACGGTGTTCGGGAAGTATTTGATCGTACTAAGGTGCTCTCAGGAATCGAGCGTGCTAGTGAGAAGACTTCAATTTCTGCGCCCGAACGGGAAGATATGGTTGCGCGGATTGAACGCAAGCTGTACGATCTAGGTAAGCCTGAAGTGAAGGCTGGAGACGTGGGTGAGTTTGTGATGGAAGAGCTTGCGGCGGCTGACGAGGTAGCTTATGTGCGCTTCGCCAGTGTGTACCGGCATTTTACAAGCATCAAGAGCTTTGAAGAAGGCCTGTCAGCTCTAAAGGCGCAACGCTCGGTGAGATAATACGGTTTGGACATTGCCCCGTCGCTTTTAACAAAAAGCCGCAGGGGAGTGACCAAAGGCAAGGTGGAGACCTACTTCGCTCTAACAAAAACTTTAAAAACAAACTAACAAGGGGAATTATAAGAGGGGGTACTTATGGCACACGTAGCAGTGCTTGATATTCAACGTTACTTTACAAAAAAGGGTACACATCCGTACGATCATTTTGATTGGGTGGAGCGTGAATCTAAGATTGATAACCCAACTACGGGTAAGGTAGTTTTCGAACAAAAAGCTGTCGAATTTCCAGACACTTGGAGCTTGAATGCTGTTAATATTGTGGCTCAAAAGTACTTCTGTGGTACCCCTGGAACTAAAGACCGCGAATCAAGCTTGAAGCATCTGATTGACCGTGTAGCCGATACGACCGCGCGACACGGCGAGCAAGAGGGTTACTTTACAACCCCTGAGCAGGCCGAGACTTTCAACGCAGAACTTAAATATATTCTAGCTTCACAACGTGCCGCCTTTAACTCACCTGTCTGGTTCAATATTGGTGCTATGAGTCGTGCACAGCAAGCTAGCGCCTGCTTCATTCTGGCGGTTGATGACACGATGCCGTCTATTTTAAACTGGTATAAAGAAGAAGGTATGATCTTCAAGGGTGGTTCAGGCTCAGGCTTAAATGTCAGCACAATCCGCTCAAGCCATGAAACGCTTGGCAAGAGTGCTGGTACGGCCTCCGGTCCACTCTCATTCATGCGTGGAGCTGATAGTTCAGCCGGTGCTATTAAGTCTGGTGGTAAGACTCGCCGAGCCGCAAAGATGGTTATTATGAATGCTAGTCACCCAGATATTGAAGAGTTTATTTGGTGTAAGGCAATTGAAGAGCGCAAAGCTCGAGTACTGCAAGAGGCAGGTTTTGATATGTCGCTGGACGGAAAAGATATCTTTAGTGTTCAATATCAAAATGCTAATAACTCAGTTCGAGTAACTGACGATTTCATGCGAGCAGTTGAAAAAAATGAAGACTGGCAGTTGGTTGGTGTGAGTGATAAAAAAGTCTACAAGACTCTTCCGGCGCGTGATCTCTGGCGGCAAATTGCTGAGAGTGCGTGGGAATGTGCAGACCCTGGTTTGCAATTTGATACAACCGCAAACCACTGGCACACAACACCGAATGCTGGACGTATTAACGGTAGCAATCCGTGCTCGGAATATATGCATCTTGATAACTCTGCTTGTAACCTCGCCTCTATTAACCTGCTCAAATACCTGAATGAAGATGGTACTTTTGACACTCAGGCTTTCCGGCAGACGGTCGCAGTTATGTTCACCGCTCAAGAAATATTAGTTGGTTACTCTGAATACCCAACCGAGAGTATTACCAAAAATGCCAAAGCTTATCGTGAGCTTGGCTTGGGTTACGCTAATCTTGGTGCGATGCTTATGGCGCAAGGTCTACCATACGATTCAGATGAAGGTCGAGCTCAAGCAGCAGCCATTACAGCCTTAATGACAGGCCATGCCTATGCTACGAGCGCTCGTATTGCAAAGCAGGTTGGTCCTTTCTCTGGGTTCCATAAAGACCGCGAAGGTGTGCTCAAGGTTCTTTCACAGCATCGTGATGCACTGCGAGATATCGATGCTGGTTTGGTAGCTGAAGATTTACTTAGTTCGGCAGCCGAAGCATGGGACGAAGCAGTTGAGCTCGGTGCCCGCTACGGTGTACGAAACTCTCAGGCCTCAGTGCTAGCCCCAACAGGTACCATTGGCTTTATGATGGATTGTGACACGACTGGTGTGGAGCCTGATTTCAGCCTCACAAAGTTCAAGAAACTTGTAGGTGGCGGTAATATGGTGATCGTCAACCAAACTATTCCACGCGCACTTCGAACTTTGGGCTATGGTAAGAAAGAAATTGACGAGATTGTAGCCTACATTCATGAAAATAGTGGAGTCGTTGATGCGCCTTATTTGAAGAAAGAACACTACGAAGTCTTTGCTTGTGCGGTGGGTGACAACGCAATTCACTACATGGGACACGTTAAGATGATGGGTGCCGTGCAACCGTTCCTTTCTGGTGCAATCTCTAAAACGGTTAATATGCCAGAAGACTCAACCGTAGAAGACATTGAAGAGCTCCATATGACCTCTTGGAAGCTTGGTATTAAAGCAGTTGCAGTTTACCGTGATGGTTCTAAGGTTGCTCAACCACTTTCTAACAAAAAAGACGAAGAACCAAAAGAAGAAGCACTCGATGCACATGTGGCACAATCTGTAGACCACGTAACCGAACAGCTAGTTGCTCTGCAACCTCACTTACGTCGTGAGATGCCTAGACGCCGTAATGCTAAAACCTTTAGTTTCCGTGTAGCAGACTGCCATGGCTACTTTACGGTAGGAGAGTTTGAAGATGGAACTCCAGGTGAACTCTTTATGAGTGTTGCCAAGATGGGCTCCACTCTAGCTGGCTTGATGGATGCATACGCCCGATCGATCAGCTATGGCCTGCAGTACGGTGTGCCACTCAAGGCATATGTAAAAGGTATGACGAACGTAGCTTTTGCTCCAGCAGGTGTGACGGATGACGATGAGATAAAAACTGCCTCAAGTTTGGTTGACTACACCTTTAGAAGACTAGCCAAAGAGTACCTCAGTCTAGATGACCAATTAGAGCTTGGCCTCGTCAGTCTAGATGATCTCGAAGCTCAAGCTATGAGTAATCAGGGTACTCTACTAGACGAATCTGAAGCTAAGAACCAAGACACAGTGATTCCTACTCAGCTAGCTGATGTGCACCAAGAGCCTGTCGTCACAGCCCCACCAGTAGCCAAGGCTAAGCAGGGTAGTACCGAAACGGCACCACTTTGCTTCAGCTGTGGCAATCAGACTCAGCGGGCAGGTAGCTGCTACGTCTGCACCTCTTGCGGTACAACCTCCGGTTGCTCGTAAGTTGTAGCGAAACATCGAGCTGTCTACGGACAGCTCGATGTGGGTTGCGGCCTACCTGGATATGAGTCATAATCATAAGCATGAAAGTCGTGATACTCTACAAACCAAATACGGAAACCGAAACACGAGTACGAGAATACGTACGGGAATTTGAGCACCGTGCCTCAAAAGCACTAGAATTAGTTGATGCCGAAACCCGTGAAGGCATAGCTATGGCTGAAGTTTACGATATTCTACAGTTTCCTACTATGCTGGCCATAGAGAATGATGGCCAATTCATTCAGATGTGGCCAGAATTCGAGAGGTGGCCTACTATGAACGAGTTAACTTTTTATGCTCGTGACTAGAACTTGTTAAACTATTGTAAAAAACGTATACTTTGAAGGCAAAGGCACTTCATATTTTATGGATGAGCGGCTATCAACCGCGAACGCCGCAGGAAGAAATACGTAAAGTAAAGTAGAACCTGTCGGAATTGACCCGTTAGATCAAATAACTAAGTGCTAAAAGAATCACTTCTTTTGGAAGCCAGATGGTACCGTTCGCAATAGCGAATTCTGGCAGTCAAAAGAAGTGATTTTTTCTTATTAAAAAGGAGGCGAGATGAATTTTAAGGCACGAGAAAAGCAGAAGCATGCGGAGATAGAAAAACGGGTTGGCAAATTTTGGCAAGAAGACGGAACTTTTCATAAAGCAGTAGATGGTCGGCCGGAAGACAATGCTTTCGTCTTTTATGATGGTCCACCATTTTTAACAGGTACACCACATCACGGGCACCTGCTTATTTCTACAGTAAAAGATGCAGTTGCTCGCTACCAAACAATGCAGGGCAAGAAAGTTGAACGAAGATGGGGTTGGGACTGTCATGGTTTGCCAGCAGAAGTATTTGTAGAACAACAGCTTGGTATCAAGAATAAAAAAGAGATCGGTACCAAGATTAGTATTGAAGATTACGTAAATGCTTGTCGTGCAGCGATGGTAAAAACCGGTACTGAATGGGAAGATACGATTGACCGAGTGGGGCGTTGGGTCGAGTTTAAGGGTGCCTACAAAACCATGGATCCTGAATTTATGGAAAGTGTATGGTGGGCGTTTAAAGAACTTTACGAGAATGGCAAAATTTATGAGGGCGAAAAGATTCTCATCTACTGCACAAAAGACGCTACGCCTATCTCTAAATCTGAAGTTGCTATGGAAAACAGCTATCAAGAGGATACTGATCCAAGCGTGTATGTATACTTCAAGCTCGAGGGTAGTGATGAGCACGTTATGGCCTGGACCACGACCCCGTGGACGCTGCCAGCCAATGTGGCAATTGCCGTGAACCCCGAACTTAACTACAGTCTCGTTGAGTACGAGGGCAAGAGGGTTTATGTAGCTCAAGCAATTGTAGGTGAAGTATTCACGGATGAGAAACATCAGACATTGCCACATAAAGTTCTAAAAACTATAAAAGGCTCTGAGCTGGTTGGCAAGAAGTATCACGCGTTGTTTGAGAATCGTGGTCCCGAGGCGCACCGAATTGTAGCAGCTGATTTTGTAACAGCAGAAGACGGCACGGGCATTGTGCATGAAGCTCCCGCTTACGGTGAGGAAGACTATGAACTGTGTAAAAAAGAAGGTATTCCAATTGTCTCCATTGTTGATGAAGACGGCCTATACACCGAAGGGCAGTGGCAGGGCAAAAATATCTGGGATGTGAATAAAGAAATTGCCAAAACACTTGTGGCAGAAGGTAAGGCATTTAAGGTCAAGTATATTACGCACGAATACCCGCATTGTCATCGTTGTGGTTCAAAGCTTATGTATCGGGCGCATCCAAGTTGGTTCATGGATATTCTGGGCCAGAAAACTGAAATGCTTGAAGCAAATGCCAGTACGAATTGGACACCAAAAAACCTACGAGACGGTAGATTTTCAAATATTATAGAATCAGCACCAGATTGGAACCTCTCGCGTGACCGTTACTGGGCAACACCGATTCCAATTTGGAAGGGTGCCCGAAATGATGGCACTGAAGTTGTGAAGGCTTTTGGCTCGTATGCTGAATTCGAAGAATTCACTGGTAAAAAACTGACAGATTTTCACTTACCGAATGTTATGAACGTAACGTTTGAGCTAGATGGTATTACGATGCACCACATTGGGAAAGTACTCGACTGTTGGTTCGAGAGTGGTTCAATGCCATTTGCTCAGTTCCATTACCCTTTTGAAAATAAGCAGAAATTTGAGAGTAATTTTCCGGCTGATTTCATCGTTGAGGCAATTGACCAAACACGTGGCTGGTTTTATTCACTCATGGCGGTGAATGTTGGGCTATTCGGTAAGGCGCCGTTTAAAAATCTCATATGTACTGGTTTTATCAATGCTGCTGATGGTAAGAAGATGAGCAAAAAGCTAAAAAATTACACCGATCCACTTGAGCTCATGGATAGTGTCAGCGCAGATGCTTTCCGCTACCACCTGCTTACCTCGCCAGTAGTTTTGGGTGAAGATATTAGCTTGAGTGATAAAGATGTACTTAGTACTGGACGTAAGATTAGTATGGTGTATAACGTGTTAGACTTCTTTCTGATGTACGCCGAGGTAGACGGCTGGGAGGCGGATATATCTACGCCAGTGCCCGAGCATATTTTAGACAAGTGGATATTGAGTAAGTTACAGACACTCATTACAGACGTCTCTGGCAGTATGAATGAATATAATTTAATGCACGCCAGTCGGCCAATTCTTGAGTTCGTTGACTTACTAAGTAATTGGTATGTGCGTCGTAGCCGTAAGCGTTTTTGGAAGAGTGAAAACGATGCAGACAAGGCAAATGCTTACCACACACTTTATTTCGTATTGACCGAACTTAGTAAGATTATGGCACCGTTTATGCCATTTATGGCTGAGGATATCTATCAAAAACTTACTGTTGGTGATTCGGTGCACTTGCAAGATTTTCCGCTTTATAATCCTGAGCTCGTGCATAGTAAGATCGAAGAAGAGATGGATACGGCGCGTGAATATATCACCGAGGGTCTTCGGCTTCGGGCAGTGGCGCAACTAAAGGTTCGTCAGCCGCTGGCCGACGTACAGGTCCCTGGTTGTCCAAAGTATCTCACGGATATTCTTAAAGAGGAGTTGAATGTGAAACAGGTGATAGTAGGAGCCAAAGAGGTCGCTATCAACACTGAATTAACACCTGAGCTGAAGCGTGAGGGGTTGATGCGAGAAGTGGTGCGGTTTGTGCAGAATGCTCGTAAAGATGCGGGGCTGAATGTTGATGATCGAATTGAGCTTTCGCTCAAAACCGAGTCTGGTGAACTGCAAAAAGCAATTGATGAACATGCTGAGACTATTAAGGCCGAGACGCTTGCAATCACGCTAGGCGAAGTAGCGGGTGGCTTCGAGATTACAGTTAAAATTGAGGGTGAAGAGCTCCTTATAGCCCTAAAGAAGTAGGCCAGGCAAGCGGCGTATACTAATAGTATGAGGCAGCCACAATCATTTATAGAAAAGTGCTACAAAGATCAGCAGGGTCGAGTAGTGCTTGCTCAGACCCCAAATCTACCGGTTGCCGTAGGTCTGGTATCTATGGCCGCCGCATATTTTATCAAGGCTGGACTAGTACATAATTTACTGGCAGTTATTGCTTTTGGCGCACTATTCACCTGGGCTTGGTTGGAGCTTTTTGCTGGTGTGAACTATTTTCGTCGAGCTATTGGAGCAGTGGCGCTTTTCATGCTTATTTATAGCCGCGTATAGTTCGGGGATTTAGAAGATAATTCTAGTAGTACTTAAGCTTTAAGTGTATACTTAAAGTTATGCAAATTCCTACAGATGATGATTTTTCTAACCTTATAGGCCAGGCCTTAGATGAGTTGCCAGAAAAATACGTCTCTCGACTCAACAACGTGCTAATTACTTACGAAGATGAACCGTCGTTGTTGCAGCGTGAGAAGTTAAAATTACGCTGCAATCAAACCCTTTTTGGTTTGTATGAAGGCATCCCACTGACCCAACGGGGTAATAACTACAACCTAGTATTACCAGACAAGATTACCCTTTTTAAGTTACCGCTCTTCTATGGTTCAAAAGACGAAGCTGGCTTTAAAAAGCAGATAAAACATACTTTATGGCATGAAATTGCTCATTATTTTGGCCTCAATCATGATAGAATTCATGAGCTAGAGGATAATAGCTCAAAGCAGACCTCTTTACAGGAGTAGGGGAATTTGTTATACTTGATCTCGACTTGTTTTTCACTAAGACCCAGTAAGGAATGAAGAAAAGAATGAAGAAAGCAGTAATTACAACTGGCGGACACCAATATATTGTCTCTGAAAAAGAGACTCTTACGGTTGAGTTAGTTGGAGATGAAAAAACTTTAAGCTTTGAGCCACTCATGATTATTGATGGTGAGAAGGTTCAAATTGGCCAACCTCTTATAAAAGGTGCCAAGGTTGAAGCGAAGGTACTTGAAGAGAATGTTAAGGCTGACAAAGTAACTGCTATCCGTTACAAATCTAAAAAGCGCGTTAACAAAGTTCGCGGCCACCGCCAACAGCACAGCATTATCGAGATCACTAAAATTAGCTAATAGTGACAAGTAGCTAGTGCACAAAAACGAGCCGCCTGGCTCGTTTTTGTTTTGCTAACAAATTTGATGTAAAGCTTTTGGCATGAAAAAGGCTCACTATGCTAGCCTAAGAGGTTAGCCAAAAGCCAACCAAGGCGCAAGGTGAGCCAGGGGTCACCCTATAGGGCTGAAAGATTCAGTCTACCAACTGGCAGAAAGAGTCTTTCAGCCCCAAAGGACTAAGTACTGAGTACTACAACTCCCGGACAGACGGAGCCGCCAAGTCGACACGCAGGTAGTCCGCCCAAGGGGCATGCAGTCGCACCTGATGGTCACCGGCCCACCGGGCGAGGGAAGGGCAGTGCGCCCACGGTTCGTCGGCGCCATCCCAGTTAAACTGGTAGCCACCGAGATCCCAGAATGGAATCTTCTTCCCATCCATGCCAGTAACCAGGTCTGGAAACATGACCGCAGCCCACAGGGCTTCAGATGCCGCCAGGGTGGCAGCGATATCTTCATGTTGCCACAGATCTTTGACCCGCCGACCGTCCTGGGGTTCCCAGTTGGCAAACGGATCGAATCCAATCCAATGCAGTCCTGGCTTGGACTGCCTACCGGACACCAACCGTAGATGCTTGGCGTCCGACTCAAGGTCGGGCCAGCGCCAGTTCGGCTGGTGGTTGGCTGGAACCTGAATCAGGCTCCATGCTTCGTCAAAGGTATGCTGGATACTCCCCAGCCTACCCTTTTTGGGCAGCTCGGCAACCAGTAGCAACACCTCAGTCGGCGTCGCCGGAACGAAGTCATCCGGTACAACCGGAATGTCCGCTGTGGTGAAGCCCCATCCGGGGTGGGAATGGATCAGGCTGAACATTTTGGCTACCTGATTGGTTGGGGTGGTGTACCAGTCCGTTGGATGGATCGGCGATGTCTGATAGCTCTTGTCGAGGCTAGCTACCCACTGGCGAGCCAGTTCGGGATTGCGATTAATCTCAGCGACTTTTTCGGCTGTGAAGCCAGCCTCAGCCAGAGTGCGGTGGAATTGCTCCACCTGCCCCAGAGAGGTATCAAAAAGGCGTGTCATGAGACGTACCTTCCTTTAACTGCCGCACGCTACTTACGGGTCTTTCCCGTGTGTAGCTCATTTTTGAGAACGGCATTTTATACCAAAAAAGACATTTTAGGTGCAAAATGCCGTTCTCATCTGTTTCATATGTAGTACTCTTACTGTTAAGGTACTCTCTCATTATAGCACATTGTTGTTAAAATATCAAGTTTAACTACCTGGGTTAGGCAGAGTAGACCCTTCAGTTAACCAGATCCTCATATGTATCGTAATGACGAGCGTAAGGGGTGTTTATCTAGCGAATGAGTATGGAAGGTTTGAGAGATACGAGTTATACTAAAAGACATAAGCTTTGGAGGAAAAATACAAAACTATGGCTCAAGTCATTGCAGTTACCAATCAAAAAGGGGGAGTTGGCAAAACTACTACAGTAGTAAATGTTGGCTATCAGCTTGCTAAGCTTGGCAAGAATGTCCTTTTGATTGATCTGGATCCACAGGGTAATGCCACGAGTGGTTTAGGGGTTGCAAAAACTGGCTTGAATATCCGTGAAGTGCTAACGGGCAAAATCGAACTAGCTGCAGTAGTCAAAGAAACACCGTATAAAAACCTTTCGATAGTTTCGACCGATTCTCAGCTGGCGACGTTTGAAGTTGAAGCAGCAACCGTTAAAGACAGGGCCTTACGCCTTAAAAAAGCCCTAGTAGACGCTCCATATGACATTGTGTTGATCGACTGCCCGCCAAGCCTAGGCTTGCTCACGGTCAATGCTCTGACGGCTGCGCAGTCTGTGGTTATACCCGTACAAACTGAGTATTACGCTCTAGAAGGCCTTAGCCAGTTGCTTGAGACTATGAAGCTGGTGCGTTCGGCATTGAACCCGCACTTAGGTATACTGGGCATAGTTATGACAATGCACAATACTCGCACTACACTTTCTGCTCAAGTTGAGTCTCAGCTGCGGCAGCACTTCGGCGACCGTCTATTTGAAACAGCCGTCCCGCGTAATATTCGAGTAGCTGAAGCTCCGAGCCATGGTAAGCCAGTCGGTGAGTTCGACAAGTGGAGTAAGGGCGCTCGGGCTTACAAGCAGCTCAGCAAGGAGGTTCTTGATCGGCTTTCGTAGTCGTCCAAGAAGGAATATGTAGTATGGAATATGTAGTATGGAAAAACCGCAAATTATCAAATAGTAAACAAGGAGCAAAATCATGAGTGCTAAAGGCTTGGGTAAGGATTTTTCGGCACTTATATCTGATGATATGCTCTCAGAAGCTTTAGCGGTTGGGGTATCTGAAGATAGCGTGCAAAATATTGCGCTAAAAAGCCTACAGCCTAATCCGCAACAACCCCGCAAGCATTTTGAGGCAGAATCACTCAATGAACTCGCTGCTTCTATTCGTGAACACGGCATTATTCAGCCGTTAATTGTGGCCAAGAATGGCTCGAAGTACATTATCATCGCCGGTGAAAGACGCTATCGGGCTGCAGAGATTGCTAGCTTACAAACTGTGCCAGCCATTGTGCGCTCTTTTGGCGAGCAACAAAAATTAGAAGTTGCTTTGATCGAGAACATTCAACGCCAAGATTTAACCGTATTAGACCTAGCATCCGCTTACTTGGCGCTTCATACGCAGTTTAATCTCAGCTATGAGCAGATTTCAGAAAAAGTTGGAAAAAGTACCAGCGCTATTAATAATATTGTTCGTTTGCTCAAACTACCGCTTAAGGCCAAAGAGGCGCTGCACGAGGGTTTGATTAGCGAGGGCCATGCAAGGCAGATTATTGCCCTTAAAGACGAGGAAGACCAGTTGACGCTACTAAGGTTGATCATTAAAAACCACTGGACGGTACGCCAAGCAGAACAGTATGTAGTTGGCCATAAGCAGCAGCATAAGGACGAGCAATCCCAACAAGCTCTGCAGAGAACTAAAAATGAAACCAAAGAAACGAAACAGCTTGCAAAGTATCTTGATACGAGCGTGCGGGTCCGTCATATGGCCAAAGGTGGACAGATACTGATTAACTTCAAAGACGAGAAACATCTAGAAGATATTGCTCAAAAGTTGCTTGACTAGTGAACGCGTAATTGACTAAAAGAAACGGGCGCTATCAAATGGCCAGAGTCGTACGGCGAGTGTGCCTATGATATTTTCTTCTGGTACGGTGCCAAGTTCGTTACGTGAATCGAGTGAATTGCTACCAATACGATTGTCACCACTGACAAATACATGGTTTTCTGGTACGGTGATATCAGCTTTGCCAGTAGTAGCTGGTAGATCTTTGCCATACGGGGCATCGTCTGGCTTAAACCCATCAGGGTTTTCTTGATTGTAAACTGTGATAGTGCCGTTTTCTACAACGACACGGTCACCAGGTAGGCCTACGACGCGTTTGATGAGTTGGATATCTTTTTGTCGGGGATTCGTGAAAACGATAACATCACCCCTCTCGGGTTGGTAGTCGTGTCTCATGATGCTAGCGGCCGTTTTACCAACTTTAGAGATAATTAAGCGGTCGCCATCGTGCAGGGTAGGGTACATACTGCTGCCAAAAACTTTGTATGACTGAAATAAGAAGATGTTGATCATCTGAACAAGTATAAAAGCAATAAAGAGAGTGATAAGAAAAGAAATGATCCCACCCTCTTTTTTGGCTGGCTTCATCTGGGGCGAAGGAGGCGGCTGAGACAAGGGTGTATTTGATCCCGTCGGCACAGGGCTGATCTGTTGTTGTGGATTCATATCGAGCTCATTATACCAGTTATGGCTTGTAAAAGCACGACTTTACCGCGTAAAGCAAAAACGGTATACTGCATGAGTATTTTATGCAGCAAAGAAAACGTAAATCACAAGGCTATAGTATGGATGGCTTCATACCGAGGCAGCCGCGCCGGACTACTTCTAAGCGGGTTTCTATGGATAGTATGCGTCCACGGCAACGCAAGGTATCTGAAGCCCCAAAACCTGCGAATCCTCAGGAGGGGATTGAATTTCACGAACGTTGGACAGACGACAACCAGACACTTACCATAGGCCGAGATGAGCTTGTTGCTGAATCACTAGATTTTGAGGATTCTTCTAGGCATAAGACCACCAAGCCACGTTTTTGGCAATTCCGTAAAAAACGTGCACAGAAAAACAAACAGCCTCAATCTCGACGAAAAAAGATTATTAAGAGAACGCTGCTGGGGATATTATTGCTCGTAGTACTCTTGGGTGGTTTTTTAGGCTGGAAGGCCCTCACGAACGCAAGTAAAGTTTTCAACGGTAGCGTGCTGGGCTTCTTCGATAGCACCCAGCTACGGGGTGAAGACGAGGGGCGAGTTAACATTTTACTAGCCGGTACATCTGAAGATGACGGCCCGGATCACGGTGGTGCCGATCTGACTGATTCAATCATGCTTGCCAGTATTGATACTAAAAATAATACAGCCTTCACTGTTAGTATTCCTCGTGATTTATGGGTGAAGTATGGTCGTGCCTGCCCAAGCGGTTACGAAGGAAAGATTAACGCTGCCTTCCAGTGCGGAAACGAGACTAACTTTAAAGAAGATGGATATCCTGAAGGTGGTATGGGCCTGCTCTCTAAACTTGTGAGCGAAAATTTTGGTATGCCAATTCAGTACTATGGCAAACTTAACTACACGGCTTTCAAAGATGCAGTGGATGCGGTCGGTGGTATTGATATCACGGTGACAAGCGACGATCCCCGTGGTGTCTACGACCCAAATATTCAAAAGAAAGATGGTGGACCGCTGAAGCTGCAAAATGGCCCGCAACAACTTAATGGTCTTACGGCTCTTGCACTTGCTCGTTCACGTAACTCTGCGGGTGGCTACGGTATGGGGCGTGGTGATTTTGACCGTACAACATACCAGCGAGCGATGCTGATTGCCCTTAAAGACAAGGCTCTAAGTATTGGTGTGCTTTCTAATCCTACTAAGCTAGGTGACCTGTTGGATGCTGCAGGTAATAACGTTCAAACTAACTTTCAAACGAACGAACTACGTCGTCTGTATGAGATTAGTAAGCTCGTGAAGAGCCAAGATATTCAATCAATTGACCTGGCTGGCGATGAAGTTAATTTGGTCACAACAGATATGTATAATGGGCAGAGTGTCGTTATACCTACTGCGGGCATCAATAATTTTAATCAGATCAAACTCTTCTTCAAGAAGTTAACGAGTACTGATCCACTCGTGCGCGAGGCGGCCACGGTTGCGGTACTTAACGGTAGTGGCGTAATTGGTCAAGCCCAGAAACGGGCTGACGAACTTATTGCCAAGGGTCTAGATGTTACGAAGGTGGGAAATGCGCCGGATTCATCTGTAGCAGTTGTAGTTGATCTGACGAGTGGCCAAAAAAATAGTACCAAAGAGTTCCTCGAGAAACAATTTGGGGTATCGGCTATTACTGATGCGACTGCGTACCCGGAAGCTAAAAATTACCAGGTTGATTTTGTGGTTATCATTGGTAAACAAGTCACCGCCTCACAGTAGTATCATTTTCGGTTGGGTGCTATAATAAAGCCTACATATGTTACAAGCAAAAAAGAGTTTTTGGGGAAAGAAGCCTGGGTTTGATGTTGGAGATATTCTTCATATCGGTGTGAACGTGCTGTTTGCCACGGTTCTTTACATGATGGTTGTCTACTGGCACCTTGTACCACTTGCGGTTCTGCTCGTAATTTTGAGTAAATGGCGTATCCTAGCAGTGCAGCCACGTTTTTGGATTCCGAACTTAAAAGCTAATTTAGTAGATATTATTGTCGGTATTAGTATCGTGAGCCTCATACAACAGGCTGAACACACATGGGTCGGTATTCTATGGGCAGCTTTATACGTGGGGTGGCTCCTTTTCTTGAAGCCACGAACGAACGAACTTTGGGTTGGTTTGCAGGCTTTTTGTGCCCAGTTCTTGGGCTTGGTAACAATCTTTACGATCTCGAGTATCGTTAGAACGCCCCTGTTGGTAGTAGCGCTCGTTTGGATTGTGAGCTGGGCTAGTGCACGGCACTTCTTTAGTAATTATGAAGAGCCACATTATCGTTCGCTCAGTCTCGCCTGGGCTTTTATTATCAGCCAACTCGCCTGGATGAGCCTGCACTGGCTGCAGTATTATGTGGTGTTTGACACTCGTATCGCGAGTGTAGCGCTTGTAGCTGGCATTATGTCTGGATCTGCCGGTGCTCTTTACCATGCGTATAAGGTTGATAAGCTCAAACACCGTGGTGCAGTACTCGAAAACGTGCTCTTTAGTGCAGCTTTACTGCTAGTAGTTCTCGTGACGAGTAGCTGGTCTGCAGAATTATAGTTAGTAATCTTACTTTCCAGATGCAATAGCGAACAATTGAGCCAAGGTGTCGGTCTTAATGAGTTGGTAGCCCGCAAGCGTGGCCCGGTGGGCCATTTGCTGATGTTGCTGCTCAAGACTTTCGGTAATAACATAGCGTGGGGCGTGTTCTGCGACACTCAGTTGCTGCCAAAGCCGCTGGTAGTGATTCATACCGTCTTCTCCTGAAAAAAGCGCTAAGGCGGGTTCTTTGGTGATTTCCGCAGAAGTGATGAGTTTCTCTGGCACGTAGGGCAGATTAGCGATGACTACAGTGATGAGCGGTGAATGAGGTATAGAAAAGAGATCAGCTTCGATGAATTGTATATCAGCCTGATAAGTTTCGGCATTCCCCCCTGCCACTTTCAGGGCATCAGAAGAGATATCGGTTGCCAGTACATTGGCGGTGGGGATTTCGAGCTTGGCAGTTATGGCCAGGCATCCGGAGCCAGTTCCGATATCTAGCAGAGTAAGTTCGGGTGGGTGTGTAGTGGGTTGGTCTACAGTTTGATTATTCGCTATCCACTTACTGCTATTCATTAGTTCGCGCAGCAGCGTGATAATAGCTTCGCTTTCCGGACGGGGGATTAGTACATGTTCGTCTACATAAAAGCTACGTCCGTAGAATTCTTGCTGATTTCTTATGTAGGCGAGAGGTATGCGGGATGCTCTTTGAACAATTTTAGTATTCAGTTCTAACAGATCGATAGTACCTATATTAGCTATATCGTGAGCTAGTATCCAGCTTCGATCTTTTTGCAGTACGTCTTCAAGCAAAAGTAGGCAGTCAAGCCGAGCAGAGGCGATATCTGCACTCTTGAGTTTAGCTGTACTCTCACTTAGCCAAGAAGCTATGGTTGGCTCAGCTGGGTCCTTTACAGCCATATTCTTCACTACGTTTTACTCATTATCTGCGAGTCTGCGTTGCCGAACAACTTCATAAGCCAATACGGCTGCGGCGTTACTAACATTAAGTGAATCATTACTGCCACGCATTGGGATAATAATGGGCTGTGAGCGTTCTTGCCAGAATTTGCTAAGACCCTCGTGCTCGGTACCAAGTACAATCGCGCAGGGTAGTGAAAGATCCACCTGGGTGTAGAGGCGTGATTCGCTAGAGAGTAGGGCGCCATAAGCTGCAATCTCATGTTTTTCTAAAAAGTCGTAAACTTCTTCATTGCTAGCAGTGACTACTTGTTGTGAGAAGATCGTACCAACACTAGAGCGTATAACATTGGGGTTAAAGATATCGGTTCGTTCGTCACAAATAATAACTCCATCTGCACCAGCACCATCAGCGGTGCGGATAATCGCCCCAAGATTACCGGGTTTCTCGACTGACTCTACGATCAAGAAGAAGGGTGCTTCGCCAAAATTTAGAGCATCAAGTGATCGATTTTTGGTATGAAATACGGCTAGTAGACCATCTGAATTTGTTCGGTAGGCAATCTTCTCGAAGCATTCTTTAGAGATGGTATAAATTTGAGCGTCATTTTGTTCGAGCGGTTGCTCGCCATAGATATCGGGGCAGACAAACAGTGTGTGGGGTAGGTAGCCGCCATCGAGCGCATAAGCGATTTCTTTGGCACCTTCTACTAAGAAGACACCTTCTTCACGACGAGTACTATTTTTATGTAAACTTTTTGCCCACTTAATCTTCGGATTAGAAGTACTTGCAATATACGGTGTCATGTAATTGCCTCTAGAATTTCGTCAACAACCTTATTGATAGGTTGCATGGCATTAACTGCAACTGCTTGGGGTTCTTCAAGAAGCTCAGCTTGTAGTATCGGGCGGTACTCGATCTCACCCTTGAGTTGATCAGGGTGTTTGCCACAGTCTTTATCGGTTCTACTGAGGATTCTATCCTTAAGTGTTGTGTCATCGAGTGTCAAAACAAATATTTTATCGAATAGAGCGTACATTTCTTTGCCGTTAGTTGTTATGCCACCTAAGAACACGGTCGAATCACTAGAGAGTAGTTGTTCGATTATATCTTTCTGCCAATTCCACTCGTATATGTCCCAATCGATATGACCATCTGGAAAGGACACAAAGTTACCCTGCTTATCTTGCAGTCTAGACGCTCCAGGATGACTATCTGTGTCATAAGCACTGAAGCCACGTCTCTCGAGTTCACGAATAACACTTGTCTTGCCAGACCCAGGGGATCCAGCTATGAGATATTTCCCCATTAGCCATCTCCTCGGGCGAGTTGGGATTCGTAGGATTGGAGTTTTTCAATTAAATCGTCGATGTCGCCGTTCATCGCCGCAGGGATTCCAGAACGAGAATAGTTGACACGGTGATCAGTAATACGGTCTTGTGGGAAGTTATAAGTTCTAATTTTTTCTGAGCGGTCACCAGAGCCAATAAGGCTTTTGCGCTGGGCGGAGAGCTCGGCATTGGCTTCGTCAATTTGCTTCTGTAATAGTCGGGAACGAAGTACGCTCATAGCTTTGAGTTTATTTTTAATTTGTGACTTTTCGTCTTGGTTGGTTACGACGATTCCACTTGGCAAGTGGGTGATGCGCACGGCAGAATCGGTCGTGTTGACTGATTGGCCACCATGACCCGAGGCGCGGTAGGTGTCTACTTTTAAGTCAGCTTCCTTAATATCGATATCAGTTTCTTCAGCTTCGGGCATCACAGCAACAGTTACGGTTGAGGTATGAATGCGACCCTGACTTTCGGTTGCGGGTACGCGCTGTACGCGGTGTACCCCACCTTCAAACTTCAGCTGTTTGTAGGCGTCCATACCTTTGGCAAGAAAGATAACTTCTTTGTAGCCGCCAGAATCGTTGGTATTTTCGCTCATGATTTCAGTTTTTAAGCTATGTGTTTCGCAGTAACGTAGGTACATTCTAAGTAGTTCAGCAGCAAAGAGGCCAGCTTCGTCACCACCAGCTCCAGCACGAATTTCAATCACGGCATTCTTATGATCATTAGGATCTTTTGGGGTGAGCAGCTGGGTTAGTTTCTCTTCAGCCACGGTAATCTTTTCTTCGAGCTCGGGAATTTCTAGCTTTGCAAGCTCTGAGAGTTCGGCGTCATTGCCGCGCAGTATTTCGTTTGATTCAGTGAGCTGTTTTTCGAATAACGTCTTTTGGTCTAGTGTTGTGATGATCTCTTCAAGCTCGGCGTGGCGACGATTCTTTTCACCAATCTTAGGATCAGAAAATGCATCCGGAGAACTAAGCTCTGCGGTAAGTTGGGTAAATTCGTCTCGTAGTTTCTGTTGGCTAGTTTCCATACTGTCTCTTATTCTACTAAAAACACCGCTTCAAACCTAAGCCGAAACGGTGTTTTTCAGGAACTGAAGTTATTTTTCAGCTTCAGTTGTTGTTTCTTTTGGAGTCTCAGTAACTTCTTTGTCCTGAGTTTTTGGAGCAGCTTTTTTCTCAGCAGGCTTTTTCGTAACTTTCTTTTTAACTGGAGCTTCTGGAGAGGCTTCGGTAACTTCCTTCTTCGCCGTAGCTTTTTTTGCAGCTGGCTTCTTGTTGCGAGCCAAAGCTTCTTCACGTTTTTTAGCGGCAGCAGCGGTACGAGATTTAAACCTATCAACACGACCTTCGATATCTACAATCTTTTCTTCACCAGTAAAGAATGGGTGCGAGGCGCTTGAAACGTGTACTTTAATGAGCGGATATTCGTTGCCGTCTTCCCACTTGATAGTTTCAGTGGCAGCAACGGTAGAGCGAGTTAAAAAGCTAAAATCACTTGATGTGTCCTGGAAAACAACCAAGCGGTAATCTGTTGGGTGCAGATCTTTCTTCATATTAGTATGACTCCTGCCCGTTTAAGTGTACGGTTAGCAGTGGGCAACTGCAGCCGTTTTCGGATATACCGAGATAATGACTGGCCTATTATATCTGTTAGAGACATAATTTGCAAGTATCGTATCTACTTTAGCTTTCGGATATACTTAGAAGTAACTTATAGATAGGAAAGTATGCCTAGGAGTAGAGTTGCAACAGATAGAGAAGAGCGGTTGACTATCCGACAGTACTTGAGTGCTGTCTGGAAGGTCTTGAAAATTTCTTTTTCAATCTCACGTTCTTCGATTAGTTTTAAAATATTTACAGCTATCACTGATGCTATATTCCCACTGGCAACTGCCTACTTTGCCGCTCAGACAACGACACAGATCGCCGCTGCTTTTAATGGTGTAGCAGGGGCTCAAACTAAAGCGCTGTGGTTTGTAGCGGCAACTGCCGTTTTGGGATTACTTACGGCTTTACAGTCAAGTCTGGGCAATTATATCGACCAAGTGGTGCGCTTTCGAGTTGAGTCCCGAGTTTCGGATATGCTCTACGAACGCTTTGCGAGCTTGGACTTATGGCGCTATGACGACAAGGAGACGGCTGATTTGTATGAAAAAGCACGTGATTTCACGAACTTTTTTGCCTATGTTTTTGACCGAGTTGCTCGACTCTTTCAGACTATGTTTGGGATAGTCGCCGCGGTGATTGCCTTGGGTTTCGTAACTCCTTGGCTTTCGTTGATACTAACTGTAGCGATTTTGCCAGGTATGTACGTTCAATATCGGCTATCACGTTTTCAGATTAAACACTGGCGGGCTACGGTCGTAGATCGACGGAAACAAAGCTATATTGAGTATAATATGATCCAGCCAAAAGTAGTGCCAGAGCTGCGACTGTACAATCTGGCAAAAACCATGCTTGCTATGCGTGTACGGTTTCGTAATAGAGACCAAGGTGCACGCCTGATATTTGAGAAGCGCTTTATTAAATGGCGCCTGCTGAGCGATGCGCTTGAAGCGTTGGTAGAAATAGGCAGTTTAGTGTGGGTAGTGGTGCAGATTGGCGCCCGCGTTTATCCAATTGGCCAATTTGTCTATGTGCAGCAACTAGTGAGCCGAGCCTTGAATTCCTCGAGTGAGTTTATCCGTGAATTTGGTGCAGCCGATGAAGATCTCTCGAAGCTTAAAGATTACAATGATTTTATGGCATTGCCTATTACGCAAATGGGTGGCAAGAAACTTACTAAGCCCGTGCAAACGATTCGTTTTGAAAACGTTAGTTTTACCTACCCTAATATGTTAAAGAATGTAATTACAGATTTATCGTTGACAATTGATGCTGGCCAACATATAGCGATAGTGGGTGAGAATGGTGCCGGTAAATCAACTTTGATCAAACTATTACTAGGCTTTTACCAGCCAACGAGCGGTACTATTTATTTAGACGACCAGCCACTTGATCAGTACGACATTGCGAGTTGGCATCGTCAGGTCGGGGTCTTGCTGCAAGATTTTACTACATATAGCTTCACAACAGTGGGCGACAATGTTTTATTTGGTGATATGGACAGCAAACCGAGTACCGCAAGAATTAATAAAGCGTTAGAGGCGGCTGAGTCGCGAGAGATTGTTGCAGATTTACCAAAAGGCCTGGACACTCCAGCAGCTACTTGGTTTGAGGAAGATGGGGGTGTGCAGCTTTCTGGCGGCCAATGGCAGCGGATTGGATTGGCCCGTAACTTTTATCGTCAAGCACCAATTATTATTTTAGATGAGCCAACTTCGGCAATTGACGCTTCGGCTGAGGCTAATATTTTCGATCGTCTGTTTGATAAAAAGAATCGTAATACAGTCATCACCATCAGTCACCGATTAACAACTATTGAAAATGCTGATCACATCTATGTTCTAAAAGATGGTCGTGTTGAGCAGCAAGGGACGCACAAGGAGCTGGCGGCTCGAAAAAATGGCGAATACGTGCGGATGTTCCGTCGTCAGCTCAAAAATGAAGCAGCTTGAAACGGATAGTGTTATCTGTTAGAATAGAAGAGTAATAATTTAAAGCAGCGGGAGAGAGAATCCTTCTGAACGAAACTGACTTCAGATTCGTTACAGTAGCTCACTCGTGAAGAACGAAAGGATTTATCATATGGCAGTATCTGTCGATATCAAGAAACTATTAGAGAGTGGTGCTCATTTTGGCCACACGACCAGCCGTTGGCACCCAAAAATGGCTCCTTACTTACATAGTAAGCGGGCTGGTAATCATGTTATTGACCTCACTAAAACAGTTGAGGCGCTAGAAGTGGTATTGCCGCTTATTACAAAAACCGTCAGCGAAGGCAAGCAGGTACTATTGGTTGGTACGAAGCGACAAGCTCAGGCGATTGTTCAAAAGGCTGCCGAGGATACTGGCATGCCTTACGTTGTGAATCGTTGGGTAGGTGGAATGCTTACTAATACCACTACTATGAATGGGCGAATTAAATACCTTAAAGAACTTGAAGAAAAAATGGCGAGCGGTGAACTCGTAAACCGTTACAACAAGCTTGAGGTACAGCGTTTCCAAGAAGAAATTGACCATATGAATCACTTGTATGGTGGTATTAAAGACATGCAAGGCCAGCCTGGTTTAGTTTATGTAACAGACATACTAACCGACCATTTGGCTGTTAAGGAAGCAAAACGACTTCATATTCCTGTTGTTGGCGTAGCTGATAGCAATGTAAATCCAACAGTGGTAGATTATCCTATTCCAGCCAATGACGACGCCCTTAAGGCAATTCAACTATTGCTGGAATATGTAGTAGCCGCTATTAATGAAGGAAAAGCAACTCAGAAAAAAAATCCTGAGGAGTAGTAGCTGTTTACTGTTTTCCATTCAGTGCGAACTATGGATATCGAAAGCGGGGCAGGTAAGTAAACTGTAAATTGTGAATTGAAGAAGGAGTAAAGAATGAAAGTAGCGATTGAAGAGATCAAGCGACTAAAAGATTTAACAGGTGCAGGCTTAACAGATGCAAAGGCTGCACTTGTAGACAATGATGGTGACTTTGACAAGGCACTTGAGGCTATGCGCAAAAAAGGTCTCACAAAGGCTGAAAAAAAAGGTGAACGTGAAGCTCGTGAGGGTCTTGTAGACGCTTACGTACATAGTGGTCGTATTGGTGTAGTGCTTGAGGTGAACTGTGAAACTGATTTTGTAGCACGCACTGATGGCTTCAAGGCTTTCGTACATGATATTGCGATGCACATTGCAGCGGTGAGTCCTGAATATGTTTCGATCGAAGACGTACCTGCGGCTGAGCGTGAGGCAAAGGCTGAAGAATTTAGTGAGAAGGTTAAAGCTGAGGGCAAGCCTGAGAATATGGTTGAGAACATCGTTGCTGGCATGCTTAAGAAGCATTTTGCTGAAAAATGTTTGCTCGATCAGCCTTACATTAAAAACCCTGACCAAACAGTTGACCAATATTTGAAAGAAAACATTGCAAAATTTGGTGAGAACACTGTTATTCGGCAGTTCAAGCGTATCGAACTCGGCCAAGTCAGTAACTAGATTTACTAAAGAGCCAAGTAAGCGTAGGCGACTTCATAAGTTATGGCTAGTAGGTTACAATAAGTACCTAGGTATATAAAGAGGAGAAGTAATGGATGTAGCGAGTTATCGAACAAAAATGCAAAACGCAGCTGAGCATTTAGACGAAGAGCTCAAAAAAGTTCGTACTGGCCGAGCTCACCCAAGTATTGTCGAGAGTTTACGAGTAGAGGCTTACGGGGTATTAACTCCGCTTGTGCAAGTAGCATCTATTTCTGCACCAGAGCCACAACTACTACAAATTACACCGTTTGATCCAACGAACTTACAAGCGATTGTCACTGCAATCCACAATGAACAGTCACTTGATCTTAATCCGAGTGATGATGGCCGCGTAGTGCGAGTACCGATGCCGCCACTGACTGAAGAACGGCGCCGACAAATTGTAAAATCACTTGGTGATACAGTGGAAGAAGCGCGGGTAAGTCTGCGTAATATCCGACACGATGCTATGAAAGACGCTAAGCGTCAAAAAGATGCCAAAGAGCTCTCTGAAGACGATGTAAAACGCGTCGAAAAGCAGGTTACAGAAATGATTGATCAGTTCAATCAGAAAGTCGATGAACTTGCGAGAGCTAAAGAAGCTGAAATTATGAAAGTCTAAAGCACGCGTTACAGAGCTCGTGCTATACTTAAACACAATGTCTCACACTACAGAATCTACTATTCCTGTACACCTTGGTTTAATTTTAGATGGTAACCGCCGATGGGCTAAGGAGCGAGGGTTACCAACCTTAGAGGGGCACCGCCAGGGTTATGACAACCTTAAGACAATTGCCAAAGAAGCCTTTAATTTAGGTATTTCCTACGTCTCGGCTTACGTATTTTCTACTGAAAACTGGAACCGTACGAAAGAAGAGGTGGATTACCTTATGCGACTAGCTATGAAGATTGCAACCAAAGATGCCAAAGAGCTTATTAAAGAAAATATTTGCATCAAAGTACTTGGCATAGAAGACCGAGTTGACCCCAAGCTGGTTAAAGCGTGGCGCCAGGCTGAGGCCGACTCCAAAGACAACACTGGTGGTACTTTGGCAATCTGTTTTAACTATGGTGGTAAACAAGAAATAACTGATGCACTAAAAAAGATTATTGCATCAGGGGTTGATCGGACAGATGTAACTGAAGAACTTATTTCCCAGAACTTATATCACCCGGAGATTCCACCAATAGATCTACTTATTCGGACGTCCGGCGAACAACGTATTAGTAACTTTATGCTCTGGCGAGTGGCCTACTCTGAACTTTACTTTACGACTACACACTGGCCTTCTTTTACGAAAGAGGAGCTCGGGCAAGCACTCGAAACTTTTGCTTCTTGCAATCGACGATTTGGGGGCAACTAGTGTTAATAGCTCTGGGAATCATTCTATTTATATTGTTGGTGGTGGTGCATGAGTATGGGCACTTTATTGCTGCGCGTAAAAATGGCGTAGAAGTTGAAGAATTCGGCCTCGGTTTTCCACCGCGAGCTAAGGTGCTCACTAAGAAACGAGGTACAACCTACACACTTAACTGGTTGCCAATTGGTGGTTTCGTAAAGTTGAAGGGTGAACATGATGCTGCAACCGAAGTTGGTACTTTTGGAGCCGCTCGGTTTTGGCAAAAAGCTTTAATTATTGCCGCGGGAGTGCTGATGAACTGGCTCGTAGCCGCAATAATCTTCACAGCCATCGCCCTTATTGGCATGCCACAGCTGGTTGAAAATCAGTTCCAGGTTTCATCTGATGCCAAGGTTGTACAGCAGCGAGTATTTGCTGGACGGGTTGAGTCAGATTCACCTGCCGAGCAGAGTGGCCTACAGGTGGGAAACCAACTTATTTCGGTGGCTGGTGTGCCCATTACGAGTTCAGAAGTACTGCGTGATACCACAAAGTTCTATGCGGACCAAGAAGTAGCGGTGGTGTTTAAGGATAAAGACCAGACGCACACCAGTGCTGTGCAATTACGTGACGACCCTACTCGAGGTAATTTTGGTGTTGCACCAGGTGAATCTATCCTAGTTCGCTCGACATGGTCGGCACCGATCGTGGGCATAGGTACTACGGTGCAATTCACGGTTGAAACATTTAAGGGCTTATTTGGTGCGATATCCTCACTGATTCAAGGTAGGGGCTCTCAGGCTGCTCAAAGCGTAACTGGACCAGTTGGTATTGTAGTAACACTTAAAGATCTCGCAAGCCAGGGCTTTGTCTTCGTACTCTTTTTAATAGGAATCATTTCAGTGAGCTTAGCTGTTATGAACAGTTTACCAATCCCGGCTCTTGATGGTGGGCGGCTATTTGTGATGGCGCTTTTTAGAATCATGAAGAAGCCACTTACGCAGGATACGGAAGAGAAGATTCACGGTACGGGTATGCTTGTGCTACTAACGCTTGCGGCGTTGATCACCGTATTGGACATCAGACGATTCTTCTAGCCTATGAGACAACTTTCTCTCCTTACAAAAACTGTACCTAAAAAGTTTTGGGTTAATCCTTTCGTTGTCCTATTTGGCTCTATGCTACTTTTCTTGGCCTCGCAGTTTGTAGCAGCCTTATCAGTACAACTTTTTTCTGGTTTTTTGGCTACAGACTCCCAGCGAGTATTTTGTTTCATTGCAGTAAACCTGGTGGTGATGCTAGGTAGCTTGGCGACTATATTTAAAATAAGTGGCTACACATGGCGGTCTATCGGCTGGAGGCAACCACCCCTTAAGTCATTATGGCTGATACCACCAGCATTTTTGGTTTACTTAGCTATTTCCCTCGTTTTCACCATGGTCGCTACTCGTTTGATTCCTGGTTTTCAGACTGATCAAGTACAAGACGTAGGTCTTTCTAATTTACAAGGAGGTGACTTCCTGTTCGCCTTCCTGACCTTAGTGGTATTAACGCCGATCTTGGAAGAAACGCTGTTTCGGGGCGTACTTTTTAAAGGCTTGCGGGTACACCTGCCTTTTTGGGCCAGTGCTATTGTTGTGAGCGGACTTTTTGCGGTAGCGCATGGGCAGTGGAACGTAGCAGTAGATACTTTTGCACTTAGTTTAATTCTCTGTTTTTTGGTCGAGCGAAGCAAGAGTATCGTACCGGCTATTGCATTACACGCTCTGAAGAACCTCGCAGCATTTTTACTGCTCTTTGTGTTTAAAACCTAATATAGGAATTCGTCCCCAGGGTATAATCTGATAAACTAAAGGCTATGGCTAAAGAACTTCTCCCCAATAAAAAAGACTACCCAGCTGAGTGGTATACCAAAGTAATCCAACTAGCTGACCTAGCCGATTATGGTCCGGTGAAGGGTACTATGATTATTAAGCCCTATGGATATGCACTGTGGGAAAATATTCAAAAGGTGATAGACCCTATGATCAAAGCTCGAGGAGTACAGAATGCTTACTTCCCGTTACTTATACCGATGTCATTTCTGGAGAAAGAAAAAAGTCACGTGGCTGGTTTTGCGCCAGAACTTGCAGTGGTGACTCATGGTGGTGGACAAGAACTAGAGGAGTCTCTAGCGGTCCGACCTACGAGTGAAACTATTATATATAGTTCGTATGCTAAGTGGATCCAGTCTTGGCGTGATTTGCCAATGCAGATGAATCAATGGTGCAATGTGGTGCGCTGGGAGAGGCGGACTTTGCCATTCTTGCGTACAAGTGAGTTCCTGTGGCAGGAAGGGCATACAGCTCATGCTACGCACGAGGAGGCTACCGAAACTAAGGTTTGGGTGATGGATATGTACGCTCAAGTCTATAGAGATCACTTTGCACTCGATGGATATGTGGGTAGCAAGTCTACAAGTGAACGCTTCGCAGGAGCTGACGATACTTTAACTTTTGAGATCTTGCTTCCAAGTGGCAAGGCGCTACAAAGTAGTACTTCGCATGATTTGGGTCAAAACTTTGCAAAGACTTTCGACATAAAATTTCAATCACAAGACAGTAGCGAACAGTATGTCTGGCAAACTAGCTGGGGTCTTTCGACTCGTTCAATAGGTGGCCTAATTATGGCTCATGGTGACGATAACGGTCTAGTGTTGCCGCCTAATCTGGCGCCAATTCAGGTAGTGATTGTGCCGGTGCAAACTGAACCAGAGTTGCTAGAATACTGCGAGGAATTACGGGCTGAGCTACATAAGTCTGGTGTACGTGTGGAGCTTGATTCGCGTGATGACGAACGATTTGGCTTCAAGCTCAATAAGTGGGAAGTAAAGGGTGTGCCACTTATCTTTAAGATTGGTGCTAAAGAGGTTGAGGCTCAAGAAGTTACCATAAAACGGCGTGACACAGGAGAAGATAGTAAGGTTGTAAAATCTCAACTTACTACCGAGGTACCTCTGCTACTGGAGACCATCCAGTCAGACCTATTGGAACGGTCACGTCAAATAAGAGATGAAAATACTCGAGGAGCCAGCTCATACGAAGAGTTCAAGGGAATTTTAGCTGAACATAAGGGCTTTGTGAAAGTATGCTGGAATGATAACTCTGAAATAGAAGCCAAGATTAAAGAAGAGACTAAAGCCGTGAGCCGTTGTAAGATTGCAACAGGTCAAGCAGGGACCGATTTTTATACAGGTGAACCGGCTTCGGACGTCTGGTTATTTGCCCAAAGTTATTAATAAATTATTAACTTACAAAAGTCGCGTTTACAAACCATTTTACACCTGCTACAATTTTCAGAAGTGAATTGGTGAGCACGAGGTAAAGGGTAGTGTATCTTAAGAGCGAGCTGTTTTCTATAATATTTGCTCAGATAAAGGACATATGTATGAAAAAAGAATTTCGATTGACTAAAGAGGGCGTACAAGAGCTTAACCTTGAGCTTACTGAATTGAAAGAAAAACAATTAGAAGTTATTGAAGCTATTAAAGTTGCTCGTGACCAGGGTGATCTGAGCGAAAATGCTGAGTATCATAGCGCTAAAGAAGACCAAGAGCGTGTTGAGAACCGCATTGCCGAGATCGAGCATATTCTCATTAATTCTGAAGTTATTGCTAAGATTCCTAAGGGTAGTGTGAGTATCGGTAGTACCGTAACTCTTGGTAATGGTGGTAAATCTGTAACATATCATATTGTTGATTCAGTTGAGGCAGATCCACTTGAGGCAAAAATATCAGACCAATCTCCAATCGGCCAAGCTCTCATGGGTAAAAAAGTTGCTGATAAAGTGGAGATCGATCTACCTGCAGGCAAGACTACTTACGAAGTTAAAGATATTAGTTAAGCAAGTCACGGACGTTTAGCGAAGGGCATCAGAAGAAGTGCGAACACTACTATGAGGGCGCTATAAAAACCAACTTCGCCGTAGAGTTCTATTCGGTAGCCTTCTCCGTAAAAAAGATGAAAGTAACGTACTGCTGCGATAGAGTAGGCGGTAACTGAAAGTCCAGCTGTTACCAATAGTGTTGCTCTGTCTTTTAACTGATATGCGACCAACAGGGGCAGTGCAAAGAGCATTACGGCCTTACTGGCCATGCCACGCTGCGCGTAAACATTAAAAGCGGCAAATAAAATATCTGCCGTAATAAGTGCGTATGTAATAAATGTAATCGAGCGTGTACTGAGCGTATAGCGTTTTAACAAAAACCAGACTACACAACAGACAATCGCCAGAGCACCACCGTATGTCCATCTCTGGGCAACACTTTCGTGAGTGATGAGATTCCATGAATCGAACGCAATAATAGCTGCTCCATAAGCAATAAGTATATAAAAATGTAAAGAAGTCGTGCGTAGCATTCGTGCTTGCAAGGAGGGTTCATGGGCTGGCTTGGAAGACTTTTTTATCATAATTCTTATGTTTCATAATATCACAGATGAGTAGACGCTTCCTCAAGAGGTGGTATAATGTTTGAGACGAGAAAGGAAACCACTTGGCAAATCTAAAAGAACTCAGAGATGAACGACTGCGTAAGCTTGAAGAGCTGCGTAAGCTTGATATTAATCCATATCCCGCAAAAACCCGTCGTACTCATATGGCCGGCGAGATTACTAGCACCTTTGACAAGCTTGAAGGCCAAGAGGCAACAGTAGCAGGCCGAATTATCGGTATCCGTAAATTTGGAAAGCTGGCTTTTATAGTATTTAAAGATGCTTCTGGTCAACTCCAGCTCTTTCTTAAAGAAGGGAACGTAGAGCCAACGCTTGCCGCTAATAGCCAGGTCGGCCTTGAGCACCTAAATTTGCTCGACAGCGGTGATTTTATTGAGGCCACTGGTCCGATTATTAAAAGTAAAACTGGCGAGATTTCGATTGAAGTTAAGACGATTCGTTTGCTGACTAAATCTTTACGGCCAATGCCGACTACTCAAGATGGTTTTACAAATAAAGAAGAGCGTTTGCGTCGTCGTTACATTGACACTAATGTGAACCCCGATGTTTACGAGCGGTTTTTGCGACGTTCTAAGTTTTGGCAAGCAACTCGTGATTTCTTGCTGCAGGATGGTTTTGTAGAAATTAATATCCCAGTACTAGAGCACACTACTGGTGGAGCAGATGCCAACCCTTTCGTGACGCATATGGATGCGCTCGATCAAGATTTTTATTTGCGAATCTCGCACGAACTGCCGCTAAAGCGTTTATTGGGCGGTGGCTATGAGAAAGTCTTTGATATCGGCCCGCGTTTTCGTAACGAGAACTACTCGGACGAACACTTGCCTGAGCATATCGCTATGGAGTGGTACTGGGCTTATGCTGATTGGCAACAGGGTATGGAGCTTACGCAGCGGCTAGTACGGTTTGTGGCAGACAAAGCATGGGGAACTCGCCAGTTTACGCTGCTTAATGGCCAGACTATAGATCTTGGCAAAGACGGAGAAGATTGGCCGAAAATTAGTTTTGTAGAAGTGATTAAAGAAAAGTACGACATAGATATTTTTGATACTGATATCTTAGAGGTGCAAACAAAGCTAAAAGAGCACAAACTTGAGGTAGAAAAAACTGATAGTGCTGCTCGTGGACTTGATAAGCTCTGGAAGAAGATTCGAGTAGAGCTCCCAGGACCTGCTTTTTTGGTAGATGTACCAGCATTTTTACAGCCGTTGGCTAAATTGCAGGAAGCTAACCCGCTGCTAACTGAACAGTTTAACCTTATTTTAGGTGGTACAGAGGCTTGCAAGGCTTACTCTGAGCTAAACGATCCAATAGATCAACTGGGGCGCTTCTTAGACCAGCAGGCCATGCGTGACGCTGGTGACGACGAGGCTCAGATGCTGGATATCGATTTCGTAGAAATGCTGGAATATGGTATGCCGCCAGCCTGTGGCTTTGGTTACGCAGAGCGACTATTTTGGATACTCGAGGGTGTGACTGCTCGTGAGGGAGTGCCGTTTCCGCAACTGCGTAGCGAGGTAGACCAGGTGACAAAAGCTATCTATCCACAAATCTGGAATGAAAGCGAAACGAGTGATACGCACACCAAAATACAAGACTTTAGTAAACGAGCTGTCATTTTGGTAAATAAAGAACTCGAACCCTGGCAAATGGCTAATGCTGTGGCACATATGAGCGCCTATATTGGTAATAGTATTCCAAAAGAACAGTTTGATACGGGTGAGTATTTTGTAACGGCTGATGGTAAAAAGTTACCTCGTAATAGCCAGTACCCGATTGTTATTAAGCGAGCCAGTGAAAAAGAACTACATAAAGTATTGTCCAAGGCCGAGCAGGCACATGTGAAGCACCACGTTTTCATTAAAGAAATGCAAGATACTACAGATGACTTAGTAATTACGAATCGTCTGAAGGATCAAGTTGAGTCCGACACCACTTTTTACGGAGTCGGTGTATTCGGTACAAATGAAGAGATAGAATCACTCACCAAAAGCTTCCAACTCTGGAAATAGTACCCTTGGTTTAGTGCTAAACCATCTATTGAGCTCTTGTATTAATGTTTGATTATATTTCAAGTATGTGGGATAATTTATATTTTTAGGTTCTCTTGATACATGTTTGTACCCGACATTTTAGTATGACTTAATCTGAGTATTCACCAATTAGTAGAGAAGGCCAGGGTTATAGTTGGAAGTGACTATGGGTGGCTTTAGTCACTAGCTAGCGGGCTTTTTGTTTTGGCTCAAATCCGTCCCCCAGACATATAGTAGAAAAGAACGAGTCACGAAAGGTGGGGTATGGAAAAAACGTTAACAATCCTACATAAGCGTGATAATATAAACACATAGATTTGTAAGAGGGCAACATGAAACAATTATTCAAAAAATTAACAGCCGCCGCATCTGTTCTAGTCTTGCTTATGACTTTCGTGCCAATGCAGTCAGCTCATGCAGCCTTTCCTGGTCTCAATGGTAAAATTGTATTTCATTCTAATCGCAGCAGCGGTAATTATGAGATCTATACGATGAACCTTGATGGTTCTGGAGTGACGAACCTGACAAATAATCCAAGCGGGGAGAGTAATGCGAACTGGTCACCTGATGGTACTCAGATCGTGTTTACTTCTTTTCGGGATGGTAATGGTGAAATTTACATTATGGATGCGGATGGTTCAAATCAGACCAGGATTACCAATAATCCAGCTAGTGACAGTAGTGCTGCGTTTTCGCCAGATGGAACGGAAATTGTTTTCGTATCAAACCGGGATGGTAATGATGAAATCTACACTATGAACAGTAATGGCTCTAATCAGACGCGTATCACTAACAACGGCGGCGCAGACGTTAACCCTGCTTGGTCGCCTGACGGTACTAAAATACTATTTCAGAGAGCAGGGGGATTGCGAACTATTTCTCCGACTGGCACTGATGAGACGGCAATCGCAGGAGGTAATAATCCGTCTTGGTCTCCTGATAGCACGAAAATAACATACAACACCGCTGCCAGTGGAGACCAGGAAATATTTACGGCCAAGGCTGACGGCAGTAATATAGTTCGTGTTACCTTTTATACGGGTGTTGATTCAGTACCTGATTTCTCCCCAGATGATACTAAGATCGTTTTCCGATCGGTTAGAGATGGTAACAACGAGATTTACCTGATGAATGCCGATGGCTCTGATCAAGTGCGTCTTACTAATAACACATTTGATGATAATAATCCGCATATTCAACCACTCACCATCCCTCCCGCGAGTCTGCAAGAAAATCCTACCCTTATGTCACATAACGGCGAAGCTGTGAGCTTTAATGTATTTAGCAATACGACTGATGTCTATGCAGACATCAACCTTGCATCGATCACTGTACTGACCTTGCCACGGCATGGTAGTGCCGCGGTAGATCCAACTACTGGTGTGATAACTTATACTCCAAACCAGAATTTTGCAGGCTCAGATAGCTATAGCTATCAAATATGTTCGATTGCTAGTGCTCAGCTTTGTACTATTAACGAAGTGTATATTATCAGTACGGTGGATGAGAGAAGTTTGGCTCAAACTGGAAGTAATACTAATTCCGTGGTGTTATTGGGCTACGTCACGGGCGGCGTGGGCATTATAGGTATGGGGTGGTTCGTGACCCAGCGGCTGCGTGCTTTTTGCTCTATACGATATAATTAAGGTATTCATAATCATAATATTCTGGAGGATAATATGAGAGCAGCATGGAACGGGCAGGTTATTGCAGAGGCAGATCAAGCGGATTTAATTCGGATTGAGGGGAATTGGTATTTTCCACCAAAGTCCATACGGGCTGAATTTTTTGAAGAGAGTGAGACTCACACGATATGCCCCTGGAAAGGCGAGGCGAGCTACTATACAGTTAATGTTGACGAAGACATAAATGAGGACGCTGCATGGTACTACGAACATCCTAAGGAAGGTTCAGTAGAGCGAGTTGGTAAAGATTTTGCTAACTATGTGGCCTTCTGGCACGGTATTGAAATTACGGAATAAAAAGCCGTAGGTCTAGTTTGCATGTACACGGCATAGTGGTTATACTAAAAGTAATTTCAACTGAGGAGGGTTTATGGATGACAGACAAGCTAATCAAGCGACAGACAAGAGCGTGGGGCAGAGTAGTGAGACGCCGAAGGCTGTCACTCCAGCGCAAACCTCAGATAGCCCCTTCGTGAGCACGGGTGTGCCGCAAAAGCCGAAGAAGAGTAAAAAGCCGTTTATTATCATCTTGATAACTGTTGTGGTTTTGTTGCTTCTTGGCGGCGGCGCGTTCGCATATTGGACGACTCTCAACAGTAAACCAGAGAAGGTATTAGCCGATGCTCTGGTCAATACTGCAAATGCGAGCATCAACAGTACGCCAACGGTAACTGATGGTATTTTGACAATCAGTGGTATGCTAGACAAACAAGAGGTCAAGGCTACTATTGCTTTCGACAGTGCTACAACCAATCAGAATGGTGAGATGAACGCCAAGATTGCTCTTCAATTTGGTGCAATGACCCTTAATGTTGATGGTAGTGTTATTGCTTTGAATGATGGTACTTACTACTTTAAAATCAACAATCTTCGTGATGTCTTAAAGTTAACTACTGGAACGAGTGCAACTGCTGAATCAGCTAAGTCGGTGGTTGTAGTATTTGAACCACTCATTGGTAAGCTTGATGGTAGTTGGGTAAAGATTGCTCCGAATGATCTACAACAGTTTGGTGCAAATACCGACCAAGTAGATGATTGTACTAGTGCAGTAGAAGGTCTGCAGATTAGTAAGCAAGATAGTAAAGAGATAAAGAAGATATTTAAAGCAAACCAATTTGCCACAGTATCTGAGACGCTACCAAGCGAGAGTATCAATGGCCAAAATAGCTTTCATTACAAGTTGCAATTTAACGAAGCAGCAGCCAGTGAGTTTACGAACCAGGTTACGGCTCTTCCTTCACTCAGCGGTTTGAAGGCTTGTTCGGATCCAATCGCTAAAACCGTTCAGTCTACAAAGGGGCAAAATAATGGGCCACAGCCAACGGTTGAGCTTTGGGTAAGCAAGAAGTCTCATGATCCAACCAGACTCAAGGTCACTTATGAGAATGGTAGTGTAAACGCAGTACTGGACACAAGCGTAACATTAAATGCCAAAGACGTAACAGTGGCTGCTCCAGAGGGCGCGATTCCAGTAACTGAACTTAAAAAAGATTTTGAGACCGTGATGACTAACCTGCTTATAGGAGCTGCAATTAGTCCACGTACTCAATAAATGTTGCCCGAAGTAGCCTTGAGCCGCTACTTTTAGATAAGCTGTTATGTAACTCGCTCAGATGCGTAAAACAAACAGGAAAAGAACCAGCTAAAAAAGCTGGTTCTTTTTATAGCCTCAAGCGGGCAGGGTAGGCTATACTAGAGGTATGCTAGATATTCAGTACATTCGAGAAAATCACCAAAAAGTAAGAGATGCGGCTCAGCAGAAAAACATTCAAGTTGATATTGATGGACTACTTACGCTTGATGAAAGGCGTCGCGAGCTTTTGCAAGAAGTAGAGAAGCTTCGTAAAGAGCGTAATGAGACTGCGGCTCAGCAGAAAAACGGACAACCCTCATCGGAGCTGATAGCTGAAGGTCGTCGAATCAAAGAAGTGCTCGTAACACTTGAGACTAAAATGGATCCTATTCAACACGAATATGAGCTGCTCTTGGCTGAAGTACCTAACCTCTTTGCCGAAGACACGCCTTTGGGTGGGGAAGAGGCAAATACACCCGTAAAGACTTGGGGTGTAGCTGAGAAAAAAGAAGAGACAGAAGATCACCTCACATGGTTGGAAAAAAGACGTCTCGTAGATTTTGAACGTGGTGCCAAAGTTGCAGGTAGTAAATTCTATTACTCTAAAGGTAGCCTGGCGCAGCTTGAGCTCGGATTAATTCAGTATGCACTTTCGGTTGCAAATGAATACGGTTTTGAGACGATGTCGGTGCCACATATGGTTAATAGCGAGGTTATTCATGGAACTGGTTATTCACCTCGTGGTGAAGAGCGGCAAATCTATACTGTCACCGAAGAAGATTTACATCTTATTGCAACTGCGGAGATCCCCTTAACTGCTTATCATAAAGACGAGATCCTTGAGCTCGAACCAGGTAAGCCAATACTATATGCTGGGTGGAGTCCTTGCTATAGGCTCGAGGCCGGGGCGTATGGCAAGCATAGCAAAGGACTCTACCGAGTTCATCAATTTTATAAAGTTGAGCTGTATGTATTTTGCGTACCTGAAGAAAGTGAAGAATGGCATGAAAAGCTCGTACAAATTGAAGAAGAGATTTGCCAGAAGTTAGAGATTCCGTATCAATTACTGAGAATAGCCAGTGCCGACCTTGGTGCTCCGGCCTATAAAAAGTTTGATGTTGAGTACTGGAGTCCCGTCGAGGGTGCGTACCGTGAACTTATGAGTTGCTCGAATGTAACCGACTATCAGGCAAGGCGACTAAATATTCGTTACCGAAAAGCGACGGGTGAAACCGACTACGTACACACCCTTAACGGCACGGCCATGGTGACGAGCCGAGGTCCAATTGCACTGATCGAGAATTTTCAGCAGGCTGATGGATCGGTGCAGATTCCCGCTCCTTTGCAGCGGTTCATGGGTGGAAAAAAGACAATCTAACAAAAAGGAGATGATATGATTACACGAATAACAGTAAGTGGTGTGCACTACGAAGTAGGCGAAGATCTGAAGAAGTATGTTCTTAAAAAGATCGGTCGGTTAGACCGTTTTGTGCCACGTCATGCCCGAGAGAGTCTTCATGTTGAAGTTACCTTAACGGAGCGAACCACCAAAAATGATAAAAACGAATGCGAAATTATTATGCATCTACCCGAGCAACAACTAACTGCCAAGGAAGCCACGGTAAACATGTTTGCAGCAGTTGATATTGTAGAAACCAAGATCAAGAGTCAACTAAAAAAATATAAAGATACGCATGGTGGTAAACGGAGTGATCATCGCGGAGTTTTACGCCGATTCTTCCGTAACGAACGTAATTCATAAGTAAACGAATGCCTCGAAATTACTCTTACTTTAGGGTACAATGGTAAGGTTATATTTGCAGCTTTAGCAAGAGAGGGATGAGTATTACATGAAGAAGTATCTGACTAAGATTTTAGGTGACCCACAGGCTAAAACACTCAAGCGTTTTAAAAAACAAGTAGCCAAGATTAATGATCTTGAGCCGACGTATAAGAAGATGAGTATCGAGAAGCTTGCTCAACAAACGGATCTATTTAAAAAACAGTTAAAAAATAAAAAAGATCTTGAAGCACTGCTACCTGATGCGTTTGCGGTTGTACGTGCAGCATCAATGAAGGTGCTAGGTATGCGGCACTTCGATGTGCAACTTATAGGTGGCATGGCTCTGCACGAGGGTAATGTAGCAGAGATGAAGACTGGTGAAGGTAAGACGCTGGTCGCAACTGCGCCAGTGTATTTAAACGCGCTCTCAGGTAAGGGAACGCATGTAGTGACTGTAAACGACTACCTAGCTCAGCGTGATGCTGGCTGGATGGGCGCTCTGTATACTGCACTCGGCTTACAGGTCGGTGTCATTATCGCGGAACAGTCTTTTGTATATGACCCTGAGTTTGAAAATGAAGATCACAGTGACGAGCGCTTAAGGCACCTTCGACCTTGTACGCGCAAAGAAGCCTATGCGGCGGATATTACCTACGGAACAAATAATGAATTTGGCTTTGATTATCTACGCGACAATATGGTGAATACGCACGAGAACCTACGTCAGCGTGAGCTAAATTTTGCCATTGTTGATGAGGTAGACTCTATCTTGATCGATGAGGCTCGTACACCACTTATTATTTCAGCGCCTTCCATGGAGAGTGGTGCAGGTTACACAACTTTTTCTGATGTGGTCCGCAAATTGCAACCTGAAGATTACGAATTGGATGAAAAACGCCGTTCTGTGGCTCTTAACGATGAGGGAGTGGAGAAGATTCAGAAACTTCTCAAGGTAGAAAACCTTTACGATCCTGAACATATTAAACTCATCTATCATATCGACCAAGCGCTTAAGGCTCAAACCTTATTCCATAGAGACAAAGAGTATGTTGTCACCAAAGATGGCGAAATAGTCATCGTAGATGAGTTTACTGGGCGCTTAATGCATGGTCGCCGTTACAACGAGGGTTTGCACCAGGCAATTGAAGCTAAAGAGGGTGTCGAGGTGCAGCAAGAAAGCATGACGCTTGCAACTATTTCCTTCCAAAATTACTTTAGACTGTATGAAAAACTCTCAGGTATGACTGGTACGGCTGCAACCGAAGAAGAAGAGTTCAACCAAATTTATGGCATTGATGTAATTCAGATTCCTTCAAACAGAAAAATCATTCGTGATGATAGAACTGATCGTATTTATAAAACTGAAGTCGGTAAGTTTAAAGCACTGGTGAGTGAAGTGAAAGAACTGCATAAGAAAGGTCAGCCAGTTTTAATCGGTACCGTCTCAATTGAAAAGAACGAGGTACTCTCAGACTTACTTACTGCGGCTAAAGTGCCACATCAGGTTTTGAACGCGAAGAATAACGAAGGCGAAGCAGCGATTGTTGCAAAGGCTGGCCAAAAGGGTGCCGTAACCTTGGCGACTAACATCGCAGGCCGTGGTACGGACATCGTTCTAGCTGATGGTGTTAAAGAGCTTGGTGGACTAGTGGTACTTGGTTCCGAACGTCATGAATCACGACGAATTGATAACCAGCTACGCGGTCGCTGTGGACGCCAGGGTGATCCTGGTATGACACAGTTTTATGTGAGCTGTGAAGATGATTTGATGCGTATCTTCGGTGGCGATAGAATTCGTAATCTTATGGAACGACTCGGTGTAGCCGAAGACCAGCCGATCGAAAACCGAGCCGTCAGTCGTACACTTGAGAACGCCCAGAAAAAAGTTGAAGGCTACAACTTTGATACTCGTAAGAACGTCGTGCAGTACGATGATGTCATGAACCGACACCGAAAAGCAGTTTATACAATTCGTCGCCGAGCGCTCATGAGTGAAGATATATCTAAACAGATTCGCCAAATGGTGGAGGCTGAGGCGGCCGCTTGGTCAGAAATCACACCACTGGACTACAAAGAATTCTACCGAGAACTCCAGACTGTATTCCCATTCAGCGAAAAGCAACTGAAGGATCTCAAGGCAACTGAGGACCAAAAAGAACGAACCAAGCGTTTCAAAGAGTATGGCTACGAACTTTATGTTGATCGTGAAGAAGCTTTAGGTACTGAATTGATGCGTGAAGTTGAGCGCGAAGCACTGCTACAAGTACTTGACCAGTTATGGATGGAACATCTTGAAAATATGGAACATCTCCGTGCTGGCATAGGCTGGCGTTCGATTGGGCAGAAGGATCCGCTTGTAGAATATCGTCGTGAGGGACAGAGTATTTTTGAACAGATGCAGTCTACACTGAGACTTGAAGTGGTGCGTGGTCTAAACCACTTGCAGCCACATATGATTAATCGGGCAGTAGAAACTGAGCTAACTCGTGCAGCTAAGCAGGCAACTGACAACGCAAACCAAATTACAACGGGTGTTGCCACTAGTGCTGAGGATTTTGACGGACAAGTTGTTAAAAAAGTGAAGATTCCTGCAAGCAAAACCAAAGAAGCTCTACGTAAAAAGAAGAAGGTTCAACGTCAGCGACGCAAAGGCCATAAGTAATTACTGAGTTATTGTCTATGCAAAGCAAGGTAGATCAGCCGCCGCTTATAAGATAGGATGAATATAATATGAGACATACAGTAAAAGAAGTAAAATTAAAAAATGGCGTGACGGGATTGCTTATTGATGTGCCGGACGCCACTGTAGTAAATTACGATTTTAGCTTGCGTGCCGGTTATTATTTGGCCTCAGATGGTAAGTGGGAGACACCACATGTTATGGAGCATTTGCTGTGCGGAGCAAACCAAGAATATAAAAAAGCTCGGCTTTTTGAGGCAGAAGTTAAGAAAAACGGTGCTTACACAAATGCTTACACCAATACCTATAGCGTGGGCTATGTTGGAGAATGTGCCGATTTTGAGTGGGATCGAATTTTAGATTTACTTATGCTCTCAATGTCCAAGCCTCTCTTTTTACCAGATGAGTTTAGTGCTGAAATGGGGAATGTTAAAGAAGAGCTTACGGGAAATTTGAGCAATTATTTTCGTCAACTAGGCATTGCCCTAAGTGAGCGCATGGGTTTTTTGGTTACAAGTGACCGTGCTCGGTTGGCAAATCTGGGTAATATTGATATTGCTGATGTCAAAGCGCATTACATTAAAACACATGCTCTGCGCAACGTATCCTTCACAGTTGCTGGCAAGATGGCTGGTCGCAAGGACAATATTATTAAGACAATTGAGCGAAAACTGCAATTACCTGAGGGTGAGAAGTTTGAGCTACCTACTACCAAGCTTGTACAGCAACAAACTCCACTCTATGTTGAAAATAAAGCAGTAGAATCGTTATATGTGAGCTTCAGTATGCTGTTGCCGTATCGTATTACTGAACCCGAAATTGATGCACTGAATGCTCTCAATAACATTCTTACTGCTACTATGGATTCGCTCATTTTGGGTGAAATTCGCGAAAAAGGCTTAGCTTATCACATCTGGTCATCGGCTAGTCGAGGGCACGACTACACAGTCTGGGATTTTGATTTTCAGGTTAGTCAAGAAAATGCTAAAAAGGTGATTCAGATTATCGTTAAACAGTTGCAGGTAGTATTGAGCGGCGGTATTACGCCAGAGCTTCTCAAAGCTGCCAAGAACTATGCGCTGGGGAGCTTTCAGATGTCAGCTCAAACAGTTGGTAGTATTGTGAATGCCTATGGTTACGAGTATGCCATGACTGGCGAGGTGAATGACTATTATCGCGTGCCAGAACGTATAAAAGGTGTCACTACCAAGCGTGTAACCAATATTGCCCAGAAATTTCAAGCAGCTCAACTCTGGGATTTTGGCGTGCTTGGCGATAGTAATCAAGAGTTTGTAGATGAGCTTTATAAAGAGCTCGCAAAGTTGTGGCGGTAACTATGCGGGTGGCAATTCTTGGCTACGGAATGGAAGGAAGAGTTAATTATAAGTATTGGTTGAGCCAAGGTGCAGATGTGACGATTGTTGATCAAAAGTCTTCAATCGATGATGTGCCACCAAAAGCAAAAACAATCTTGGGCTCTGATGCGCCGAATCAACTGAATGATTTCGACCTTGTAATACGTACTGCAAGTTTTAACCCTACTAAAATTAGCACCAATGGTAAGATCTGGTCGGCTACGAATGAATTTTTTACCCAGTGCCCAGCACCAATCATCGGCGTGACGGGCACCAAAGGTAAGGGGACCACCTGTAGTCTAATCACCCAGATGCTTCGGACGAGCGGACAGACCGTTCATCTAGTGGGTAATATCGGTATTCCGGCGCTTGAGATATTACCAACCATTGAGCCTGAAGATATTGTGGTGTTTGAGCTCTCTAGTTTTCAGTTATGGGACCTGGAAAAGTCGCCTGAGACTGCAGTGGTATTAATGATTGAGCCAGACCATCAAGATGTGCATGGCTCAATGGAAGAATACGTTGTGGCAAAAGCCCAAATTGCCGTACATCAGCAAGAAGATGATTTATTAGTTTATCACCCAGCAGATCAGTACTCCCAGCAGATCGCAGATCTTTCGCCAGCGCTTAGTAAGAAACGCTACCAAACCCCAGAGGGTGCCTACGTACGGGGTGAGTCAATTGTTATTTATGATCAGATTATCTGTGCAGTGTCTGAGGTAGGTCTGCTTGGGAAACATAACCTAGACAATATTTGCGCCGCGCTCACAGCCACTTGGTATTACACACAGGACAAGTCGGCTATTAAATCAGCGATAGTGTCATTTAAGGGCTTACCGCATCGACTTGAGCTTGCGGGTGAGGCTAGCGGTATCCGTTATTATGACGATAGTCAGGCTACGAGCGTGGGGTCTACTCTGGCCGCTATCAGATCTTTCAGTGAGCCAACCATCCTCATTTTAGGTGGCTCTGACAAGGGCATTGATGTATCTGAAGTGCTCAGAGAGCTTGATCCGCAGCGGCACTTTGTTGTCCTAATTGGACAAAGTGCCGAGCGACTTGAGAATGATCTTAAGAAACAAAACTTCACACAGTACATTAATCTGGGTCAAGAAGTGACCATGTCGGCTATTGTTGCTGAGGCCACTGCTCGTTCTCAAAGTGGTGGAGTGGTGCTACTAAGTCCTGCACATGCTAGTTTTGGTATGTTCAAGAACTATCAAGACCGTGGTGATCAGTTTAAGTCAGCTGTTACATCTCTTGCTTCTAAGAACTAGGATCACCCAGTATGTGCTCAATATGTCGTATTACGGCTTGAGTAGGTAGTATAATTTCGACAGTTGGGCCTGCAAATTTCCGCAAACGATCCTGTATTAGATGATAGTGGGTGCAGCCAAGCACCACGGTATCTACTTTTTGTTGGGTCAACATTTCCATAAGCTTTTCAAGCGCTACCTCCTTTACAGAGTTGTGCTCAATCTGGTAGGCGAGAGTGCTTAGATCAGGTTCGTATATATTCAAACCGATACCATGGATTGCCTTGAGGTTTAGGTACCGAGGGCTTTTAAGAGTTGCGGGTGTTGCCAAGATCGCTATATTAGCTGTTTTGGTGCGCCCACGAGCTATCTTAATTGCTGGCTCAAATCCTACAAATTTTTGTTGAGGGTACTTGATGCGAAGGTAATCTATCGCATAGGCAGTAGCCGTGTTACAGGCCAAAACGATAACATCATATCCAAGTAATGGCTGAATGGCGGTGTCAGTTAACCGCTCGATCTCTGTGGGCATTTTGGTGCCGTAGGGTACATGTTTGCTATCTTGGATTACTCGTATAGAAAAATCAGGGTGGTGACTTTCGAGCGCTTTTGCAAAAGCTACTCCACCAATACCAGAATCAAATATACCAATCCGTTTCATCTCAGTATATTGTATACTAACTGAGTATGCATGAGACACTAAAACAGATTAAAGACCTTCAGGCTGCTATCCAGAAATTATGGGATGACGCAGATTTTTCACAGCGGCAAGAAAAGCTCGTAAAACTAGATGCCCAACTAGAGGATCCAGATGTCTGGAAGGATAATCTACGTGCCCAAGATTTAAGCAAGCAGCAAGCAAAGTTAAAGGCAGTAGTGGAGCCTTGGGTTGATCTGAAAAGCAAGCTTATTGAGCTCACTGAGCTTGCTGAGTTGAATGATTCCTCACTACAGGCAGAACTAATTAGTCAGTTATCTGAGGCTGAAGAACAGCTTGCTGCCTTGCAAAAAAGCCTTAAATATAATGGTCCCTATGACGATCACGATGTAATTTTACGCCTTCATGCTGGGGCGGGCGGGGTAGACGCTATGGATTGGACTCAAATGTTAGAGCGTATGTACCTGCGATGGGCGGAAAAGTCAGGCTATAAGGCCCAGGTAATTGAAGAATCTAGTGGTGACGAAGCAGGTATAAAGAGTGCAGTACTATCTGTCAGTGGAGTTAACGCCTACGGAAAGCTACAGAGTGAGCATGGCGTACATCGTTTAGTACGGCTTAGTCCCTTTAATGCCGATAATCTGCGCCAGACAAGCTTTGCAATGGTGGAGGTATTGCCACAAATTGATGCACCTGATGAGGTAGAGATAGATGAAAAAGATCTACGGACTGATGTTTTCCGTGCTGGTGGCCACGGCGGACAGAGTGTCAATACGACTGATTCAGCCGTTCGTATTACACATCTGCCAACCAATATCGTGGTAGCGATTCAAAACGAACGTTCTCAGCTACAAAATAAGGAAACGGCTATGAAGATTCTGCGTTCAAAACTAGCACAGCTTAAGATTGAACAGCATGCCGAGAAAATATCGGAACTAAAAGGTGCTAATCAGGAAGCGGCATGGGGGAACCAGATCAGAAATTATGTATTGCACCCATATACCCTGGTCAAAGATACCCGCAACAAGCATGAAGAACACGATGCACAGAAGGTTTTAGGTGGTGCACTTGACCCATTCTTGAATTAACTTGACCTATATGTCATAACATAAAATATATGCAGAGTGCACAATTAGGAATAGAGCAACTAGTCCAACAACCCTAGATGGTGAGATGGCTTATGGTGGCCGTCATGCGCTTAGAGAGCACATCGTAAAGCGCGGCCAGGGCGAGGAGTTGGTGGCACTGCCTTGCGAGCAATGTGTTGTGAAAAACGAGTGCGTACTAGGTAGTGCTAAATAGATTACACGAGCACCCCTTAAATAGGGCATTTAAGTCGTGAACAAGCTTTGGATATTTCCGGCTATTTTGGTACAATCATAACCGTGATACTTTTAGATAGGGTTACGAAAAAATATGGCAAAAAGGCACTCGCACTTGATCGTGTGAGTCTTCATATTGCACCAAAAGAATTTGTACTCATTGTCGGTACGAGTGGAGCTGGTAAATCTACTCTATTAAAGCTGTTGACTCGTGAAGAGAAACCAACTTCCGGTAAGATCGTTGTTGGTGGAATCGATTACGATCAGCTAAAGGACCGCGAGGTACCATTGCTACGCCGTAAGATCGGTACTATTTTCCAAGACTTTAAACTGTTACCAAACCGAACTGTATTTGAGAATGTTGCCTTTGCGCTAGAGATTGTTGGTATGACGAACCGTGAGATCAACTATACGGTGCCGAAAGTGATAGACCTTGTCGGGTTAACCGGTAAGGAAAAAAACTTCCCACGCGAACTCTCCGGTGGTGAGCAGCAACGTGTAGCGATCGCCAGGGCTGTAGTTCGTCAGCCAAAAATCCTTATAGCAGATGAGCCTACAGGTAACCTTGATCCGAAACATGCCTGGGATGTCGTTTCAGTACTAGAGAAGGTCAATCAGTATGGCACAACGGTGCTGATGACCACGCACAACCAAGATATTGTTCGCCGATTAAATCGGCGAGTGGTTACTATTGAGCATGGAAAGATTGCCCAGGATACTGGTGCAGAGCACCGAAATGAAAAGAGGGCAGCATAATGCGAGGCAGTAGTTTGAGAAGAAAGCTTGTAAACGTTCGCCGGGTATTTGTAGCGGGTCTACAGAGCTTTATGCGTAATGCCTGGCTTTCGGTAGCCGCCACACTTGTTATGACTCTCACCTTGGCTTGTATCCTGGTTACTCTTTTTGCAAGCTATACACTTAATAGTACGGTAGCTACCTTTACTGAAAAAATTGATGTTTCTATCTTCTTTAAGGCTGAGGCTTCTAAGGAACAGATTGATCAACTCTCAGCTGAACTTCGTAACAATGGTGATCTAGAAGTCAGGGAAGTCACGTATATATCAAAAGATGAAGCTCGAGCATCTTTTGAAGCTCAAAATCAGGATGATATTAAAACGCTACAGGCAATTGCCCAGACGAAAGATGCCTTCCCGGCTAGTATACGTGTTAAGACTCTCGATACAGATAAGTTACAGAATGTCGTAGAGGTTGCTCGTCAAGAAAAATATAAGGTGATTGTAGATAAAGACTCGTATAAAGATAACGCCAAGCGAACGGCGGTAGATCGGCTTGGAAATATTGCGAAATTCCTGCGTAACGCAGGCTTAATAGCTAGTATTATCTTCGGTGGTATTTCAGTGCTGGTGATCTTGAATACGATTCGCATGACTATTTTTAATCGTAAAGATGAGATCGAGATTATGCAACTGATCGGGGCGAGCAAGTGGTATATCAGAGGGCCATTCTTAGTGGAAGCTAGTATCTACGGGGCTATTGCTGGCGTAGCTGCTTCAGCCTTCTTCTACCTAGCTGTTTTGGCTCAGGCACCAAAACTGAGTGGTTACGTAGAAGAGATCCAGCCGACCGTTACGCGCTTCCAGCATCTGGGTGTACTAGTTGTACTGGTTACTGTAGGTATTGGTATTCTGATCGGTGGATTCTCGGCGTATCTGGCTATCCGAAAACACTTAAAGCTTCATTCGATCAAGTAAGATACTCAAGCGAGTCTAGTATTCTCGACTTATCCAGAATACTAGACTGTTGTTTTATGTTGCGAAATTTTATTGTTTGAAGTAAAAGGTCGAGGCTTAATGATAAGGAGGTGTTGTAGATGAAACTACTAAATTTGACTCGTAAATATGCTTATGCTACCCTAAATAAGACTATGGTCCACCACAAAAACCAAGCTAGAAAGATCCCAAAATTAACACCGCTCATTGCAGCGGCAGTTGTGGTGTTCACAATTCTCGGTACACCCTTAGTGCATGCCGACCAATTTGAAGAGCAGATTAAGCAGAAGCAAGCTGAGCAAGCTCAGGCACAAGCACAATCTGACGTACTCGGTGTACAGGCTGGTGGTATTCAGGGTGAAATTGACACATTACGTAACCAAATTGCTGGCATTCAAGCTCAGATTGATACGAACCAAGCGAAGCAAAATGAATTAACAACTCAGATTGAAGATGCGCAAAAGAAGTTAGATGAGCAAAAAGAGATGCTCTCTGCCAACATTAAATCTATGTATATAGAAGGTGATATTTCACCACTCGAGATGATCGCTTCAAGCAAAAATCTAGGTGATTTTGTTGATAAGCAAGAGTATCGGGATAGAATCAAGGACAGTATCACTAGTACACTAGATGAGATTGAGCGTTTAAAGAAACAACTTGATGATCAACGTAAGGAAGTTATCCGAATTTTAGATGAACAGAAGACACTGCGTGGTTCACTCTCGCAAAAAGAAGGCGAGGCGAGTACTAAACTTGCAGCGGTGAGCCAAGATAAAGCTAGTTTCGACGCATCTGTACAATTAAAGTCTACAGAGATATCCGCACTTCGTGCCCAGCAGGCAGCAGCCAACCGACGATTTACCGGCGGTTCGCCAGGTACTGGCCCGGCATGTGGCGGTGGCTACCCAGGTAAGTGGTGTGAGATTCCTATGGATTCTGTAGCCGATGATTGGGGCATGTATAACCGTGAATGTGTTAGTTACGCAGCTTTTAAAGTAGCTCAATCTGGTAGAAACATGCCAAACTGGGGTAGAACTGGTCCAGCAAATGCAAACCAGTGGCCAGGCCGTGCGGCTGCTTCAGGAATCCCGTACGACAGTAACCCACGAGCTGGAGATGTCGCTATCTCAATGGCGGGCTACTATGGTCACGCCATGTACGTGGAAGCGGTAAATGGCGATGGTACCATAGTGGTGTCTCAGTACAATGCTGGTATGGATGGACGTTATACACCTCCAACCACGATTAGCGCAGGGGGACTGTACTTTATACACTTCTAGTTTCTACCTTGTTTAAGAACGCTCTAAAATAAAAAGGATTCACCACATGACTCGGCTAAAAATAAGCCACAAACGAAAAAGCCAATATGCCGCTCTTGGTATTGTAGCTCTTTTTGCGCTGCAACCACTTAGCGGCATTCCGCTTGCTCGGGCAGATAAATTTGACGAACAAATAAAAGCACTTGAGCGACAGATTACACTGGAAGATTCAAAAAAGAGTGATGTAGGTGAGCAGGCAGCAGAGCAGAAGCAGACGGTAGACGGCCTACTGGAACAACTTAGTATGCTCAAGGCTTCAATTGCCCAAACTGCGAATCGGAAGCAAGCCACTGAGACTGAACTTGAAACTTTGCAAAAAGATCTGGCTGATAAGAAGGAGCAGCTTTCTGAACAGTTCAAGATTCTCTACATGGAGGAGCAGTCTTTAACACCACTCGAGATGATCGCCTCAAGTAAGAACCTAAGTGACTACATGGATCAGCAAGAGTATCGCGAGCGGATTAAAGATCAGGTCGCAACCAATATTACTGCCGTAGAGAAGAAACAAGAAGAACTCGACACCAAAAATAAAGAGGTTGTGGCACTGCTAGAGCAGCAAACTCAACAAGAGCAAGCTGTTGCAACTCAGAAACAAACAGCGCACGCAGAGCTAGGTGTGAGTGAAACGCAGCTCAATAGCCTCGAGGGTAGTATAAGTCAAAAAACAACTGAGGTTGTAGCGCTACGTGAGCAGCAGGAAGTAGCCAATAGCGCGCTCCTTGCGGCTCCGGCTCCGAGTGTGCCAGCTCCTATTGCTACCGCGCCATCATCTGGTGGTAGCACTCCAACTACGCCAACACCTTCGTATCCGAGTGGCACGTATCCTACGCGCCCAGGTATGTTGGTGGTGTATGGTAATGGTGTAAGCGGTGGTGGGTATCCTGCGCCTTGGGCCACACAGCCCCTTGATGCCATGGTAGACACTTGGGGTATGTATAGCCGTGAATGTGTCAGTTACACGGCCTTTAAGGTAGCTCAATCTGGTAGAAATATGCCTAAGTGGGGTAGAACTGGCCCGGCGAATGCTCGTAATTGGCCATCAAGAGCAGCGAGTTCAGGTATTGCCTATGATGGTAATCCACGAGTGGGTGATGTCGCTATCTCAATGGCGGGCTACTATGGTCACGCCATGTATGTAGAAGATGTGTATCCTAATGGTCTTATAAAAGTCAGCCAGTATAATTATTATGTACGAGGTGAATATAGCGAGATGGTCATTTCAAGCAGTAATCTCTACTTCATACACTTTTAAGAACAGATTTGTCCAAGTACGAGTAGCTTATCCATAGCCTATGATCCAAGATGACAATACGGAATATGTTATTTGAGTTTACGCTTTAATTTGATTAGTTGTGAGAGCAGCGTGTACTTCGCTGGTTGCAGGGGTAGGTCATAGGTAACTGGTACATCTTGAATATTTTTTGAGAACTTTAATTTAAACTGAGTCACGTTTTTAAGGCTTGGGTAGTGCTTTCCTGCGATACCCATAAAATCGTAGATGATATTGCCCCGTTTCTTCATAGCCTTCATAATCTCCCAGTGTAGTATGTATGGAGCAAACGTGTCACGAGCCCGCGTATTGCTCGCACCGTAGTAGTAAAGGGCCTGTTGATCGTATTCTGTAGTAATTGCCCAGGAGGTGATCTGCTTGCCCTCGTAGGCACCGTAAAGCTTAGCTGCAGGGCTGAGCGCCGTGAGCATCTTCTCATAAAGTGAGCAAGGGTGTATGCCAAAACCCCCTCGATCAGCAGTTTCTGCAAGGATTGGGTAGAAATCTTGACAAAAAACGGCCTGCGCATCCCTCAAAGGCAATTCTTTAACAATAATACCTGCCTTGGTACTCTTACGCAGGCCCTGGCGGCCACTTTGGCTCATGTGGGCTAATATCTCTTCTTCGGTCTGTGTAAGATCAACAACCACTGTCTGGTCATACATGGTGTGCTCAAACGGCTGACGCAGTGGCTTGACTTGGCTCGGTATGGTGAGTCGGATGAATAGCGGTGAAGTACCATTAGTGACTCGAAATTGGTCTGTGAGTGTCGCGCACATTTTTTGGATAACTTTGGTGTTCGGTACGCTAGCAAAAAGTGGGCCGTGCTTAATCCATATCCAATCACGTCCTTTTTCGTGGTAGAGCGAAGCGCTAGCAATTGCAACTAAGCGACCTTGCGCATCGTCGTAACGAAAGCTTCCGAGAAACTCCCTGTCATCTACGCAGTCATCAAATGCACCCCATTCTATGCTCTGCTCGATTGGCACATAAAGTGGCTTTAATGCCTTCTGACATTTTGCAAATGCAGATTTATTAAGAGTAGTGACGTGAAATAAGTGGCTCATAATGTATGTGTTCCATGGTACAATTTTTAGGTAATAAATCATAGGGGGATAGCTTGGACAAGCGACCGAAAAAGAGGGTTTCAGTTGGTGTTTTAATAGTGGCTCTATTGATAGCTTTTGTAGCTGGTAATCGTCTACAGATGGTGGGTGAGTGGTTCTTTGCTCCTTACACAACCAAGAGCAACAGTACGCTTAGTCAGAATTTGGATTTTACCTCAACCGAAAAAGTTTACGACCTTCTCAAGCAGAAGTTTGATGGTGAGCTAGATATGACGAAGCTGAGCGATGGCATGAAGCGAGGCCTCGTGGGTGCCGCTGGTGATCCGTACACCGTTTACATGAGCGAGCAAGAAGCCAAAGAGTTCCAGGCTGATCTTGAAGGTACTTTTACAGGAATAGGTGCTGAGCTTGGCAAGCGCAACGACAAACTTGTAGTGATCTCTCCGCTCGAGGGCTCACCAGCCCAAAAGGCCGGTTTACAGCCTGGTGATGAGATTGTAAAAATTGACGCCGATGATGCGACAAAGCTGAGTGTTGACGAAGCGGTGAACAAAATTCGTGGCGAGGCTGGCACGGAAGTAACACTGGGCATTATTCGAGAAAATGTACCGATTGAAGTTAAGATTACCCGAGCTCAAATTAATATTCCTAGTGTAACGAGCGAGATTATAGACGGAGTTGGCTACCTGAAAATTAACCGTTTTAGTGATGATACTGCTGAGCTTGCCAGTAAGGCAGCAACAGACTTTAAGGCTCAAAACGTAAAGGGTGTTGTGCTCGATCTGCGTAATAATGGTGGTGGGTTAGTTGACTCAGCAGTTAAAGTGAGTGGGCTATGGCTCAATAAGCAGGTTGTTGTAGAAGAGCGCGAAGGTGGACGCACAAGAACAGTACTCAAATCTGGCGATAACGCTCCACTGGCTGGAGTACCAACCGTTGTTTTAATTAATGAGGGAAGCGCTAGTGCAAGTGAGATAGTGGCAGGTGCGCTGCGTGATCACAATGCAGCTCAACTAATTGGCATGAAGAGTTTTGGGAAGGGAAGTGTTCAGGAGCTGATTAATCTATCCGATGGCGGTAAGCTCAAAGTTACAGTGGCTCGGTGGTTTACTCCTGGTGGCAAGAATATCGACAAAGAGGGGATCTCCCCAGATATTCAGGTAGAGCGTACTATCGAGGATTTCAACGCCAACCGTGATCCACAAAAAGACCGAGCTTTACAAGAAGTTAGACAGTAAAACCAAAACAGTGCTTGCATAATGCTTCAGCTTTCTGTAGCATGAGTACATTAATTGGAGGGGACTGTGGTTTTTGTAGTGATTGCAAAATATGATGGTTTAAGCAATATGCCCAACGAGGCTACAAAGAAGACCACGCACCCAGAAGAGACAGCACCAACTGTCTCTTCTGCCATTATGGGAAATAATAAAAACAAAAAGAAAGCAGGAACCTATGAGTAAATCCCCGAAGTACATATTTGTAACCGGAGGTGTACTCTCGGGTGTTGGTAAGGGAATTACGGCAGCTTCACTCGGGAATATACTCAAGGCTCGTGGACTACGTGTTAATATTCAAAAATGTGATCCTTATCTCAACTTTGATGCCGGAACACTTAATCCAGCTGAACATGGTGAATGTTTTGTAACTGTAGATGGTGCTGAGACCGATCTCGATTTAGGGCATTACGAGCGTTTTATGGATGTTGAGCTCACGCAGAGTAGTTCGCTCATGAGTGGCCGTGTGCTGCGCCAGGTGATTGATGACGAGCGGGCGGGTAAGTACTTGGGTAAGACGGTGCAGATCGTCCCACACGTCACACAGGCTATGCAGGGCTACATCAAGCAAGCAGCAAAAGGCTTCGATGTTCATATTGTAGAAATTGGCGGCACAGTTGGTGATATCGAGGGACAGGCCTTTATTGAGGCAATTCGCGAAATGGGTGTTCGCTTGGGTCGTGACAATTGCATGTATTTGCATGTGGTTTATGTGCCATACCTTGGAGCTAGTAAAGAGTTTAAAACAAAGCCTGCTCAAAATGCGGTGAAAGATCTGCGTAATGCAGGTATCGTGCCAGATATGTTGGTGGCACGGTCTGAGACTTTCGCGTCGGAAAAGATCATCGACAAACTGAGTATGTTTGCTGGAGTGCCAGAAGAGGCTATTGCACTCTTGCCGAATGCCGCAAGTATTTACGAGGTACCCTTAACGCTCGAGGCTCAGGGAATCGGCGACTATACCGTAAAACGCCTGAAGCTCAAGGCTAAAAAACCACAACTTGCTGAGTGGAAGAAATTGGTTAAGCGTATTTCTGAAAAGGGCCGCCCAACTGTGCGAGCGGGCCTGATAGCCAAATATCTTGATAATGAGGATAGCTACTTCTCGGTCGTCGAGGCGCTGAGAGCAGCGGCTTGGTCGCAGGGTGTAGATCTACAGATCTCCTGGATTGATGCTGAGGCAATCGAGAACGGAACCCAAAAATTGTCGACTCTTATGCGTGAAGTTGATGGTGTTGTGGTACCTGGTGGATTTGGTAAGCGCGGAGTCGAGGGGAAAATTATGATGGCTGCGTACGCTCTGAAAAAAGACATACCATATCTTGGCTTATGTTTGGGTATGCAGGTAGCGGCGATCGCTGCGCTTCGTCAAACTGGGCTCAAGACGGCACATTCTACCGAGTTTGATCCAAAAACAACCGAGCCAGTCATCAGCACTATGAGCGACCAGGTTGGTAAAGAGGGAACAGGTGGAACTATGCGGCTCGGTAATTACGAGTGTGAATTAAAGCCCGGGACCCTAACCAGCAAGCTCTACGGTAAAAAGAACGTGGCTGAACGACATCGGCACCGCTATGAGTTTAATAATCAATATCAGGCAGCCCTGGAGGCGAGTGGTATGCAGGTGAGCGGCGTGTGGAAGCAAGGTGGCTTGGTAGAGATTATTGAAAAAACTAGCCATCCATTCTTTATTGCTAGTCAGTTTCACCCAGAGTTTACTTCGCGGCCCCTACGCCCACAACCGCTGTTTGACGGCTTTATTGCCGCATTGAAAAAGCGCGTCATCTCAGGTACTATAAGGTAGTAATGGCGCAACAATATAAGATCCTATTAGTAGAAGACGACGAAGCACTGGCTCAGATGTATCTTATGCGGCTTGAGGCTGAAGGCTTTTTGGCCGAGCATGTCTCAAATGGTGAGGATGCACTTTCTGCGGCAGTTAAATACCGACCTGATTTAATTCTTCTCGATGCCATGATGCCTAAAATTAGTGGGTTTGATGTACTTGATATTTTGCGAAACACTGACGAGACTGCCAATATTCGGATTATTATGCTCACGGCACTCAGCCAAGACAAAGACAAAGAACGAGCCGAAAAACTTGGCGTTGATGATTATCTCGTAAAGTCTCAGGTAGTGATAGCCGATGTGATTGACCGTATTCGCTATCACCTTGATATAAAGAAATAGGTTCATTGTATGAATGAAAAGCAGCAAGGTTTCCGGGTGGGAAATCAGCTTTCTGCTATTGAAAGTATTCGGCTGGCAGGCATTGCACTGACTTTTGCTGGTATGGTGGCCTTTGTGCTGCGCAGAACCGCAGTTAAGCGCCCGTCGCTGGATGTAGCAGGTCTTAACCAGCAGGCTTGGCAAGAAATCGATCTTGACCATATAGCGCAGGAGTCAGCTGAGAATACTCACGATGATAGTGTAGGAACTACAATTATCGATTTACCATTACCACCACAGACTGAATCAAGCAAAGAACCCACTCAGCAAACAGGCTAGCAGTACTTTCACAAGACTCTATTATTGACTTTGAATAAAGCTTATGCTATAATGATATTTGTAGTTAACAAAAGAAAAATTTATGCACGAACAATCCAACACAAAACCAACTCCAGCTGAAAACCTTGGCCTCACCGATGGCGAATTTGCCGTATTGCGCAGTGACGGGTCTATAGATATCGGTGGTTGGACAGCAACTGGCACGAGCGTAGGCCCCATGGGCGAGCGGGAGGGTGTAGTTCATTTGGAAAAAATAGATGAGGACGGTAGCATCCTTGCGAAAGATGTCTATGCGGATGAGCTGGTAAGATTGCAAGAAACAATAGCTAACCAGACAGAATCTGATGCAGCTAGGGTTACGAGTGAAGAGCGGGCGAGTAGGCACGTTCAGAAGGCTCCTGATGCTGGGCGACTGGCGGTAAGGGGTATTATCTCAGAAGTTCCACTCACGGCGGAGCAGGCTCGAGCTATGAGGGCTGCAACCGATGCAGTTAATCAGGCTAGGATTGATCAGAGACGGGCCAAGCAAGAAGCTGCCGTAGAACAGGCTATGGAGGATCTCGTAGATCCATTCAACATAGATGTTCGGCAGAATCTTAGACTTTATGCAGAGGCCCGAGTACGTAAAACCGAAGCGCAAGTAAGCGGTAGTGGTGATGAGTCAATAGCTGCGGGCCAAGATATGGGTAGATTGTATCAAGAACTCCCAGAATCAGCGCGGATAATTGCAGATAGATACGCTGATCTAGGCGTACGTTTAGACAGTATTCATGATGCTCAGTAGTCTGAAGACGTGTATTTATTCGACGATTACTTCGACGCGAGGGTGATTTTTGCCTGTAAAGCTTTTGACGTTTCGTTTCGCGAAACTCACAACACCATCTTTTGCGGCATGAATTGTAAAGTTTTTGCTGATAAACGTACCTTTGCCGGCGCGTTTGTTCATGCCGACTTGTCGGATAATAACTTCACCTTCGCGGACTGTTTGGCCGCCAAAGCGCTTTACGCCAAGTCGTTGACCCTGGGAGTCTTTGAGGTTTTTACTAGTTCCACCAGCTTTTACGTGTGACATATGTTATCTTTTCTCCAAAATAGTTAATTCTCTTGCCACAATTTGATCTGTTCGATGATAAATTAGATCAGACTTTTTTGCGTGGACAAATTCTAATCGATTGTACCCCAAATCTTCCAGATGGTCAAGTACTTCCAGGTGAAGAAATTCATCTCTTCCAAGACACCAGGCGGGTAGAGCCACGCATAAACGAGTACCTTTGCTAAGCTGCGGTGCAATATTACGTAAAAATCCTTCAGCAATCTGGTTAGCCTCTTTGGTAATCGGAGCCAGAACCTTGTTTTCAGGAAGAGAGGAGAGTGGTTTGCCAAGATATGTCTCGCAGGCTACCGATATTTTAGTTTTTTCGTCTTGAATCTTAGTAAAATTCCACTGGTAGGTTGTGGCGTCTGCTTGTTCGATAATCCATCGTTGACTATCATCTTGAGTTTGATCAAGGATTCGGTCTGATCTTCCGTCAACTTCGGTGATATATTTTTCTTTTAACCACTGTATATTTTCTTTACTATAGTTAATCATCTTTTCCGAGAGGTCCGTGCCGTAGGTGTTGTACCCCATAAGGAGTGCTTCTTGGAGAACAACGCCTGTGCCACAGAACGGGTCAAGAACCGCTGAATCCTGTTGTGGGTTGGTGTCAGAAACAGCAAGGTTGATCATAACTTGGGCTAATTTAGGTGGCAGCATGCCAACATAGGCATCACGTTTGGGTCGGTCAAAGTCACGCTTGGCGTAGTCGTCTATATTTTGTACGGCAGTCGTCTGCGCTACCACGATATCCTCACCGTCTTTAATGAGAAGTAGCTCCCAGCCGAGTGGTCCAGTCAGTTTGTTGTAGAGTACCTGAGCACTTTCGAGCTCGGGTTTCTTGTTTTCAATAATGCGAACGCTTCTACCAGCTTTTTTGATGATCTTCTTGAGCGACAAAGTTTGTTTGAGTAGCCAATCTTTTTTTGCAGGAAAGCCGTAGACGCTTACTCCTAGTTGTAGTTTGCCTTCAGGCAGATAGTGCAAGTGTTCCGGGATAGTTTCTTGGAGGTAGATAAAGGCGCCCGAAAGATCTGTGCGTTCAAGCTTGGTCAGCAGTTTAGCACTCTTCATGGTTCCACCGAGGCGTGGCTGGGGCAGGAATGTGTCGCTGTCGACGAGGGCAGCGTAGTTGGCAATTGGTGCAACATTTGTGGCACCAAAAAGAGACTCTAGTTCTGCTAGTGAAATTTCTGCCTGTCTACCTAAGATTGCGATCTGCATAGCCCTAGTTTGAGCGATTGGGCATAAATTTACAAATGTTATTGCTATAATGGTTATCAACAGTTATGAAAGAATACTTAAAACGCAACTGGAAGCTCATTTTAAATATCTTCACCTTTGTACTGCTAGGTGCTGCTATTTATCTGATGCGTCACGATATCATACATGTTTTTGAGGATCTGAGTCGGATCAATGCCATTGTGCTATTACTACTGATTCCGCTCCAGTTTGAGAACTTTGTAGCGTATGCTCATTTATACCAGGAATTTCTACGAATCTTAGGAAATAAGCAGCCGTTCAAGCGGATGATGCATGTGGCTATGGAGCTTAATTTTGTGAATCACGTTTTCCCGAGTGGTGGAGTCTCAGGCTTTAGTTACTTTGCAGCGCGCCTGCGCCCACATGGAGTAACGACAGCTCAGGCAACATTAACTCAGTCGATGCGTTTTGTTCTTGTCTTTGCCGATTTTGTAATACTACTCTTTATTGGCCTCTTCTTCTTAGCGCTTGGTGGTAGTGCGAGTAATATGACCATTTTGCTTACCTGTACACTGGCTTTTTCGGTTGTTTTTGCGATTATTGTGGGTACTTATGTGGTGAGTGATGAGAGCCGTATTCATACTTTCAGCCAAGGTGCTACGAAAGTTGTGAACAAGCTACTACATTTTTTTCGGCGGAAGCACCCAGAGACGATTAAGCTCAAAAGAGTTGAAAAGACCTTCACGGAACTACATGGCCACTACAAGTTGTTACGTAGTAATTTTTCAGAGCTGCGAAAACCGTTTTTTTACGCGAATGTGGCGAATATTACAGAGCTAGCCACGATTTACACAGTTTATATTGCCTACGGCCAGTTTGTGAACCCGGGTGCAGTTATTATCGCCTATGCTATCGCTAACTTTGCTGGTTTGGTGGCAGTACTACCTGGAGGTATCGGTATTTACGAGGGTCTCATGACGCTCGTGATGGTTTCAGCTGGTGTGCCGGCTGCCCTGAGTCTTTCAGTGACTATTATGTACCGTGTGCTCACTATGGGCTTGAGCCTGCCAATTGGCTACTACTATTACAACCGAGCGATTAAGCGGCTGGGCACGCCCTTAAAACCACAGGTCACGTAAAAGTGGAGGACATGGTCTTACAGGTTAGTGATGCGCTAGGGCTGATTAATCAGACCTTAGAATATGCTTACCCAGTTATGCGAATTGAGGGTGAGGTAGAGGGCTTTTCGGTCAATCGGAATCAATATGTATTTTTTAGCGTCAAAGACGAACTAGCAAGTTTGCAGTGTTTTATGACGGTATATCAGCTGAAGGTGCCGCTAGAAGACGGTATGCGTGTTGAGATTATAGCTCAGCCAAAGCTGACTGCTTGGGGTAAATTTAGTCTGACGGTGCGCGATGTGCGGCCGATAGGTGAGGGAAGTATTAAAAAAGCTTCTGATCTACTAAGAGCCAAATTGCAAAAAGAAGGCTTATTTGATGTAGATAGAAAGCGGCTATTACCACAGTTACCCCAAAGAATTGGCGTGGTGAGTTCGGCAAAAGCAGCCGGTTACACAGATTTTGTAAAGATTTTAGATGCACGCTGGGGTGGTCTTTCACTGCAATTGGCTGATGTAGGTGTGCAGGGCGTAAGCGCTCCAGATCAGATTGTACGGGCAATAGAATGGTTTAACGAACAGGCTGAGCTGGTTGATGTACTGGCGATTGTACGAGGTGGTGGTAGTAGCGATGATCTGGCGGCTTTTAGCCGTGAAGACGTAGTACGGGCGATTGCGGCAAGCCGTATTCCAACAGTTGTTGGTGTTGGCCACGAGGTAGATACGACACTGAGTGATCTGGTGGCAGATGTTCGGGCGAGCACACCAAGTAATGCCGCCGAGTTGTTAGTACCTGATCGGCACGAGGTTCTCGCCCAGCTCGCGGGTCGTCGTTCTCAAGTAGAAAAAGACATACTACGACTGGTTGAAGCAGAGCAACTACTACTGAGCCGTAGTAAAGAAACTTTGCAGCGTGAATTGGACAACCTACTGCAATCATTGGGTGAACAAATCCATTATAAAAAACAAGTACTCAACCAACTTAGTCCGCAGGCCGTGCTGAAGCGTGGCTATGCAGTGGTTCGTAAAGACAGACAAGTATTAACTGGTGTGTCAGATGTTACAATAGGGGATGATATTACTCTCACCTTACACGAGGGTGAATTAAGCGCAAAGGTTACGCATGTCAACAGATAAGAAACCAACCGATTTTAAGACATCTATGCAAGAGCTAGATGAGCTTCTAGCATGGTTTGAGTCAGACGCTGTTACGCTTGAAGAAGCTTTAAAAAAGTACGAACAGGCATTAAAACTCACAGCCAAGCTAGAGGTCCAACTTACGAATGCCAAAAATAACGTAGAGGTTATTAAACAAAAATTCACCTCATGATCGTGTTTCTTATTCTGGCTGTAATACTCGTTCCATTTGCGTTCGTACTGCTCTTTGGTGCTCCGTATTTACCAACCAGAAAGCAGTATGCTAATGAGGCTCTCGACCTACTGGGGCTTAAGAAAGGTGAGACATTTGTCGATCTTGGATCAGGCGACGGCACGGTACTTCTAGAAGCAGCTAGACGGGGATACATCTGTTATGGGTACGAGTTAAATCCTTTCTTGTGGGTTGTTTCTTGGCTACGAACCTGGAGATTCCGTAGCCATGTTCATATATACTGCCGTAATTTTTGGCAAGTTGAGTTACCCAAAAATACCAAGGGAGTCTTTGTGTTTTTACTTGATAAATATATGATAAAGTTGGATAAAAAACTTACTCAAGAACTTACACCAGGAAGTAGCTTAATAAGTTATACGTTTAAAATTCCGAAAAAACGGATTTACCATGAAAAAAATGGCCTCTGGCTTTACCACTATTAATGAGCTTTTTGCGTATCACGAGGAGTAAATTGTCATTACTCGAGTGAAATCAGACCCCGCTAGACTTGTTTTGGTTGGGTTTTTCAGATAAAGTAGGCACATATGCATAAGCTAGATCAAAAAGGTGCTATGAATCCTTTGCTTATACCCATTATTTTGGCGGCAGTTTTTATGTTGGCTTTTGCAGGGGTTGGTGTGGTTTACTACGGTAAATATATCGAACAAAAGGATAATAACCAACCGCTTATTGAGGCAGCAGTCACTAAGGCAGAGGAGGCTCAAAAACTACAGTTAGAGGCTGAGTTTGTAGAGCGAGAAAAGCAGCCGTATGATACCTACACTGGGCCAGCAGAACTCGGTACACTGAAGTTGACGTACCCCAAGACCTGGAGTGCGTATGTTGATACCACTAAAGGTGCGCTCGACTTCTTTGCGCATCCATTTGTTGTACCATCTGAGGGTGTAAAGTATGCTCTCCGTGCAAGTGTTATCAAAAAATCTTTTGCTGATGAGATCAAAGGTTACGATAGTCAGGTGAAGAAAGGTGAGCTCAGGGCTACGGCAGTGCAGGTGGCTGGTACCCAAGGAGTACGCTTTGATGGTCTTTTGGAAAAAGACGTTGAAGGCAGTATGGTAGTCTTCCCATTGCGTGATAAAACCCTGCGAGTTTGGACGGAAACCAAAGACTTTGAAGGTGATTTTAACAACATCGTACTCAAGAACCTAAGCTTTGTTCCGTAAAAATCTTTTTCTACACCTCGATTTTTTAGCCAAGAGGTAGCTATAATAGAACCACGAAGTAAATCTGGAGGGTTCATTTGATTCATGTTGCACGAGGGTAGTACAAAAGCTGAGATGCATCAGCAATTATTGGCGAGTGTCGCTCATGAACTCAAAACTCCACTCACACTTATTAGCGGTATGGCTTCGCAGTTACAGAGCAATACCGTCGATCCAAAACAGTATCAACAATACGTAGAGCGTATTCAGTTTTCTAGCGACAGACTGCTCGGGCTTGTAGATAGTATTTTGCATGGCTACGAACTAGAACAAGATATGCTGGAGCTTAATATCGAGCCTCTTAGTCCACATTTAATTATGGAAGAGGTAGCACACGAACTCGAGCCTCATGCTCGGCGGCAGGCTCAGCTGATAGCAGTTCGTTCAACTCGCCAACGGCATCCAGTACTGGCTGATAAAGGTTGCCTGCACGCCGTACTTTTTAACCTCTTGGACAATGCCATTAAATATTCTCACCCCGAGACTACTATTGAACTCGAGGCCCGCCTACGTCGAGGATACGCCCAGGTGGCAGTAAAAGATTACGGGCAGGGGATTCAAAAGGCTGATCTTAAGCGACTATTTGCTCAATTCGGCCGAGTTCAGCGTCCGGTGCCACAGTGGGCCACTACTACAGGTTTGGGGCTTTATATTGCCAAGCAATTGACTGAGGCCATGAACGGTAGCTTGGAACTAACTCGTCGCCGTGATGGCTCTAATTTCTTGGTTAATTTGCAGCTTTCTCGACAATTAAGCCTCTTCAGCTCATGAGCGGGTCTGCCCAGGGTATCTTGTTAGTTGAAGATGATGTTTGGTTAGCCGAATTATATGGTGATGCGCTGGGTGCCGCAGGCTACCAAGTGCATCACGCCGCAACAGCGGAGGCCGCTCTAGCACTTTTAGATACCCTACCAAAAGTTGGTCTCATTATTTTGGATATGTATTTACCTTCTCATAATGGTATTGAGCTACTGCATGAACTGGCTTCGTATAACGATTTGCAGGCAATACCGGTGTTTATACTGAGTGCCGTGCATCAGCGAGACTTTGCTATGGAAAAGCAGCGCTGGCAGCATTACGGAGTTGTTGAGTATCTTTACAAACCCCAAACCAAGCCAGCGCAACTTGTCGTGGCGGTTAAAAAGCAATTTGCTAAAACAGCGGAGCCTATTTCGTCATGAAGCAACAAACGAGCCCAGCTATTGTACTGCGTCGTACCAACTACGGCGAGGCAGATCGGATCATTACTTTTCTGACCCCGGTAGGGAAGGTTCGGGCGCTGGTTAAGGGTGTACGCCGTAGTAAAAGTAAACTGGCGGGTGGGATTGAGTTATTCTCTGAGAGTTCTATCACCTTCATTGAAACGAGAGGAGATTTGGCACGTATCATCAGTACCCGCTTAAATGTGCACTGGGATTGTATTGTAAAGCAACTGCAACGGATGATGTTCGGCTATGAGGCTATGAAGCATATTGATTCTATGATTGAAGATGATGCTGAGCGGAGCTATTTCGACACACTGAAGTCTACGCTCGCGGCCTTAAATGATGAATCTATCCCTTTGTCACTGATTGAGCTATGGTTTTACACTCGGCTATTGAATCTGCTGGGGCGTGAGCCAAATCTGAGAACTGACGATACGGGTAAGTCGCTCAGTGAAGAGATGCTGTATGGCTTCTCAAACGATAGTATGTGTTTTGTGCCGAGTGCTCAGGGCGTATTTAGGGCTGAACACATTAAAATTCTACGGCTCGCAGTGGCTCAGCCACCGAGTGTCTTAAAGCAAGTTCAGGGTGTCGAACAATTGGTCACCGATCCGTTGACATTGATCAAACAGCTAGTCCAAACCTCGGCCACTTAGTACATTTATGCTATAGTATTGACATTAATGCTAATGTATGTTAGTATCTGAAGGTAGAAAGGTCAAAATAAAAAGTATAAAAATGGTTAAATTTCTTGAAAAAATAGCAACTCACTTCCCAGACTACACGGATGAGCATGGTGATCTACCACTAGTGGACAGCGGTCATAACGATACGCGTCCAGTTGGGGATGTTGATCCGGGCCGGCGCGAGCGTTTGCGAGAAATGGAGCTAGGCGGAACAGTAGTGGCTAATACTACTGGGGAGCATCCTGTAGTAAAGATTGAGCCACCAACAGGCATCTCTGATCACTAGAAGCGTAGTCATTTCTTTACAGCTCAACAGGCAGCCTTCGGGCCGCCTGTTTTTGTTTTCGCACATTTGATCTGAAAATAGGGTATAATACGGGGTAATATGAGTGAAAAAATTCCCCAAGTTTCCCTAGAAGATATTGTTAGTTTATGTAAACGCCGCGGTTTTATTTATCAGGGGAGTGAAGTATACGGTGGTTTAAGTGGTACCTGGGACTACGGCCCACTTGGCGTAGCCCTGAAGCGTAACATCACTAATTTATGGTGGAAGATGTTTGTAGAAGATCGCGAAGACATGTACGGTGTTGATGCGGCAATCTTGATGAATCAAAAAGTGTGGCAGGCGAGTGGTCATGTTGACACCTTTGTTGATCCACTCTGTGAAGATACCGAAACTAAAAAGCGCTACCGCACAGATCACATCTTAAAAGATAATAATATTGATCCAACTGGTATGACGATGGAACAAATGGATGAAGCGATCCGTAAGAATGATCTTTTAAGTCCAGAGGGTAACGTGCTTTCGCCCTCACGTACTTTTAATATGATGTTCAAAACGAATGTCGGGCCGGTGGATGACGAGAATTCTATCAGCTACTTGCGTCCAGAAACTGCTCAGGGTATCTTTACTAACTACAAGAATGTGTTAGATAGTTTTTATCCGAACATGCCCTTTGGTATTGGCCAGATTGGTAAGGCTTTTCGTAATGAAATTAGCCCGCGTGACTTTGTGTTTCGTTCTCGTGAGTTTGAACAAATGGAGATTGAGTACTTTGTTGATCCAAGCGAGTGGGAATCGTCTTTCGAGCACTGGCGTAAGCAGGTTTGGGAGTGGTGCGGGGCTTTAGGTCTGCCGAAAGAAAAGGTACATGAGCTAGAAGTACCAGAGGAAGACCGCGCTCACTACAGTAAGCGAACCATAGATTTTGAATTTGATTTCCCACACGGCCGTGATGAGCTCTTGGGCATGGCTTACCGCACAGACTTTGATTTAATGAACATTCAAAATGCTTCAAGTAAGAACATGGAATACACCATTAAGGGCACGAACACAAAATTTGTTCCGCATGTGATCGAACCTAGTTTTGGTTTAGAGCGGGCACTCATGGCAGTCCTTTGCGCAGCTTATACCCAAGACGAAGTTAACGGCGAAAAACGGATTTATCTTAAATTACCCGAGCATCTTGCTCCTGTAAAATATTGCGTTTCACCACTGGTGAAGAATAAACCAGAACTAGTAGAAAAGGCCCGAGAAGTTTACAAGATGCTGAAAGAAAAGCACGGCAATGTCATGTGGGACGACAACGGTAATATTGGTAAACGCTACCGTCGTCAAGACGAGATTGGTACTCCGTATTGTATAGTCATCGACTTTGATACGTTAGAAGACCACACTGTAACAATCCGCGACCGCGACACCACCGAACAAAAACGAGTCCCGATTACCGAACTTACATAATCTGCTACAATTAAGCTCAAATGAAGCAGATTTTAAGGAAGAGGTTCATGCCTCTTTATATCACAGTGTTTTTGCAGGGCTTTGTCTTTTGGTATGGTATCGAAAAATTCTTTATGGAGAGCATAGGTTTTACAGAAGCGACTATCGGGCTGAGTATTGCGGTAGTGGCGGTGGTGACTATTGTCACCGAGACACCATCTGGGATACTCGCAGACCGATGGAGCCGTAAGGGTGTGCTGGCTTTGGCTAGCATTGCACTTATTGCCTGTACTCTGCTGAGCGGACTAAGCAACAGCGTTTTAACTTACACGATCGCAGTATCTTTATGGGGACTGTACGCCGCGCTTTATTCAGGCACGTTTGATTCGATCGTATACGACACATTGCTTGAAGAAGCGGGTGATAGCAAGTTATACGAAAAATACTATGGATATGTACGAATAATAGAAGGCGTGGCCCTGGCAAGCGGGTCCTTGTTGAGTATGGTGATCATCAGAACACTTACAATACGGGCAACGTACTTTTTAACGATACCCTTTCTATTACTCTCGGTATTCTTTATCATGCGTTTTCGAGAGCCACAACTGCACAAGAGAGAAGTCTATGTGCCAATATTTCGTCATGTTGGTGAGATCTTTAAAGCACTCACAAGAAAAGGTGAGGTATTTTGGATAGTCTTCACGATGGTATTGCTTGGTCTCGGCGTAAGGACAACATTTGAATTTGGTCAGTTATGGTATATTGCCGTAGGTGTGCCAGTTATATTCTTCGGGATTGCAAGTGCACTCGTGCAACTGAGTACGTCGTTTAGTGGTATTGTTGCACGGTTATTGACTAAGCCAAGGATAGTCACCGTATATCTGATCGTATTGATCTTAACCAGTCTATTTCTCACCGGCAGGAATGCTCTGCTAATAATCTTCACACAAGTTATGTTGCTCACCGGCTTTATGGCCGTCACGATTGTGCTCGAACATCAACTACATAAGACGCTTGCTTCGACTATTCGCGCGGGCGCGTCTTCAGCGGTGGGTACTATATATTCGATAGTATTCGTAGCTCTTTCTCTTGGTTTCGGCGTAGTGGCTGAAAAGTTTACGATCTTTAAAGCTTCCTGGTTTCTCACGACTCTATTAGTGCTTGCTCTGATCGGTATGTTAAAGATTACCTCCCATAAGAAGAAGCTCGTCGTCGAAACGGTAGATATCCAAAAGATATCAGAACACAACAGGTAGAATCGCAAGATACTTCTGTTACAATGGTTTTATGAAAGAAGAGATCGAAGTAAAGTTTTTGAATGCTAATTTTGACGACGTGCGATCCAAACTTAAGGCATTGGGAGCAGTGTGTGAGCAGCCTATGCGCTTAATGAAACGAGCAATTATTGACGATGAAAAGAAGAGTCTTAAGGCAAAAAATGCTTATATCCGAGTTCGTGACGAAGGGGATAAGGTTACAGTGACATATAAGCAGTTTGATGAACTTTCTGTTAATGGCGCTAAAGAGATTGAATACCAAGTTAGTTCGTTTGATGATGCGGTTTCACTATTTGAAGCTGTGGGGTTCAAGATTCACTCTTTTCAAGAATCCAAGCGTGAAACGTGGATGCTTGGCGAGGTAGAAGTGGTGCTAGATGAATGGCCTTGGCTCAATCCATATATAGAGATTGAAGGGGAGCACGAAGATCATCTGAGGGAGGTGGCAAAGAAGCTTGGTTTCGCGTGGGATGATGCGGCATTTGGGGATGTGATGGTGGCTTACCGAGCTCAGTATTCCCATATTAGTGAAGAGGATACGGTAGGGAGTCTTGAAAAAGTTCGTTTCAGCGATCCATTACCTGATATGTTCCGCAGTTGATCTGTTATACTGAGTTATCTATGAAAAATGTAGTTTTATTGCACGGAAAGCCTAAGAGAGAGCGATACCAAGATCCCACATGGCCTAAGCCGCATGTAGCAAATTGGTTTTCGTGGCTTCAAAGAGAGCTCGGTGGAGCAGGTATTCCAAGTGTGGCACCTGCACTACCTAGGCCGTATGCTCCAGATTATGAAGCAAATAAAGAAGTAATTGATCGGCTACCGATTGACGAAGAAACCGTTCTTATCGGTCTTAGTTTTGGCGCGGGTCTTATTCTCAGAGCCATGAGCGAAGACAGGGAACTCATTGTGGCAAAGGCGATTTTAGTTGCTCCTTGGGTTGATCCTCGTGGAAACTATGGTGATTTGTTTGATTTCACTGTCGATCCTAGCTTGCCAGAGCGTACTCGTGAAGGTGTGACAGTTTTTTATAGTTCTCAAGATGACGAGCAGGCTCAGACCTCGCTAGAGATAGTAAGTGCTGCGCTACCGAATGTCACTTATAGAGATATTCCATCGTACGGACATTTTATGCTTGGTAATACGATGACAACTAGGGAATTCCCAGAGATTCTTCCCGAAATAATCACCAACTAATCTGCTACAATATGTGTAGATTAATAGGGAGGCAGATATGTCACAAGAATGGGTGAATCAATACTGGTGGTTAGTACTTGCAGCAGCACTTTGGGAATTTGGCTGGAAGGGTTGGGCGCTTTGGCGCTCGGCACGTCGAAACGAAAAGGCTTGGTTTGTCGTACTCTTACTAGTAAATACGCTGGGTATATTGCCAATTGCATATCTTTTTATCTTCAGCAAACAACCAGGTAAAACAGTAGAAAAATAAGCCAAGCGGTGGGAGTGAGGCGAGTAATTTAGGTGAGACAATTTGAATTCAAACCAAATACTGACAGAAGTGAACTAGATGATTTAGGTCCTGCGCGCATCGGTTTCGGCGAAGTTAAATTGGGTAAGTTTGACCTAGCAAGAATTAACCCAGAGCAACGAGACATGGCCCAGGCGTATATTGAAGCAGCTCGATCTGAAGATGGAAGTTGGGGAGTGTGGCAAGATCCTGAGACTGGCGCAACACTTGAGGCTACAGATGTCGATGCAGCCTTGCTTTGTGGTGTGGCTGGCATAGAGTACCTTGAGGGCCTATGGTGGGGCGATGAAGCGCAAGTTGAGACATATGATTTAGGTTTTTTACAGCACGTCGGAGTCGTGGCTCTGGGCGGTGGTAGACGAGGACATAATGAGTTTGCTGCACAAGCTAGCTTGCCTGATGGTTCACGCTTTACTGTTGACTACGCTGACCAGGGGGATATTATTATTCTCCACGCGACTGATCACAAGGCTATGGTGGATCCCCTAGGGTACGAGCATCAATTTGTTCCGGTAGAAGTGAGCGGGCTGCAGTTGAGGCACAGCACTCAACCGGAATTTCTGGCTTTGATGATGGCCTACTTGCAGCGCATCGGAGCGGATGAAGATTATCAGCGAGAACTTTTTTACGAAGCCGCAAGTTCTTGCTTCCAGCAAGAAGAGAGGCTTTTAAGTGAACGGCCCTATATTAGTGATCTGATAGATATGGCCGAGCAGGGTGGATGGCAACAAGATGATACGACAGAGTTGACCTCTCCTATTACTCGTACTCCAGGTAGGCTTGAGCAAACAGGTGGCGTCTCTTTCGAGGTGCATGAAGAAAGATTTATTCTGAAGAGTGTGCTGCCCACTTGGAGCCGAGACTCAGAAACTACCACATTAACTTTTACACCTGATGATATATCGGCCATGGCCAGAGCGGTGTGCGAAGCAGCCTTGGGCGAAGTAGTACGAGAGATTAGGGCTCTCGTAACATCACGTTTTGCAATCTCCAAATCTGAGCTGCTAGAAGTGAACTCTAATGATAAAGCACTTCTCGTTGAGCTTGAATAATGTAACTATTAATCTGAGAAACAAACGGAACTCTTACTAGGGGTTTCTTGTTTATGCATCACTTTTGAAGAAATTTTGAAGAGGCGTATGTAGAGCGCGAGAAAGTTTATAGAGTGTGATAACGGTGGGATAGCGTCTGCCTGTTTCTATATTCGCAAGTGCAACTCTGTCAATACCAGCTTCCTCAGCAAGTTTCTCTTGTGTCATACTGCTTTCGTGACGCAACGTAACAAGTTGTTGCCTCAGCTTTTTAAGAAACAGTATTTGTTCATCGTCCATAGATACAGATTAGAGGGCTTGTAGATAGCAAGACATAATCATTTGATTACTGACAACTTATAGACACTTACATTATGCTTGTGGTATCTAGAGGAGGAGGATAAAAATGTTTACGAAACGTATGCGTCAGTCGGGTTTTACAAGGTTGAATATAGTTGTGGTTATTGGCGTAATGGTAGCAGCGGGGCTTATCGCTTGGTTCTTCTTACGGAGTTATCAGAGAGCCCCATACGCAAGTCAAGACATTGCAAAGGAAGTTGCGCAGTTAAAGAGTGAATCTGAGTTAATTGCAAAGCGTATTGAGATACTCTCGGAATTATCGGATAAATCCAAAGAGTCAGATAGTGGCAGTGTGGACAGCAGTGAATCTGAGGGTAGTAAAGAAGGTGAAGAGGAAAATACTGTTATGCAAGGCATTTCGGGTACGCAGGGCCTGCGGGGACCGGCAGGACCCCAGGGATCTCAAGGTTTTCAGGGTGTGACCGGTAAAGACGGTTGCTTGGCTGGAAGCTGTGTGAGCTTGCAGACTAGTACACCAGGTGCGCAGGAGTCTGGTAGCATTAACATTTCGGGCAGTGGTGTACTTGGACAAGATTTACAGGTAGCGGGTTCTATCTCAAGCGACACGAATTTCGCTATTGGTGGTACGGGAATACTCACGCGTCAGAGTAATGGAGCAATAGTTGGTGGCGATTTAAGTGGTAATGAACGAGGAGAGAATAGTATAGACATTCAGCAGCGAACTGCGGATACGTGGGTTGCGGCTGCTCCTTATTCGATTGCTATCGGCTTTAATAGTGAGGTAACCGGTTCTGGCGATAGTATTGCTATTGGTAGGCGTGTTCGAGCGCTTGGGTGGATATCTACGGCCATAGGTGTTGACACAACTGCTTCATCGTTTGCTTCTACGGCTATAGGGTCGTCTGCAAGTGCCGGAAATACCGGGGCTAATGAAGCTCTAGCAGTTGGTAGGCTAGCGATGGCATCAGCGACAGCCTCTACTTCAGTTGGCTATCAAAATTCTTCTTCTGGTGATTCTAGTATAGCACTTGGGAATAGAGCTATTGCTGCTGGGGCTTCATCTACGGCACTTGGCGGTGGTGGGGTACGAGGTTACCCTAATTTAGCTATGGGTGGAAGATCGCTTGCGCTGGGTACAGGCATACGAGCCATGAGTAATCACTCGTTTGCGATGGGCGCAGATAGTAGGGTGGGTAATATCGAGAGGGTTTTTGTGGTGGATGCTGGAGGGACCACTATACGTATAGGTGGTGGTAATTATACGAATGAGTTCGTAAACGGAGATGCTGTTATATTTACACTCAACTCAGCTACTTCAAATTCCCTTGCTGTTACAAAGATAATATCAAATGTGGTCTATGATTCGGGAGCTAATACTACTACTTTTACTATTCCAACAGCAATCGATAGTACTCTTACGGGTGGTAGGGTTGTATCACAGTCCAGAGCCCAGCGGTCTGGCGTGGTTGGGCATAAGGGCATAGTAACGGCCGATGATGCCTATGTGTTTGGGGCGAATATTACAAATAACCAAACCGGGTCTATTATGGTTGGTACAAGTGAAGCGGGTAAGTTGACACTTGCGAGTGATGGGAATGCCAAGACCTCAAGTATTACACTTGCTCCTACTGGAGCAAAGCCAGCGTGTGATCAAACACGTCGAGGTACGTTATGGTATACGTCCGGGGCAGATGGATCAAAAGATGACCTGGAAGTGTGCGCAAAAGATGCAGGTGATGCGTATGCCTGGAGAGCTCTTTACTAAATTTTCTCGTGTGTTTTACTCTGTTGGTCTGATACAATTGATGTCAATATGAGTAAAAAAGATCTACAGCTACCGTTTGATATGCAGGTAGCGGAGGCCATTACCGAGGAGTTTGAGACACCGATATATGTATACGATGAGGCAGGTATTCGCACTTCAGCCCGTGTCTTGAATAAGGCTTTTTCCTGGGCACCTCAATATAAGAACTACTTTGCTATAAAAGCTACTGCTACCCCAGGTATTTTAAAGATTTTACATGAAGAGGGGATGGGCTTCGATTGTTCGTCACGAGCTGAGCTGCTTATGATGCAAAGAATGGGCATCACAGGCTCTGATATTTTCTATACGAGCAACAATACACCCAAAGAAGATTTTGAGCTTGCTGTAGAGCTGGGTGCTACGGTGAACCTTGACGATCTTGCTCAATTATCGGTTTTTACGGAAGTCTTAGGTGATAAGCCACTTGCACGAGTGGCGGCTCGCTATAATCCAGGAAATTTAAAATCAGGTAATGAAATTATTGGTGAGCCGACTGAAGCAAAATACGGTATGAATATAGAAGCACTGATTGAGACGTTCACTCAGCTTAAGAAATTGAATATCAAAGAGTTTGGGTTGCATACCATGGTAGCCTCTAATGAACTCAAGCCAGAATATTTTGAGGATACGGCGGAACTTCTGCTCGATGCTATTGCTAAAATCGAAGCTGCAACTGACATCACGTTTAGTTTTATTAATCTTGGTGGTGGCTTTGGCCTCAATTATCACATAGATCAGGCGCCCTTTGATGTTTCTGCAGCAGCAAAAAAGATTGAGACGGCGCTCGTAAAAAGCGGTAGAAAATTACAGGTGTTTACTGAAAACGGACGGTACGTCACGGGTCCGCATGGCTACTTACTCACTAGGGTTCGCTATGTCATGCACAAACACAAGACTTACGTGGGAGTAGATGCGTCTATGCACAATCTTATGCGTCCGGGTATGTACGGCGCCTATCACCATATAACAGTTCTAGGTAAAGAAAGTACAGGTCAAGATCAAATGTATGATGTGGTAGGATCGTTGTGTGAAAATAACGACAAGTTTGCCATTGATCGCTCATTACCAGAGTTAATGGCTGGCGACTTACTGGCGATACATGATGCTGGAGCTCACGGTCACGTGATGGGCTTTAACTACAATGGTTTGCTGCGCTCGGCTGAAGTGTTACTAAAAGAAGATGGCAGCTTTGAGCTACTACGACGAGCTGAAACGGTAGAGGATTACTTTAGTACAATTATTTGGTAACTAGTATCTTTATCTGTAAACATTATAATAATATTGTAATATTTTACTGTGTATGCTAGTATGAAAGTATGAAGATTACAACTACGCAAAAAGTTATAAAAATTGGCTCCAGCAAGGGTATTACTTTGCCAGCAAAGGAACTCAGACAGCTGGGTATTTTACCTGGTGATGAGGTGAAAGTGGTCATCACGGCTGTGCCGAAACAGGCTGAAGATCAATTGCCTCGTGAGTATGCTGAATTTGTTGAGCAGTACGGCGAAACCTTAAAGAATCTATCTCAGAGATGATTTTCTACCTAGCACTTGAGGAGATTTTACAGCTTCACTTCAGGGTGGTAGAAGATTTTGGTGGCGCTCATGGTGTGCGTGATGAAGGGCGTCTTAGATCAGTTATTGAGGCTCCGGCACAGAGTGTATTTGGTGCTGATCAGTACGAGACTATTTACGAAAAAGCAGCAGTGTATATGCGCAATATCATAGCTGACCATCCATTTTATGATGGCAATAAACGTAGTGGTGTAACTGTATCGACGATATTTTTAATGCGAAATGGATATCGTCCCACGGCTACACCCAAGCAGCTGGAAGACTTTGCGGTACGAGTTGCCGTAGAACACTTGGAGATTCCAGTTATTGCCTTATGGCTAAGTGATCACTCGAAGCTTATCCACTAGGCTGCAGAGATGAACTTATTTTAGCGAGTTATACCTGTAAGTACTCCAGATATGAGTCGTCGGGTGGCCATATATCATCAAAAACACCAATTTGTGAAGCCATTACTTCGATATGGGCAGGTGTCAGATGACGACCATGTTGACGGATGCGCGCAAGAAACGCCGATGTGCTTTCAAGCCTGGCAGCTGAGTCTTGTTGGGTAAGGGATAAATCTGGCAACAACGCCTGCAGGAGCCAAACTCGCGCTGCAATTTGTATCATGCTGGCTTGGTCGGACTGGTCTGCAACGCACTCGGGTAATTCGCCATGTTCCTGTGCTAATTCTATTACATCCAGTTTTTTGCGCCGTTCTTCGGATTTTTGTTTTTGCTGGGCTTCGTATACTTCAATGACTTTGTTCTGATATGCCAAAATACCACCATATTTGTTGGCGATAGTTCGCTCAGAGGGTCCTCGGAAACGCCGAGCGATTGCGATGATACCCCCTCCGTATGGTAAACGTCCATTAGCCTCAGTAAACTTTATACCCCATTCCAAAAAACGATCATCATCCCACGTCTGCACCTGTGGATAGCCAGTCATATCGATGAGCTCACCGAATGTCCAACCAGTTAATCGGCGAGTCATGCGTTCGGGTCGAGGACATAGACCTTGTTGTGCAAGTTTGTCGAATTGTTCCACGGTTGGCCTTAGACCTTGCTCAGCCATCTCATCTGCAAGAGTTTTAATACGTTGTATAAGCTCACCGAATGTCCAGTGATCATACTCGTACTTCTTGAGTGATTGATCAGCACCAATTTCTTGATAAAAATGGCTTATATTTTTAAAATGTGGTTCCGCTGCGTTACGAGATTTTAAGTATATGCGTTGCGGCTCCGGGCCCAGCCCAGCTTCGTAGGCATTGTACATTACTTGCCGAGTAAGACGAACGGATGCTGCGCCTAGCAGCCACTTGCCCCAAGAGATATGATCGCTGCGTTGCCAGTCATCTACATGAAGGCGATCTACCTGATTGAGTGGCTTAGACTCACCAGAAAGAACATCGGCAAGTGGTACGATGTCAGTCGGATCTACGCCACTTGATAGCGCATCTTCATAGGCTGCTTTACCAGTAATGGCTACACCTTCGACGATATTATAAAAATGAGGCTTCTCGGCCCCACCTAGCACATTCATATATTAAATTATACAACATTATATATTGAAAAGCAATTTATACTCTACGAGTTAAGTGTATTTCAGCGTTACATCTCATTTGAATGGAGCTGCTTGGTTCCAGATGAGGTTGAATAGTTGAGTTTGCTGGCGGGCAAGTTTTTCACTATAGATTTCAACACCAAAAATATCTTCATTTTCGTAATTAAGTAGCCCGACAACGTTGTCATAGATGTAGGTTTCGAACTCTATTTTAAAGATTTCTGGGTTGACGTATTGGAATTTGGCATTTGGTGATTCTAGCCCTGGTTCATCTGGGCGGTTCGGGTTGTTGGTTAGGTCAAAACTCTTAATATTGCGTTCTTGGTAACGTTCGCGCATCTTTTGGGCAAAGTGGCCTCCAAGGTGCTTGTCTAGCCCGGCAAGTTCGAAGACTCGAAACTCTGAACTCGCTTTGCTCAAGTTAAAATTCATTTGTTTCAGGCCATCTACCCCGCGGTACTCAACGGTTTTGGTATGAGTAGGGGATTCCTGGCTGATATTTTTCAGAATATTAAGCGCTGCTGGCAGTGAGCTCCTGAGTGCTTCGGCTTTTCGCTCGTGTTCATGTACCAAAAAATCTAACACCTCGGGTGGCTGCGCCTCGTAACTGGTGCCATAATGCCGTTCATGCACGTGTATGAGCTGTTTTTCGGCTAATTCTTCCAGAAGTGGGTAAAGCTTGGTTCTGCCCGTTTTAAGGCCTCTGCTGATCGCTAAAACGGTATTTGGGCCGTTCTGTAGCAAGAACAGGTACACTAATGCCTGTTCACGTTCCAGACCGAGTTGTTTCAAGTATCTGACAACTTTATTTTCAAGTGAGTTATCAACATGCATGTGCTTAATATACCAAATAAATGTCTGAATGTCCAGACAACTTTTTAACATCCTAGAAAAAGTATGCAACAATACGAGTGTTAACAGATAAGGAGTTCCAGGTATGTTAAGCCGTTCAGCTGAATCAGTAAAAGGTAATGTAGTCCAACTCGCTGACGCCGAGGGTACTGAGACGGACCAGCCTATATGGACAATTGCCGACGAATCAGAGGCTATGAGTGGTGTTCGTTTCAACTTTCACCTCCATGCCTTAAAAAGTGATCTTGAAACATACGGAGTCGGTATTAATCGATACTGGGTGAATCGAGGTGAGAGGCAGTTTCCGAATCGGAATCGCTTACTACTCGTGGATGATCTTGTGCATATATCGGCTGACCTCCCACGGAAGCGCGAAAGTCACGACCCATACGGTGGTGATAGGACGGTATTAGACTACACTAAGCCAGTATATTTTCATGAAACACAGCACCAAGATGACTGCGGAGTAGGAGTGGATGCTAGAATGTATCAATTTGGTCGATGCATAGTGGGTCTCAGTATAGAGACGATATTGTCGGTTGCCACTATGATTGAGGAAAGGGTGGATCCAGGCGCAGTGCATGATACCATCGAGGAACTTCTAAGTGAAAGTTGATCGGTATAATCAAATAGAAGAGATCATTAGAGTTAATGCTCGGTCTGCCAAGAGTAAAAATGGCATTAAGATCATTGAGCTTAGTTCTCTGGGCGAAATTATACCGTTTGGTGAGGCGGAGAAGATCCGAAAAATGTGCCTGGAGAATAATATTCAAATTCAACAATTAACGAATAGAACATCTTTTGGTCCTTGGACGCAGGTTAAAGACTTTATAGAGCAATGTATGGGGGTGCGGTGTATTAGCTCGGAGACTTTGCCGACTAAAGTCGAGATACTACTATTTGACGACACGGTAGCATTTTATCAAATTAAGCCTGACGTATCAGTAGTGGTTATTGAGAATGCAGATTTTGCAACTCAGCAACGAACAATCTTTGACATTATATGGAAGCTGGGTAGCGAACTTACGCTACAGGCAGACGGCAGTACTTTGCTACAATGAAATCTATGAAAAACATACTTTTAACTGGTGGTGCGCAGGGAATAGGTCGGGCAATTGCTGAGAATCTTTTAGCGCAAGGCTACAAGTTGTACGTTATAGATAAGCAGCAAAACAGCTATGTAGATATCATGTTGAAAGAAAAGCCAGAACATTTTTACTTCTTCAGACAAGATATCGCTCAAAGAGAAGGTTTAGGTAAGCTACTTGAAGAATTAAAAGATATAAAATTTGATGCAATCATTAATAATGCGGGTGAGGTATATTTAGAAAAGTGGGATCAGCTTTCGCTCGAAACGTGGGATCGAACATTAGCAGTAAATACCACAGCACCGCTCCAAATTGTACATGAGCTCCGACATAACCTCAGAGCGGGTGCCTCTATCGTAAATATAGCTAGTACCGACGGCTCTACTGGTGCTTTTGACACTGTCGCGTATGCTGTCAGCAAGGCTGCACTCACGAGTCTTACAAAGTCTTTGGCTGTTATTTTGGGCACAGCAGGAGTGCGCGTGAATGCAGTCGCTCCGGGGTGGGTGGAGACCGAAATGACAGAAGATACTATGCCGAAAGAGGCCGCTGGGCTCACGCCCTTAGGAAGAAACGCACGAGCAGAGGATATTGCAAACCTTGTAGAGTACCTTATTTCGGATAGATCAAGCTTTATTAATGGTGAGGTCATTACTATTGACGGTGGATTAGCGGCTGTAGACTACACTTTGAAAAAAGAGTCCGAAAACAATATCCCAATGTAGTCTGATACAATTACTAGCAATATGAAAAACACTCAGGAAGAATTAACAGCAGTGAGAGCTGAGCTCGACGGGGTAGACCAGCGGTTGTTGGAACTCCTCAAGCAGCGGAGTGAGTTGGTCAAAAAAGTCACTGACATTAAAGTACGTTACGGCTTGTCGGCTCATCAGCCAGAACGATTTACTAAAATGCTCGATAATCTCTTAGAAAAAGCTAAATCCATAGATCTAGATCCAGTATTGGTGGAGACGATATGGAATGCAATCCACGAATCAAGTATGAACCAACAAAACCAAGCACTACTCTCAGTAGAGCCGAATAATAATCGAGATAGCAAATCGTGAGAGAGTATTTATGCACGAGTCAAAACGGGGAGCGAGTTTTTGCTGATGTGGAGCATACGAACATGCCCGTGCACATTCTTGAAAATGCTAATCTACTCGAACTCATAAAAGAGGCAGTGGAGCAATCGGAGTTGGTAGGCGAGAAGGTAGTCTTGGAGGTTGATTTGGGCAGGATTGTGGGCACAACGAGTATGGTGGAGGTTACTGATAGCGATGATATCATCTACGCTAAACGGATCGGGCGAGATAAGTACTCTAAGTTTGTCAAAGATCATGAACTTCGACAAACCAGCAAAGTTGTGGCTGTTTTGTTTCGTGAAAGTGACGGCTATCTACTTTGGAGTGGTTGGTGTGGTGAGCTTTTGCCACAGGAGCCAGATGGCAAAGGTGGCAGCCATACGAGCCGAGCTTTCGATGCTACTCATGCGCTGGTATACGATCCAAAGATTATCCAAATGGATACCTTGACTCGCACATTGCCTTGTTAGCATACATGGCTTTGTGCTCATGGTATGATGGGTGCATACAAATCAAAATCAATAAGGAGAGTAGTGTGAAAAAAAGTGCAGCAAGTCGATACGTGGCAGTGGTGCTTCAGGCATTTGCGGTGAGCTTGCTTGCGGTGCTGTTCTGGAAATTTATTTTGTATGACAACGGTATTTACTTTAGTCATGATGCAGAGAATACAATTTTGTATCTTATGATTCCTCCGGTCGGCTTTATCTACGTTATTTTTGCAAGTCTTGCGGTGAGTTCAGTGTTCGATCAGTACAAACAAATTTCACGCAGCGTTGTACGCAAAGATCTCGACACATTCTTAGAGCACCGAGACCAGCAGCTTCCAGTTTTGATGCACATTTTAATTAGCGTACCGTCAGTTATTTTGATTCTCCTTGCTATGGCTTACCAGTATCATGATTTTCATGCCGGTATAGCCGCTGTTTTTTTGGTAACTTTTGTAATTGCAATTACTTGGTTTATTGTTAATGAGCTAGATAATCATCACCGTAGAGCGCATGCTAAACAAGTAGTACCCAAACATTGGCATGAGATTAAAACCCACGAACATTTTAAAGAAAATGGAAAGTAGCATATGAATACTTATTATACCGACGGTAGTTGTAGCCCAAACCCAGGACCTGGTGGATTTGCAGTTATTAAAGATGGGGCACCGGTTCGGTTAGGGTGTGACCCAGACTCGACCAATATTCGTATGGAAGGCAAGGCTTTAATTGCCGCGCTGGAACACGCCAAAGGAGCTGAGTGCGAAATTCTGACTGATAGCGAATTCTGGATCAACGTCATTACTAAGTGGTCACTTGCATGGGAAGCAAATGGTTGGCAGAAGAAGGGTGGGATTAAGAATCTTGATATTGTGCAAGAGGTTTGCCCACTCTATAAAAAATCTAAAGCCAAGCTCACCTGGGTGCGTGCGCATAACAGTGACCCGGGTAATGAAATGGCAGACGAGTGGGCCAACAAAGCTCGTAAAGAGAAACTTGTTATTTAGTCGGAACGTATAAGATATCACTCGATATTAGGTATACTAGAAAGAATGGATCAACTTTTAGCACTTGAGATTATGGGACAGGGTAAGAACGTACTTCTAACGGGTCCGGCTGGTTCGGGTAAGACGTACGTACTCAACGAGTTTATTCGCCGTGCTAAACGTAGTGGTAAACATGTTTCGGTAACGGCGACGACTGGCTTGGCGGCCACTCATCTGGGTGGAAACACTATTCACTCATGGAGTGGTATCGGTATACACGACCAAGTTCCTACTGATTTCCACGAAAACCTATTAAAAGGCCGACGCGACACGATTATAAAAACCGACGTGCTCATAATTGATGAGATTTCGATGCTACACGACTATCGGCTAGATATGGTTGATGAGATTACTCGAAAAGTACGGGGTAAAGACGAACCCTTCGGGGGTTTGCAGGTAATCTTATGTGGTGATTTCTTTCAGCTACCGCCCGTGAGTAGGGGTGATCAGCCACCAAGCTCTTTTGTAGTCCAGTCTCAAGTTTGGGAAGAGTTTGATCCAGTCGTCTGTTATTTAACTGAGCAACATCGTCAAAACGATGACGTATTTCTAGAGATTCTTAATGCCTTGCGAGCCGGAGATATCCGTCGCCACCATGCTGAGACTTTGCTAACGCGGCAGCAAGCAGTTTTGGAAGGTGAGATTACGGAACTACACACAACCAATGTCGACGTAGATGGCATTAACCAAAAACACCTCGCTCAATTAGAGGGTGATAGTAGGGTTTACAAGATGGAGACAACGGGCAAAGAGGGCTATGTTCAGACTCTAATGCGTTCGTGTTTGGCTGTTGAAGATCTGACGCTTAAGATTGGCGCTTTTGTAATGTGTATTAAGAATAATCCAGAAAAAAAGTATGTAAACGGCAGCCTTGGTATCGTCGTGGGGTTCGAGGAAGAAACAAATTATCCAATTGTTGAACTTCGTAGCGGGCGAACACTTACAATCGGTCCCGATAGCTGGGAACTACGCGATGGAGACAAGAAGCGGGCGAGTCTTTCACAGATACCGCTGCGACTGGCTTGGGCTATAACTGTGCATAAAAGTCAGGGAATGACACTTGATGCGGCTCGGGTAGACTTACGGCGAGCGTTTGTAGAGGGTATGGGCTATGTGGCGCTTTCGCGCGTGCGTAGTTTAGATACACTGAGCTTGATCGGTATTAATAATATGGCCCTTAAAGTGAGCGCTGAGGCCTTGGCTATAGATGAAATACTACGTAAGCAGTCCCACGAGCAGAGCAAGAAGTTCGAACATCTGCGGGCTGAGGCTGAAAAACGAGCCCAGGAGCACGCGAGTATTCCCGTAAAGGCCGATTGGAACGAGAAGCTTGGTAAGATGCGGCAGAACTATCCGAATGCCTATAAACCATGGAATAAAGCAGATGACGAGAAGTTGATTGCGCTGTTTTCGAGTGGTAAGGGTGTGACGGTTAAAAAACTGACTGAACAATTTGGGCGGCACCCAGGTTCAATTCGAGCACGGCTGAAGAAGCATTTTGGCGAGGATGCTATTATCACCAAAAAGAAATAGATTGTTCTTATAAAATAAGTGCTATGATTATTTTATGGAACAAAAAAATCAAACGACTAACGTCTTGGACAAAATCAATCCACAGCGGATACTACTGGTTGTTTTGACGGTGATTGCTGCTGGAGCTATATTTTATCGGCAGATAGAGGGTTGGAGCTGGATCGACAGTGTTTACTTTTGTGTCGCAACCTTGGCTACGGTAGGTTACGGGGATCTCACGCCAACCACTGACCTGGGCAAGATATTCACCTGTTTTTACATTCTGATTGGTGTAGGAATTCTTACTGCGGGTATTGGTTATTTAGCGCGTTATGCAGTTCAACGCCATCTAGATAGAAAGCAGCATAGTAAGTAGAGGGCAGTCGATAGTCTAAGTTGGTGATTTAGAGTGATGAGTACTACTGTTGTGCTATAATTACCTTAAGAACCAAGAAAGAGGGTACATGGCACAAAATAAGCAACCATCATCAGTGGAGATAAAAAAACTTCAACAGCAGAATAGACAATTACAATCTCAAATTAATGAACTTAAATCTGAAGTTCAAGAAAGCACGCTGCGTAAGAATTCTGCTTGGCGGATTTTTGTGGTTATTTTATGCGCGGGATTAGCAACCGTGCTTCTAGTTGTTGGCAGTCTGTTATTTTGGACTGGCCGTACGCTGGTGGATACCAATAAATATATGGGTGTTGTTGGTCCTTTAATCGACCAGCCTGCGGTGAGAGAGGCTGTGGCTACTCGGGCTACTCAGGCTTTGTTTGAAAATATTCCTGTCGAACAAATCGCCCAAGAATCATTACCACCAAAGGCTGCTTTTTTGGCGGCACCATTAGCACAACAACTACAGAGCTTTACGCAAAAAGAGGTTACAAATATTCTTGCCAGTGAGCAATTTAAACAGTTTTGGGTTACGGCTAACCGGGAGGCTCAATCTCGCTTTATCAACTTCCTCAAAGCCTATGAGGGTGACGGTACGATCAATCTTACAGATGTCTATACTCGTATTAGCGACCAGCTGCAGGGCACTTCTCTTAGCTTTTTGGCGGGTAAGCAGTTACCGGCTAAGGTAGGGGATATTCAGGTACTGCAGGCGGACTGGCTGCCAACTGCCCATAATCTTGTTAAGAATCTTGATCTGTATCGTTTCATAACGATCACGGCTTTCTTGGTGCTCAGTGCGCTAACGGTGTTGGCTGTACGCAATCGGCGTCGAGCGATTATTCGGCTCGGTCTTCTGTATGCAGGAGCGCTGTTCGTTACTTTAATTAGTCTGCGGCTAGCACGTCAGATAGCTTTTGAGCAAGTTGCAGCTTCGTATCAGGTGGCAGCTGGAGAAATCTGGACTGTGGTTACGGAATCACTAAGGGTGCAGTTAATAGGTATGATCGCGATCTTCATCCTCATAGCAGTCATTGCCTGGGTGAGTGGTCCGTCAAAGGGTGCTCAAAAACTCAAGCACTACACCGATAGTTTACTTGCAGGTAAGCTGCACGAAAACCTTTTTGGCACAAAGGCCAGTGGAGTTGTGACGTGGGTTAACCAGTATCGCCGAACCCTACAGTGGGGGATAGTGGCGGTAACTGGAGTCATATTATTACTAGTCGAGACGACCGCCTCACGGGTGTTCTGGAGTGCAGTATTAATGCTCATATTAGTTCTCCTTGTTGAGGTAGTGGCTGGGCCGGCTAAGAAACGGGTTCGTAAGTAACCACTCTATTTATGAGTCAACAAAAAAATAAAAAACTACATTTCCCAAAAGATTTTCTATGGGGTGCAAGTGTATCAACTCACCAGGTAGAGGGTGGCAATCATAACCAATGGAGCGTCTGGGAACTTGAAACCGCAAAGCTTAAGGCGAGTAAAGCCGAGGCACGCTATAGCCAACTTGCAGTCTGGCCAGAGATACAAAAACAGGCGACTGATCCAAGTAGTTATGTCTCGGCACAGGCTAGCGATCACTTTCGGCGTTATGAAAGTGACTTTGATATTGCCAAGAGTCTTCACTTTAACACTTTGCGAGCTGGTATTGAGTGGTCGCGAATTGAGCCAAAAGAGGGTGAATTTAATGAACAGGCACTAGAGCATTACAAAACCTATTTTAAAGAGCTAAAGAACAGAGGTATAACACCAGTTATAACCCTATGGCATTGGACTTTCCCGGAATGGTTTGCGCACAAAGGCGGTTTTAAGAATCGTCGGAATGTTAAATACTTTACACGGTACGTTACGTATCTTACGAAGCAGATGGGTGAGCAATTTGAGTACGTTATTACACTCAACGAGCCAGGTACCTACGCCGGTATGAGCTATCATGAGAGAGTCTGGCCGCCCCAGGAGGGTTCAAAGCTTGCACTTGTTTGGGTGCTTCTTAATCTAGCGCATGCTCACCGTAAGAGTTATAAAATTATCAAGAAGCAACAGCCTCGAGCTATGGTTGGCTTGGCTCACAACTGCACCTATTTTTACGCAGGTGATGATTCTTGGGTATCGCGACTAAGCGCGAGAGTCGCTAATTATTTCGCCAACGATTTCTTTATTGGGAGAGTCAAGCGCCAACAAGATTATCTGGGCGTTAATTACTACTGGGCTCAGCGGATGCTTGGGTTGAAGATTCACAACCCTGAAGATAAGCACAATGACCTAGGTTGGGATATGCAGCCAGATAAACTTCAGCCTCTGGTTGAACAGCTGTACCAGAAGTACCAACTACCAATTATGATTACTGAGAGTGGCGTAGCTGATATGCATGACCAATATCGCCAGTGGTGGATTGCCCAGAGTATCAAGGCGTTGGATGGTGTCTTGGCCGATGGCGTGCCAGTTATTGGTTATGTGCACTGGAGTTTACTAGATAACTTTGAATGGGCCGAGGGTTTCTGGCCCCGTTTTGGGCTGGTTGAAGTAGACTATAAAACACAAAAACGCACAGTTCGTGACTCAGCTAAATGGTACGGTCGTTTTATTCATACGCTACAAAATAATGTCTAATTAAGGGTGTTGAGAATGGTATCTTCGAATTTTTTTATCGATGGATCAGTTGCTCGTGTAGGTACTTTCCCGTGATGATGTTTCATCGCAACGATTGCCGCAACCGACCAAGCTTGAACCTCTTGAGGCGGTTGTTCGATTCGGTTCACATCTTGAATAGCCGGATCCCAGATATCGATGAGTCGAGTGTTTAGGGTAGGGGTGTTGAAGCTGTCTCCACGAACAAATTCGGGGAACTTGTTTGTTAATTCAACGACTCGGCTTATCCTCCGTGTGAGTTCGTTGGCTAGCCCAAAATAGCCATGCCGCTGTAGGCCCTGTGCGATGAAATAGGTGTCCCATAGCCAAACGCTGCCGTTATGGTAGGCGCCTGGTCGGAAACGTATTTCATCTGTGGCAAGGGTGCGAATACCGCTTGCGTTGAGCATTTCAGGCGAAAATAGCTGTTTGATGACTGACTCACGGCGTGAGACGATTTCTGGTTCATCTCCGAGGAGTAGCCGAGAGTGTAGAGCGTGACCCATGTTTGACGTTCTAATAGCAAGTGGTCGTAGGGTATTGTCTTCACCTCTGTCTGTTCCTAGGGCAAAGTATCCATCTTCTGTGTCAATCCAGAACTCTCTCATGATTACTTCCTCGATCTTAGCAGCGTGCGCGCGCAGCGTGGTTGCTACCTCTTTTTTATCTAGGTGGTCCTCGTAGAGTTCGGCTGCACCAAGGAGGGCTTCGTGAGCGAGGCACTGCACTTCTATAGATGCTACCCCTTTTTTATGGCTAGCTATCGTTCCGTCGGTATGAAAGTACGAATCGGGTGAATCTTTCCACGCCTGATTAATCGTACTGCCTGTAAAGGCTGGCTGAAACTCTAATAATCCATCAGGGTTAGACTGCAAGCGTCTTATGACCCACTCCACACTCGCTGAGAGTGCTTCTTTCATGGTACGTTCAGAGCCGTTTTCGTGAATGTAGGTTTCATTCAAGAATTGAACACCCTCAGTTTGAGAATTAGCGCAGTACCTTGTAAGCGTATGTATGAATTGAGGTGTCGAGTCAACCGATCCATAGTATGGCCACTGCCAGCCACGAGTATTAGTTAGCTCCTGTGCAATAGGGTCATCTGCTTTTCGGAATTCGTGTATGATGCGGCCGGGCTCCTCTTCACGGTGGAGGTCGTTCTTCGTGCCCTGCAGCTTAGCCAGGGTGAGGAGGGTGGTACGAGTAAGCTTGGGGTATTGTGGTAGGACATCTAGGGCGACCCGCAGCGAGTCACGGCCGAAGAGAGCTTCATATTTGTGTAGCTCTGGTGAGTCTGGTGTCTCTGCGTTATTACCTTCGATCGCTAGTGAAGCGAGGGCGGGCCCAAACTCACCGATTCCCCGAGAGTTTTTTGCTTGCGTTAGGCGGTAGAGCTCTTTGAGACCAGAGGCTTTAGTGGGGGGAATTCGAAAGGGTACGTCCTCTATATTGACTATTCGTTCGCCTGGCAGGAGCTTGATATTAGGCGTGGTTTCATTGTCGTAGTCAACTGTTTTTAATAGAGGCTGATCATTTGTTTCAAAAGATTTCATTCGTTTATTTATACATGAAAACAGTGCAATTACAAGTGACTCAAGATGGTCTCAGGACTAATAGACAACATACTGCTATACTAGTGAGTAGTGTATTCCGATGCAGAAGTAAGCATTTAACTTCTTGGAGGTAGTATGTCAAAGCTTCGGGTAGCTCTAATCGCTCCGCCATGGATATCTATCCCCCCTGATGGGTATGGTGGGATAGAGGCCGTAGTAGACGGACTCTTGAGTGGTCTTAGGGAGATGAATGAAGTAGAGGTGGAGTTGTTTAGCGTGGGCGAAACAAAGATTCCAGGTGTTAAGGTCCATTCGCTCTATAAAACTGGGCAGTATAGCCATATACACCAACCTATGTATGACGCGTTACCAATTGTTATTGCCCACCTACAATTCG
>CAZWBG010000001.1:424891-690837 GCA_964632215.1 uncultured Candidatus Saccharibacteria bacterium | reverse complement strand
ATTCGAACCCGCGATACGGTTGCCCGCATACACGCTTTCCAAGCGTGCTCCTTCAGCCACTCGGACACCTCTCCTCGCTTTTAGCCTTCAAGTAGTGTAACATTTTGAGACATTAGTTAACAGATGAAGATTATCGTGTTTACGGTTGGTTTACACATATGAGTACGTTACAATAAGGTGTAATGAATGTTATTGAACTCACTGATATTAACAAGACTTTTGGCCTCGGAAATGGAGCTACTCGAGCTTTGTATAACGTAGACCTCACGGTTCCTAAGGGTGAGTTTTTGGTTGTTATGGGTCCGAGTGGTTCTGGCAAGAGTACTCTGTTGAATATCTTAGGTCTACTTGACCGACAAGATGTTGGTGAATATCGACTTGATGGGCATGATGTTTCACGACACAGTGAACGGCGACGAGCCAAAATCCGCCGAAACCACATCGGTTTCATCTTTCAAAACTTTAATCTTATTAGCAGAATGAATGTTTTAGAGAACGTAAGCCTGCCATTACTTTATCGAGGCATGTCTACTGTCAAACGCTACGAACGGGCCAGCGAGATTTTAAAATACTTGGGCATTCAAGAAAAAGAATATTATGCACCGCATCAGCTTTCGGGTGGACAGTTGCAACGAGCAGCAATTGCCCGAGCGATGGTAAATCGTCCTAGCTTGGTACTGGCTGATGAGCCAACTGGAAACCTCGACACTAGGGCGAGTAAGCTCATTATGGCTGCCTTAAAAGAGATTCACGAGGCTGGTAACACCATTATTATGGTGACGCACAACCCAGACCTAGCTAGCAATGCTGATCGTGTTATTAAGATGGTAGATGGTGAGATTACTGAAGAGTTAGTTGGTAATGAGATCACCAAAGATATATTGGCACAAAAAAGAGAATCAGCCGAACCAGTTACAGCAGCCACCGACAGCGCCATTGAGCCACAACGTAAACAAACCAAGAAGGTTAGTAAGAAACCGAAGGCTCCGCGTAAGAAAAATAAAGGGGTGCGCACATGATCCGTCAGCACATCCGCATGGCTAACAATAGCCTACGTAGTAATAAGGTCCGCACCTTTCTAACACTACTGGGGATTATTATCGGTATCACTTCTGTTACGACTATCATTGGCTTGGGTGAGGGTGTTAAAAAACAGGTTAATCAACAGATTAGCGATCTTGGTAGTGACATTATCACCGTCATACCCGGCCGTACTAGTACTAATAGTCCGAGCACGCTCGGCATTAGTAGCAATCTTTTTGGTACCACTGCCAGCACGACCGCTCAACTTACCGAAGCCGACCTTGCAAGTGTAGCCAATCTTCCCAATGTTGCCATGGCCGATGGAACAATGCAGCTAGACAGTGCAATCTCTCGCCAAGATAAAGATATCAACACACGAGTGCTAGCTGTTGGCAATGATTATCTCGATATTACAAAACAAAAGGTTGTAACTGGTCAGTTTTTTGGCGGTACTCTCCAGAATAATAATACGGTGATTCTAGCTAATAATATCGCTCATCAATTCTTTGGCTCTGAAGACCCTTTGGGTAGTACACTCAAGATCCGCGGCGAAAACTTTACCATTATTGGCGTACTCGATACAAATAAGGGCTTCAATTTTGGCCAGCCAGTGAACGACCTTGTACTTATACCGCTACAAACTGGTAAACAACTCAATCAGGGCGTTGTGCAACTGCAACAAATTAATATCAAGCTAGAAGATGGAACTCAGTCCGAGGCTACCTCACACGACATTAAAGAAGCGTTGACTAAAAACCACGGTGGCGAGGAAGACTTTACGATTACCACTCAGAAGCAACTAGTAGGCACGACCGATTCAGTCTTTAAAATGCTAACTGGTTTTACGGCTGCCGTAGCTTCAATCTCACTTCTAGTGGGTGGTATTGGTGTGATGAATATTATGCTAGTAACCGTAACCGAACGTACTAAAGAGATCGGTATCCGAAAAGCAATCGGTGCTACCAAGACTCAGATTATGATGCAATTTCTGATCGAGGCTCTGGCGATTAGTCTGGTTGGTGGCTTCATTGGCATCGTTCTAAGTATTGCTATTGGCTTTATTATTCAGAGCCAAACAGCTATTAAACCAGCTATGGATGCCTGGATTATCCTACTAGCCGCCGCGGTTTCACTTGGTGTTGGCATCATCTTTGGTACTTGGCCCGCCATTCGAGCCGCTCGAAAAGACCCTATCGAAGCCTTGCGTCACGACTGATAGACTTTCTAGCTTTTCTCTATCAGATAAGTGCTTTTTTAAACTTATCCATGAGATCTACGGGACTTGGATTCAAGCCATTCAGGAATGCAAGGTACAGACTGGTCATATCTCCGAGTGCAATAACCCATAGTAACTGTTCTAGCAAAGTATCACCTTGGGCATAAACCTCAATCGCTTTGGGCCGCTGACCTGACAATAGTCTATCTGTCATCTCAAAACGTTTTAAAACTTGAGGATGTTCAAATGAGGAAATGAGATCAATAATTGCAAAAGGTTTTTCTATAGGGTGCGAGGTCCAACCCAGCAATTCATTGTGGTTAAATTCTGGCAGTTGATTACACCACGCAGTATTTTTGGAATTCTCGTTAAAGTTAATTTTCCATTTGTAAGCGGCAGGATAGAGCTTTGGCCCAGCATAAATAATTGGTGTTTTACCCGCACATAGTTCAGCAAGTTGCTTGGCCTGGTTCTTAGCGGTTGGGACATCTGCCTGCCAAGATTTTGTGGTATTTTGCATCTTACGAGCCGTAGCTTCAATTGCATCTAAGCAGCCGTTGATAAGCCCATAACCTTCTAAGATAGTCAGTAGCGCCTTGAAGTTATAGAACGGTGCCATGCGCGGCTGTAGTCCACCGGGCAACTTGGCAAAGGGATATTGATTAGCTTGAGCAAGTTCTGCCAATTTTCCACCAGCAGCCACAATCGCGATCTGCGCACCGAGTGTCTTAGCCTGGGTAACTGCATCGACAGTCTCTTCGGTATTACCAGAATAGCTCGAGGCAATCACTAGAGTGTACTCATCTACCCAAGCTGGTAGTGCATAGTCACGAATAACCTCAAACGGCACAATCAATCCAGGCCATGTCTGTACAAAGTTGGCAGCCAAAGCCGACCCGCCCATGCCGGCCACAACTACCCGAGTAATCGGCGTATCATGAGAAATATCAACCTCTGAAAATCTATAAAGTAGCTGCTCGAACTGATATCCAACAACGCCAAGCGCGTCGTCATTGTCTAGCTGGGAAATGTACTTTAAATCATCAAGCATATCTCTATTATACCCCAAGTTAATTAAATGTAGCGGCTAGACCCCTTGCAAAAGATAAGCGCTTTCATGTACTATTATGATTGAAAATGTAACAATATAAGTTAGCAACTAAAACTACGGGTGGGACCATGAATTTAAATCCATTGAAAAAAGAAGACGGCAATGCAGACAATAATAACGCAGCACTTGTAAAAGCGTTGGAAGACGCAAACAGCGTTGGCACCGCCACTCCTGGCATGCAGCCACCTACGCAGCCTGCGGTGACAAATACTGTTCCCGTAGAAGAGAGCCCGGCAGCCGATTTAGCTACGAGCGCACCCCTCGATGACACGCCTGCTCCCGATCCAGTATCAGCACCAACTGATGATGTAACTACCCCAGAAGATACCACCGACACAACCGCCGGTATTACTTTCGACGGCAATGATCTACCTTCGGGCCTCAGCTCTGATGCCGAAGCCCATGTAGATAACTCAGCAACTGGCGACGCAGGTGAACTTGATACCGTTAAAAACTCAGCCTTAGAGCAACTCCGCCCTCTAATCGAGAAGCTTGATCTTGAACCAGCCGATAAATTCGATAAGTATCTTATGATGCTTCGAGCCAGCGACGACCCAGAGCTCATCAAACCAGCTTTTGACGCAGCTCAAGGCATTGATGGTGAAAAAGAGAGAGCTCAAGCCCTACTTGATATCATCAACGAGATCAACTACATCACCGCCAACCAACAATAGTACGAACCACTATAAAAACTACCCCTTTAGCTACAAAGTGGTAGTTTTATGTATGCATGCACCTCTTACACTACTACGCCGAGAGAAGTCTAGGCCTTATCTGTCGGCGGTATGTTATGCAAATCATCGTTCTGGACAGAATCGGTAGGCTGGTCCTGGGCCAACATAACAGAAGGAACTTGAGGCTGAGCTGAAGTCTTATCAGTAGCGATAAGAACAATACCCACGATCATTGTAGGTAAAATGCTCAGCAGCGCGGTCGCACCCAATACAAGTGTTACGACATTGATGACAGTATGTGCTGTACTCCCAGCTGTAGACTCTGGCTCCATATTACAGGCTATAAATGCACCTCTTTGCTGCAAAGCCAGGCAATCTTCGTAGGCAGACAGGTCAGATCGCGGTGCTTCAAGCCGAAATACTACTCGTGACATAAACTGTAGAACGAAAATAGAAATAAAAATAAGAAACGGTACCAAAATTATAATAATTCCAACTTTTTTACGTTTTGACATATTCACCTCTTGTTTAATGTATTGCCAGTATCATACCATGCCGTATCAAATATTGACTGAAAAGTGGCGGCGATTGCTTTGTTTTTTATAACCAAACTTATGAGTTTTTCGTCGTACGTCGTTAGGACCACCGTTGATCCGTAAATAGCAACCTCACCTTCAAACAAAGTATCGCCCCAGAATTTTAAAGATACGCGACTACGCCGCATCTCATCCACTAAAACTTTTGTGCTCAGTGAGTTGTCGAGTATCATTTTTGTCTCGATCTTATGGAGGGCACGTTTTTGGAGCGCTTTTTGCAACCCCAACCATAGATCTGGTCGATCATTAAGCATCGCGGTGCCAAACACCCGCACCTCTTGACTCGACTTAACCATATCTTCTAGCATCGCGAGATAACCTTTAACGCCCTCGAAGTAAGCAAAGCCAGTCTCGGCAGTATGCAGGTGATATAGCCCCAACAGATCAGGTAGGTCATTTTTCATCTGACTCGAGTTGTGAGCGAGCTGTTTTTGCCGAGTCAGCATTAAGTTTTGCAGATTTTGTGGGCTGGTTACTTTAAATAATGCCACTGGCCGAGAACCATCACGTTCAACCAGACCAGCATTTACGAGTTCATCTGTTATGAGATAGATATTTGTACGCTGCTCGCCAAGACCGCGTGCTAGCTGCGAAGCTGTTAGGCCACCTTTTTCCAGTAAATACAGGTACAATTTGCACTGTTTCTCATTTAAACCGAGCGATTTGAGCCATTCCATACCACTAAGTATATCATAGTGTAATATTTTTATTTACATTATCATATCTGTTATGATTATCTTTGTTATTATAAATTAGACAATCATGCAATATTGTTTTAAAGTATATACAAGCTCGAATATGGGCTTTTGAAAGGGATACATGAAAGAACTATATGAATTACGATCTCTAGATCAATTAGCTAAAGAAGTAGCCATGACGTACGGAGAAGCATTTGAGACTGGGAGCGGCGAAGATCAACAAGATATTACGAGCGCATACACTAATTTGCCGGGCGGTGATTCTATCGACTTTAGCTGGACATCACCCGACCAGTGGAACATAGAGATAGCCGAAGGACCCGCTATCCCGGAAACGGAACCCGATGGGTCGTCAAAGAATAAGAATCGATACGGAAGCGATGGATCAGTGTCGATATTGCGCACCGAAGATGGTCTCTTCAATATCACGGACACGAGAGACGAACGAAGAGTGCGGCTTAAGGGCAGAATGATTGTGCGTCATGTATTAGAAAATTTGATTGACAACAACTTTGAATCCTAAGATCTTCGCTATTAGAAGTAAGTAGAAAAATACCAGCTTCAGGTCGCACTCTTTGATCAGCAGCATGGTCAGACCCTGCGGGTATATACGAAACTAATTCGATACAGAGGACACGGCGCTTGTATCGACATAATCGAGAAAGGCACAATTATGAGCACACATGAAACACTCAGGTTCAATCCAGAACTACACGAACAAGAGCAAGCCTAGAAACATCACTACGCTAGTGGTATTGGTGAATGCAAACCTTACTAGTACCTATATAAACAACGTCACCACCAAAAGTGTTCCTGGTAGCAGAATTAGTGTTATTCCCCATTTTCTACGTGTTGTTAATGCCATATGCCTCTTTCTTGTATCGTTTATAGTATTAAAACAAAAAGCTCCGAGATTAGTCGGAGCTTTTTTGTACTTTACTGGATCTCGTATCGAAGTACGGGACGACAGAAGGAGTGTTACATCATTCCGCCCATACCGCCCATATCAGGAGCTGCAGATGCAGCAGCTGGTTCAGGGATCTCGACTACGAGTGCGCCCATAGTCATGGCTGTACCAGCAATAGACACAGCGTTCGTAATAGCCTCTTTGGTTACACGAGCCGGATCAACCACACCGATCTTCTTCATATCTTGCAAGCCAGCTTCTGGTTGGTTTACGTTTACACCCAAGCCAGGTTTTGCAGCCTGTACCTGTGCGAGTAGAGCGGCACTATTGAGGCCTGCGTTGTTTGTAAGCTGTAAGAATGGCTCAACCAAAGCAACCTTAAGTAGTGACTTACCGGCAGCGTGCGCATCATGAGCACTATCATCAATCGCGCTAGCTAAATTAATAAGCGTTACACCACCACCAGATACAATGCCCTCATCAAGTGCGGCCTTTACAGCTGCAACCGCGTCATCTACTCGGAACTTCTTCTCTTCGATCTCAGTTTCAGTTGCGCCACCAACCTTAATAACGGCAACTTTACCAGAAAGAGCGGCACGGCGCTTTTCAAGGTTTTCTTTGTCGTATTCGCTCGAGGCATTTGAAACCTGCGTATTAATCTGTTCGATTCGAGCTTTTACTTCGCTCGGCTTACCAGCACCTTCAATAATTGTAGTATTATCTTTGTCAACGATCACTCGGCGAGCAGTACCAAGCATAGACATATCTGCGTTCTCAAAGGTAAAGCCTTGGTCTTCAGTAATAACCGTTGCACCAGTTAAGGTGGCGATGTCTTGTAAGATATCTTTGCGGCGGTCACCAAAAGCAGGGGCCTTAATAGCAAGTGTATTAAAGACGCCCTTGAGCTTATTGAGCACCAGCGTACCAAGTGCTTCGCCTTCTACATCCTCAGCAATCAAAACAAGGTCTTTCTTACCAGTTTGGGCAATCTTCTCTAGAATTGGCAAGAAGTCTTGCACTGAACTGATCTTCTGATCTGTTACCAGCACGAGTGGCTTGTCGTAAACAGCTTCCATACGAGCTGGATCTGTCACCATGTAGGCTGAAACGAAGCCACGGTCGAAGGTGAAACCTTCAACTACTTCGCTCTCCATAGCCAGGCCCTGACCCTCTTCCACCGTAACAACGCCGTCTTTACCAACCTTGTTGATTACGTCTGCAATCAACTCGCCAATAGCAGCGTCACCGGCAGAAATGGTAGCAACTTCAGCAACACGTTCTTTTTTATCGCTAATATCTTCACGCATGTCCTCAAGCTGCGTAAGTACCTCTAGTGAAGCTTCTTCGAGACCTTTACGAAGTTGCATTGGGTTATGTCCCGCAGCAATTAAGCGATTAGCCTCATTCAAGATGTGGTAGGTAAGCACCGTAACAGTAGTTGTACCGTCACCCGCTACGTCGTTCATCTTGCTTGCAGCCTGTTTGATAAGTTCTGCACCTACTTTATAACCAAGAGTTTCATCATCTTCTGGTAGATCAATACCTTTAGCAACCGTTACACCGTCGTGTGTCACCGTTGGGCTACCAAAACTCTTAGAGATCACTACATTGCGTCCCTTTGGTCCCATGGTAGTCCGAACCGCGTTATAAAGTGCCTCGGCACCTTTTAGCAGGCGGTGGCGGGCTTCGTCATCATAAAATACTTTTTTTGCCATAATTTCCATTCTCCGTTTACAATTTACTGTTAACTCTTACTTTTGCTCGCAGTCCTCCTTGGTGAATGGTGAACCGTGAACGAGAACTAATCTGCTACGCGAGCGTAGCTAGTACGTCTTCTTCTTTAACTAAAATATATTCAGTACCATCAACCTTTACTTCGGTTGTACTGTACTCTTTAAAAATTGCTCGGTCACCTACTTTAATACCCGTTACATCGGGCCCAACAGATAGAACTTTGGCAACCTTGGACTTCTCCTTAGCATTATCAGGCAGATACAAGCCGCTTGCGGTTTTACCTTGTGCTGCTTCTACTTGAGCGACAATTCTATCACCAAGTGGTTTAAGCTTTTGAGCCATTGCTTCCTCCTCTAAATCATTACTCTGTTTTAACAAATGTGCTTTTTAATAGTAGCGCAAAAAATTAGCACTCGCAAGTGCCAAGTGCTAACCTATAACTAAATGTAGGTTCTATGTAATCTGCTGACTAACTGATGGTAGCAAGATACCGCCCTCAAGCGTATTCAGGGCCTTTGCCACCATGACCCGTGTATTATCAAGAGGTAAATCAAACGGTATATTTCCCCCGTTCGTGGCCTCAGTACCTATCAGCCGTTCACTCCCACCTCGTACCTCGATAAAACAACCCAACTCTGAAAGGTCAGTTGTAAATTCAATCCACTGCAATGGTACATATCCTGCTACTTGCGCATCAAGGTGGGGTCTGTGCACTTTCACAAATTCTGTTGCACCACCCATTATCGTGATGGTTTCTACTGGCTGCCCAAACACCAGTGATGATGCAATCAAGTCTGCGTCAGATGCTTCCGCGAAACGATCCTCGCTTACTTGATCAAGCTTCTCTCGCAAATCAACATCAATAGCCTCCAAATTACCTGGGTCTTTATCTGCCACTCTTGTCTTGAATCTCTCTAACATGATGTTCACCATTATAATGGTATTGACATAATTCGTCAAGATGAGATAATAGAAATATCCGTATGGAAGTACCGTCGGATGCTCTTTTTGGGAGGAACACTTTGTCTCTGTTCGAACAGAACGCGACAATGGCAGCTGGGTGCGAGCCCAACTACTACCGTGACGAGTTCGGGCGCGTAGCCCAACTCAGCACAGGAAACCGTGATGAAGCACTGGCCGATATCGTGGAGGCTCACAAGGCCGATATCGGGTTTACTCAGGAGTATCAGGTGGTTGCCAGCGTAATGGGCGGCGGTCGGCTGGTCCTGATAGCCAGTGCGTCGGCACGATTGAACACGCTGAAGGCTGATATTGCCAAGCTTCAGGCTTGGCTGCGGGTCAACGTCAACAACCGAGAGGTTGAGGCTGAGTACCAGCAGATCGGGCAGAGGAAAGAAGAGAAGCGGATCTTCGCAGAGAAGGCCGCAGCAGAGGAGTACAACGGGTGCTGTGACAGCGCCAGGGCAAGTTTTGCCACGATGGACTCCGAAACCTGAGGAACTGGTTGGGGCTCTGTCGACAACGACGTCGACATCCCCAAACCAGGGCAGCCAGAGTGCATAACATGATGGTTTTAACTATCGTACAATTTGCACCACGCGCCATATGCAGAGCCCCAAACGGGGCTCTTTTCAATGGTTGGTAGTCATGGTTTTTTGTTATATTTCGCCGATTTTTTGCTTCGCCGACTTAAATTCGTCGAGAGTCATGCCGTTAAGCCGTTCTGCGCGCTCAATAAAGTCATCACGCTGGTGAGAGGGCACTACAAGTACCTCGCCACTACGAGCGCCTTGGGCAAGCTGATGAAGTTCACTGCGCAGTTGAGCAGAAAGCGAATCCCTACTCTCTAGTGCGGTACTCAAAAACCAACCGCCAAGTCGCTGAGTCGTACTCTTCGAACGCTGTGATCTGTTTTGATCACGGTTTCCAACCCCTCTACCTTCTTCTATATCACTCCTGTACCAAACCGGTAGGTCAGCATTACCTTGAGCCGTTCCAATCTGTGCCATGCCACGCATCCAGTGTGTGGTACCAATTCTAGCCGTCGGAAATGCTCGTTGGAAGAACTTATGGGCAATATCCAATGTTTTACCGGACGCCTTTACTTCATCAATAATAAGTATCGTCTTGCCGTCCAGCTCTGCTGGTGCCTGGTCAATGGCTTCGGTAAGTCCCTCTTTTTTATATTCTGGAACTACAAAAATAGAACGAAGACTTCTGATAACAGATTCATCTACTCGGTCTATATCTACCATACCCGTGCCGTTAGGATCAACAGTGTTCACCCATTGCTCACGGTCAATATTTACAAACCGTGACTCGGGTATTTTAGGTACTTTACCATTCTCGTCTTGGGCTAATAGGGGCCAAAGGTCTCTAGTTAGCCACGCCACAGGGCGAGCTGACTTATCCAGCCAAACAACGTAATCTGGCTTCTCGTAAATGTACTCACCAGATACTGGATCCTCCACTCGAATACCATCTGTCAGTTGTCGCACTATCTCGTCGGTAAGATGTACATACTCCGCCCGTAACTGCTCAGTCGTCTTGAGGCTGCCGTCAGTACGGGTGTGTTCGCGTAGTAGTTCATACTGAACCCGCTGCTCGGTTTCTTCTGTAGGGAAAAGTCTTGGTTGGTGAAGAGATTCGCTCATACTTTCATTGTATCATGATTATGCTTATTTTGCAAGTATCTGCTGTACTATGTCGGCATCGTTCCAACGGGTCTTTGTGCCACCTTTAACACGAAACTGCTCGTGGCCTAGACCCGTGATTAAGACTAGGTCACCCTTTTTAGCATGCTCAAGTGTGTATGTAATGGCCTTTTTTCTATCAGGAATGTGGGTAAGCTTCTTTGTGCCACCTTTAACTTTCTCAACACCCTCGATGATCGCCGTTTGAATAACCAAAGGATCCTCAGAATACGATTCTTCATCTGTAACTACTAACTTGTTTGCTCGTTTAGCGGCAATTTCACCCATAATTGGCCGTTTAATTTTATCTCGGTCACCACAAGAACCAAAAACTAGCCAGACATCGCCCTTACTGAGCTCTTTAGCCGCAATCAACACCTTCTCGAGGCCATCAGGTGTATGCGCGTAATCTACGACTACGTCGTAGGGAGCTGCAACAGCAACACGCTGTAAGCGCCCCGTTACACCCTCCAGAGCTTCTATTCCCTCTTCTATGTGTTCTGAGCTGATACCAAGTCCAAAGGCTGCTGTAGCGGCTGCTGTAGCGTTATAGGCATTGTATTTGCCGCTCAACTGGGTCTTAAGAAGTAGCTTTTCCCCTTTATGCTTAATAGTAAACTTGGCCTCACCCTGTTCTATACGGTAATCTCTCAGGCGTATATCACCTACTTTTTCCCCATAAGTCATAACTTTACCGGTAGCTTTTTGCTGAAAGTAGTCAAACCAAGCATCATCAGCGTTGAGTACCGAAAGCTTCGGCTCAAGTAGCCAAAGCTTACTCTTAGCTTGGGCATAGTTTTCCATCGTTTTATGGTAGTCAAGATGATCTTGCGTGAGGTTCGTCATAATAGCCACCTCACACGGAATACCCCAGAGACGATGCTGGTCAAGCGCTAGGCTGGTAGCCTCTAAAACTACAAAATCTACACCGTGTTGCTTAAACGTGGCGAGTTGACGTCTTAAAATAACTGGATCGACAACTGTCATATTGGTATCGTTCACCTCTACTTGGTCGTCTATCCTAAATTCAGCCGTAGAACTGAGTCCGACGGAATAGCCCGCAGCCCGTAAAATAGAAAACACGTAGTGCGCGGTGGTCGTCTTGCCATTGGTACCAGTAATCATAATTACTCGCATACCTTTGGCTGGCCAATTAAAACGAGCATTTACATAACTGGCTCGGGCCAGGCGATATTCATCTTCAATATAACGGAGAACTTTTCCGCCCATCACTTTACGAACTAGATTTTTAGCTTTATTACTCACCCTTCTATAGTACAGTTTTTCTCTTTAATATGAGAGGGATTTATGTAAATTTAACATTTCTCGTATTCAGCTCTCGGTATCATCAGACTTCTGTGTTTTTGGAATATGATGCGCCAAGTAGCCGTGATGTCCGAGCCATACCATACAAGAGCTAGCCATCGCCCCAAGCTTTTGGCAAACTGCCAAAAAACGATCGCCTATATGCAGAGTTACACATTCAATAACTTGGGTTTGCATGAACTCCTCTTGCGCCAACTCTTTAGTATTTGATACGAGGCTTGGAGCGAGTTCAACCTCATTGATTCCATGAATGTAGTCATCATCTATAATCTGTTCGACATGGTGTAGAACTGAGGCATGAAAGTTTTTACCAAAACCCACTTTATACCACTGAAGTTTCGGGCCCTCCTCGGGTTGCATAATGGGCTCTACTAAAGTGAGTTCGGCGACAGAAAAGGCCTTATATTTTACACGTAGCCAGTAGTCCAGTTCCGGGTGCTCAAATGTTACCTCACTCGATGCACCCACTACGTAATCATCATAAAATTCGTTCAGGTGATTGACGAGCTCAGCTGATGGAGAGGTATCCTGTGCAACTTCGTAACTCATGGCTAGAGCTTACACCTCAGGCAAAGTTTTGTATACTGATCGAGTACATGAAGATACTTTCTATCGAAACTAGTTGCGACGAAACCTCTGCTGCCGTGGTTAAAGACGGCTCCAAGTTACTCTCTTTGGTCATAAACAGCCAGATTGACATCCATAAGGCTTTTGGTGGCGTAGTACCAGAGATTGCTGCCCGTAGCCACATTGAGGTCATGCTACCCGTTGTGCAACAGGCACTCGACGAGGCACAGAACACCTGGGAAGATATTGATGCCATCGCAGTCACCCAAGGCCCAGGCCTGCTCGGCTCACTCCTCATTGGTGTGCTAACAGCACGAACACTTGCCTGGAGCCTACAAAAACCGCTCTATCCAGTTCACCACATCTTGGGACACGTCTACGCCAACTGGATTACCGAAGGAACACCTCTACCAATCCCCTATCCTGTTAATCAACCGATATTTCCTGTGTTAGCTCTCGTTGTGAGTGGTGGGCATACCCAGTTGATGTACGCCACAAGTCATACCAATTGGCGCGTAATTGGCCGTACTCAAGATGACGCCGTGGGCGAAGCCTTTGATAAGGTTGCCAAAGTACTTGGACTCCCCTATCCTGGTGGTCCGAGCGTAGCCGATGCAGCCAAAAACGGTGACCCAAGAAGGTATCAACTCCCAACTCCAAAGGTCTCTGACCCCTACGGTTTTAGCTTTTCTGGTCTTAAAACTGCTGTGCTCAGAGCGGTTCAAAAAGAATGTAATGTTGCCTATGATTTCCCTTCATTTGAGCTTGCAGCACTGCTTTCGGAGCAGCAGAAAGCCGACTTTGCCGCTAGCTTTCAGGCTACCGCCGTTGAATATCTTGTTACAAAAACTAAAGCCGCTTACCAAGAATTTCAGCCAAAAACAGTAGTTATTGGTGGTGGTGTGGCGGCCTCATTACCCCTACGCGAGGCACTCACCAAACAATTACCTCTGGAGATTAACTATGCCCCTCCCCTTCTCTGTACCGACAACGCTGCTATGATCGGCGCCCGAGCTTACTATCAGTCTCTTTCTGTGGAGCCCATTAACCCCTTGGATCTTGAAGTTAAACCAAGCTGGCCTCTCTAGAGCGTAGCCAGTTGTTCTAGGGGTCATTAGTTGCTACAATTGATCTGATATGTGTACAAATAGCTATTGTCTACATCTAGGTTCCTCAAAAAGTATCGTGCCACGGTGCCTATAGTATTTACAACCCAAGTTTCACATGAATGCAAGTAGATGCTGCAATAATTAACTATATATAAACTTTTTGAGGAAGGATCCGCAATAAGATGAATTTACCAAAAACTTACGAACCAAAACTATACGAAACCGATATCTACGCCCTCTGGGAAGCCAGTGGTAGCTTCCAGCCCCAAGGAGAAGGGGAGCCTTACAGTATTGTTATGCCACCACCGAACGCCAACGGAGACCTGCATGTTGGACATTCACTCATCATGTTTTTAGAGGATATTTTAATCCGTTATCACCGTATGCAAGGTAAGCGCGCACTTTGGATTCCGGGTGCTGACCATGCCGGGTTTGAAACCTGGATTGTGTATGAAAAAAAGCTTGAGAAAGAAGGGAAGAGCAGATTCGACTTCACCAGAGAAGAGCTTTACCAACAAACCTGGGATTTCGTAGCCAAGCACCGTGGCAATATGGAAAAACAAATCCGTGCCCTGGGCGCGAGCTGTGACTGGAGTCGACAGACCTTTACGCTTGACCCGAACGTTGTAGCAGTAACTTACCGAACGTTTGAAAAGATGTGGAACGAAGAACTTATTTACAGAGGTGAACGTATAGTTAACTACTGTACGAAGCATGAAACAGGCTTTGCAGATATAGAGGTTAAGTATGAAGACGAAAAGTCCTATCTTTGGAACATCCGCTATCCGCTGACAAATGGAGACGGCGAGCTTATCGTAGCCACAACACGTCCAGAAACTCTATTTGGCGACGTAGCTGTAGCCGTTAACCCGAAAGACACGCGGTATAAAAACCTCGTGGGGCAAGAAGTTTTATTACCACTTACCGATAAGTCTATCCCGATTATTGCTGATGAAATGGTAGATATGGAATTTGGCACTGGTGCCGTTAAAATCACTCCAGCACACGATCCAAACGATTTTGAAACAGGAGAGCGTCACAATTTACCACGAGTAACCGTTATTGGCTTCGACGGTAAAATGAACCGAGCCACTCCTGAAGAGTATCAAGGCCTTGGCGTAGATGAAGCCCGCGCAAAGGCAGTAGAGGAGTTGGCAAAAAAAGGCTACCTAGCAAGCGAGGAACCCTATAGTCATAGCGTAGGCCACTGCTATAAGTGTGGGACAGTCATACAGCCGCTCTTGAAAGACCAGTGGTTTATGAAGGTGAAACCACTCGCTGAGCGGGCGATTCGAGTCATCAATAAACAAGAAATCAACTTTGTACCAGAAAACAAAGGGCGAGTACTCGTGCAGTATCTGGAGCAACTCAAAGACTGGAACATATCACGGCAAATTCCCTGGGGCATCCCAATTCCTGCCTTCCAAAACACCGAGGATCCATCTGATTGGATCTTTGATACCCAAGTTACGGAAGAAACGATCAAAAAAGATGGCAAAACCTACCAACGAGATGCCGATACTTTCGATACCTGGTTCTCGAGTGGGCAGTGGCCATTCATTACAACTTTGTTTGCAAAAGATGGTGGATTGGAAGAGTATTTCCCACTTTCAGTGATGGAAACTGGAGCTGATATCTTATACCAATGGGTTTCACGCATGATCATGCTTGGACTGTACGTAACAGATCAGGTACCATTTAAAGATGTCTATTTAAATGGCCTGGTACTCGATCCAAAGGGTCAAAAAATGAGCAAAAGTAAGGGTAATGTTGTAAGTCCGCAAGAAATTGTCGACGAATACGGCTCTGACGCAGCCCGAATGGGGCTTATTAGTGCTCGTTCGGCAGGCCAAAACCAAGCGTTTAGTACTGACAAAGTTGTTGCCGGCCGAAACTTCTGCAACAAACTCTGGAACATTGCCCGCTACATCGAAAATGTCTTGGGTGATCAGATCACCGAGGCAGGTGAGCCAAAACCACAAACTCCAGCCGATCACTGGATTATTCGTGAATTAGTTGAAGCTAAAAGAACCACTGCTACACTCATAGAACAATATCGCTTTGCAGAGGCCTCAGAAGTCGTTTACCACGCGATTTGGGACAAAGTAGCCGATTGGTACATAGAAGCCTCAAAAACTGCTTACAGCGCCGATACGATGCTCTGGGTACTCGAAGCTAGCCTCGTCATGGCACACCCATTCGCACCGTTTGTAACTGAAACGATTTGGCAAACACTTGATTGGCATCCAGAAGACGAAGATATGCTCATTACGACTAAATGGCAGCTTGGCGAAGACTATGACGCCACACAGGCACTACACTTTGAGCAGCTACAGAATATTATTACTGAAAGCAGGGAAGTATTGGCCGCTATCGGGGATAAAGACGTGGCGCTAGCCACCACCAATAGCACCCTGGTTCTAGAGAATGCCGAACTACTTCGGCGCATGATCCGCTGCGGTTATGTAGAGGGAGCTGAAGACGGCGGGGGACTGCGCCTCACGAGCACCCACGAACAGGTGTGGCTAGACCTCAACGACGATCAGATTACCCGCTACAAAACTAACCTGCAGGCCAAATTAGATGGGCTCAAACAGCAGACGGCAACTCTTGAGGCACGACTAGCTAGTAAAAGTTACGTTCAAAACGCCCCCAAAGAGCTTGTAGCTGAGACTAGACAACAGCTAGAGCTGGCCTCGCAGCAAGTAGACCACATCTCTCATCAGCTTGAACATCTCTAGGCCTAACTAGGCGGTGGCTAGAGGCTCTCTGCTCTGTCGGTAGATTGCCGTAGCCTTTGCCACCCCATCGGTCGCAATGCTCAGCGTAGGGTCTGATAAGAGCTCGCTCAGGACATCGTCTACATCCTTAGCGACGTTGCCGCCACGTTTATGGTTTTGCATCTGGTCAGCCACGAAACCAAAGGTTTCAAGCTTGTGATAACCCAGGCCCACGCCTACTGGTGCAAAAGCTCGAGGAAGAAGCTCACGAACTACTGAACGTATAAAAGTGTCATCATCCATAATCTGGAAGGCTAGCGCAAAATAAAAGCTTTCATGTTTACGTTCATCGGCCCGAATGTCGGGAATCATCTGTTGAAGTACTGGGTCCTGAGTAAGATCCCCTAGGAAACCATAGGAGCGGTTGGCCATTAGCTCGGTTGTACCACCAATGGTCATATGAAGCGCGTTAACCAGACTGGTTAACTTTTCGTCAAAAGGAGTCTGATGAGCAGCACCCAAAACACCCTTAAGCGCATATCTCTTGAGCACCAGTACGCATTTTTGCAGACGTAATTCTGCTTCACCGCGGTCTGGCTCACTACTGTTGATGAGTAACTCTGGTGCCATACCCTGCAGGTGGGCATCGGCCCCTAAGCGGCGCTGCAAACCATTGCCATGGCTAGTCTCCTCGGTAACCCATCTACGTTCCATAAATTCTTCGATAATACCAGGGGTGATACCGCTACGATAAGCAGTAATATCTTTATGGTAGCCAGAAGCCACGGCATGTTCAGTTTCTTTAAAATAACAGATCAGACGGCGCTCATCAGGGGTCAAGGGCCGAGTGGCAACAGTGTAGTCGATGGCGTCAGGATCAAACTTGCCAGGTATCTGCAAGATTTTGGCTACGTTGATATCACGGAAACTGTTATACACCTTATCACTCCCTACGCCACACCCCTTACCATTTCAGTACACAAGATCAAATACTTGTGGACCCAATTAATCATATTAAGATTAACTTTTAATTAAATCTGAGCATTTGAGCCATTTTTTCTAAAGCAAGATGGTTAGGTTCGGCATTCATATCTGGCGAAACACTGAGCTCAGATAAGGCGTCGTCAAAAGGGATCAGCTGCACATGAGCGTGGGGGACATCTACACCTGTAATACGTTCGCTGATGTATTGTTGAGGTAAAATTTCACGCATATGAAGTGCGATTTTTTTGGTAGTTTTCATAAGGGCTAGGTAAAGTTCGTCTGGCAAGTCCCACACGAACTGAATCTGTTCTTTTGGTATCACCAGTACGTGACCCGACTGCACGGGGTGAATATCTAAAAAAGCTAGCGTCAGCTCATCTTCGTAAATTTTGTAGCAAGGGATCTCACCCTTAACGATCTTGGTAAAAATTGAGTCTTCCATGGCTACAGTCTAACATCTCTAGGCATTGAGGGGTCAGTATCATTCTTCGTGTACTATCACCTCATCCTCAGGGAAGACCATGAGGTTGTCTGCAAAATCCGAGATAGACACAACACCATCTCCAGCACCCAGACTCAAGACCTGAACAGCCACGAGTGTCCCGTCTTGCACAAACCCGAATGCAGCTGGCGAGCCTACAACCATATTTATGTATACTGCCTGACCACCTGGGGTAGTGACCGCTCGACAGTATGTCTCTTTGGTGGTACTTGCCACTCGCTTGCACTGATCAAGATTATTAAGATATGTGTGAGCTTCGGACTCTGGGTATAATGCCACGTCTAGCTTGGTTACATCTTCTACTTGCACCTCGTACTGCACGAAGGGCCCTACTGCATAAAAAACTGGGGTGCTGTAAGTGACGCGCGGATTATCTTCTGGCACAAGAATATCAAAAGGTACTTTTCCACGCGAGCCTGAGTTAGCCTCTGATTGATCAGCCCTACTGCGCCCCCGGTATTCCGAGCTCATCATTGTAACCACTGTTTGAGCGATCATCGTTTGAATAAATATTACGAAAACTACCAAGAATATGGCCTCCAGATTCTGTCGTTTTCTGTGAATTGGCCGATCAACAATTCGGAAGATAATCCAGTAGCAAGCAGTCGTAATAGCAGTCAGCAAACCCGTCAGAAAGAGTAGATTGACGATTGGGTTATCGCTCATGGCCACATTTAGTACGACAACCCCAAAAAGATATATTGATCCCGTTAAGACGTAAGGTATAAACGTTCCGAGCAGTGCCACTTTATTCGCTTGATTGTATTTTAGATATTTCGCTAAAAATCGTATAGCTAGATAGCTCATTAGTGGTGTTGCAAATAGAATAACCAGGAAACCACCGAGGAATAGCAACACGTCAAAACCATCGGATGGCGTCAAGAGTGTTAGTACTCCCCAAAGACCAGCAAATACAAGCACGTAGCTAAGGATGGTTGCAGGTACTAATATGAGGTATCTTTTGATTGATTTTTGGTTATATTGAATCATTTTTCTGAATTATAACATCAGTACACCCGAAACTAAAATAGCCGCCTCGGCCGCTATTTTTTTATCAATATAACTTCTAGCATGACCCAAACCCTACGGCTCAGATCCTTCACCTTACAAGAAGAGAAACGCCCAGACAAAAAGTCTGAGCTCTCCTCTCCTGGCGGAGAGGGAGGGATTCGAACCCTCGAGAGCTTTGACACCCTGCCGGTTTTCAAGACCGGTACCTTCAACCACTCGGCCACCTCTCCGTAAGCTCGTAGGAGCACGCCATATTATACCAACAGATGTAGGCAAAGACCAATAGGCTAATATCAAATTGCGCATTTATACCGCTTACGGTAGACTAAAGTTATGGATACGGATGGTGGAAATACGAACTTTCAATACAGTGGGCCAGCGGCACCGCAGGCTCCACTAGCTGAGCACGCGCCCCTGGTAGCGGCAGCTCCTTCAGATCAAATCATACAGTGGGATGCCTCTGAGTTCATCGACCATCACAAGGGTTTTGGCTGGTTTGTTCTACTTGGGTTGGCCACAATTGTTTTGTCTGGTATTACTTTTCTTCTCAGTAAAAGCATTCTCTCGGTAGGGGTGATTATTATTGCTGCAATGGCATTTGGTGCGTACGCCTTGCAAAAACCACGCACTCTGACGTACACACTCCTTCCGAGTACTTTAAAGATCGGGCCAAAGAGCTATTCGTATGATGATTTCCGATCGTTTAGCGTTCACCAAGAGGGAGCACTCTATAACGTTATCTTGCAACCAGTGAAGCGTTTTATGCCCTACATTACCATTTATTTTGCCGAAACTGACGGTGAGAAGATATTTGACGCGCTCGCCAGTCACTTACCCGCTGAGGAACGCGAAGCCGACCCCATAGATACCTTTATGCGAAAGATCCGTTTCTAGCCGTTAAACCTAGTAAGTGGGCTTGTTTTATGGTACACTCACATCTGTTCTGTCTCTCTCGAAACAGAAAGTACCTCAAATTTTAGCTCTTGGAGTAATTCAAGAGACGTCCCGCCATCGGCGGGGCAATAAGCACCCGTAGCTCAGATGGATAGAGCGTTGGCTTGCGGAGCCAGAGGTCACAGGTTCGAATCCTGTCGGGTGTACCATATTGACAATTTATAGATATTATGCTAATATAACATTATGAGTGACGTTCCATATTACAAGCCCCCGATTGAAGGACCAATATTCCCTGATGAAGCAGATGGCATCGCAGATGAGTTTAGTCTTTTTCTTGCAGCTTCTGATAGAGATGTCAGTGATACAGTTGCTAGGCAGAACATCAGAGACAAAACTGAAGCCTCATTTCGGCTATGGCTACAACAAAAACTAGAAGAAATAGGCGCCAAGCCTCCAGAATCTGAATGAAGTTTGAATTACAATAAAGTTCTAACTTCGTTTACTACCGTGTACCAAACAGATATTTTAAAAAGGATGCTTCCATAAGAATCATCCTTTTATTATGTTTGAGATACCCTAGTGGATGAGTGCAATTGCGAAAAGGAAGTAAATAAGTACACTGATAAGATCTTGTAGGGCTGTGGCGAGTGGGCCACTACCCAGAGCTGGATCTTTGCCAAGTGCTTTGAAAATGAAAGGTATCAGGGTTGCAAGAGCTGCAGCCACCGTACTTGCAACAAACAGGGATAAGCCAACTACAAGCCCGATAGTAGCGGAGCCACTAATGACAACAGCTCCCAGACCACCTAAAATACCCAGTCCCACTCCAAGGACAAGGCCGACCAAAACCTCTTTGAAGAAATACTTCCTATAATCAAGCTTGAGGGTAGCGAGTGCACGGATCGCAATCGCTTCAGATTGTGTGCCAACCGAATCGGCAATGTAAGCCACAACAGGTATGAAGTAGGCGAGTGCGATAGAGTGCTTAAGTGACTCTTCAAAGAAGCTAGAAATCAGACCCAAGCCCAACCCAGCCACGAGCCCCACTAGTAGCCACGGCGCGCGGGAACGCACCACCAAACCCGTGTGTTCAGTGGCCAATTTGGCTATCTGACCACCGGTTTTGCTTTTGCGAATACCGGAAGTTAACAGGGCATCTTCAATATGTTCTTCGTGCATGATATCTATAATTGTTCGCCCAGTGATACTGCCTAGCAAATGGCCACCTCTATCAATAACTGGTATGGTTAAGACATCGTCTTTAACTGCCATAAAAACCGCTGCTTCTTGATCTGTTTCGGGGTGTAAACACTTACGAACGGGCTGCATCAAATGCTTAGCAATCTCCGTAACATCTGCCCCAACTGGTTGTTCGAGATCAATCTGACCCAGTAGTTTCTGATTCCCATCTACCACATAAACCATGTGGATACTCTCCCAACCTCGAGTCATAATGAGATGTAATATTTCTTTTAAGGTAGCGTCTGGTCGTACGGTTGGCACACTCGTAGACATAACGCTGCCGATAGTTTCTGCAGCATAGTTTTTCATGATTCCTAGTATAAGCCCTTTGTCGTATAAAAACGATCTACCGAAAAAAGATCCGACCTCTTTTAGGGCGCCGAGTTGATTGGGTATCTGTTAAACTAGGAGTGATGGAGAGGTGCAGGAGTGGTTGAACTGGCCGCTCTCGAAAAGCGGTGAGCCGTAAGGTTCCGAGGGTTCGAATCCCTCCCTCTCCGCCAGGAGAGGAGAGCTCAGACTTTTTGTCTGGGCGTTTCTCTTCTTGTGAAGTGAAAGATTCGAATCTAGGTTCGATCACCAAGATCACGCGCAGAAATGTATTTCGAGCATGATTGCAAGGGAGTAGCGAAGCGTGTATCCCTCCCTCTTCTTGTGAAGCGCTAGCGAGGTAGGGCACGTGCGATGACCGCAGCATCTACATGCTTAGCGCCGGCTTCACGTAACAAAGTAGCCGCAGCCTCAAGAGTCGCGCCAGTCGTCAGTACGTCATCTAGTAGTAGAATCGATGCACCGGATACCTGTAGTGGGCGTAGTACCCGCAGAGCATTTTGCATTTGTCTAGTACGCTCAGCTCTGGTTTTACCAATAAGCTCTGTCTGAGTTGTTCGACTGAGTAGTTCCTGGGGCCTTGTACCACGCTTGCGCGCAAAACCTTCCGCCAGTACGGCCGCCTGGTCGAACCCTCGGCGACGCACCCGACGCGTAGCAGTAGGTACGGGCACAATCATCGTCCCTTCGGGTAGATAGGGAAGCTGCTGGGCCAAATACCCGCCAAGTAATCGAGCGTTCGAACGCTTCCGCTGATACTTCATCTCCCAAATGAGATCTTTGAGAGTTTTTTCGTAATTGCCCAACCACCACACACGGCGTAGGTGCGAAGAGGGGCGGCAAGTGCTGCAAATGCGGTTATCTTGTGTGATCTTGTTGCATATATAACAACGCGCTAGTGGTGGGGAGAAGTTTGTCTGAAAACAACTCTCGCACAACCGCATTCCTTCGGTTCCACAGAGAATACAGTGTTCTGGAGCGAGAAAATTAACTATGTGTTCAAAAGGGGAAACATGCATTTTTACAACACCTTTCTGCCGATATTATTGCATATATGTAAACCTTTTAGCTATAATGCAACCAGTTACATTAAACTGCGAGAAAGTGGAGGACACTATGGCACGACGCCAAAAAAATGACAACGATCTACTAATGGAAGATGAGCTTACGGCTGCCTTCTTGGAAGAGGCTGTTCCAACGCCACTTGGTATAGCTGATGAACCAGCTACCGTTTCTGCAACTGGCAGTAATGACGACTGGGATGAAGACAGCCTACAAGACATGCCGGGTATGTTGGCAGTGGACGTCTACGAAACAAAAGAAAAACTTGTTGTAAAAGCCCGTACTGCTGGCGTAAACCGTGATGACCTAGATGTAAGTATCTCTGACAATACACTTACTATTAAAGGTACTCTCTCGAGCGGTGACGAAGTTGATGCTGAGAACTATCATATTCAAGAATGTTACTGGGGTGAGTTCAGCCGTACACTAGCCCTACCGGTGCCAGTGAAAGAGGATGAAATTGAAGCAGTGCTTAAAGATGGTGTCTTGAGCATTTCATTCACAAAAGTGAAACAAGAAACAGTTAAGAAGATTACTATTAGCTAGACTCTGCTAATTGTGTAGCATTAAAAAGCTCATACATCGCGTATGAGCTTTTTAAATAGGTGAGAGCAATACCCTTGCACTCTCGAGTAGTAGGCCTCTTACGTGAGCTTAGTGAGGTTCGTCAGTACAAAGCGAACGATTACCTGAGCGAAGAGTACGATCACCAGGCCTACGATAGCATAGAGGATGGTGTTCTTCGCACCTGAGACTCCAGCTGAATCACCCCCAGAGATGATGTAGCGGAAGCCACCGATGATGATCATGATGACTGAAACTGCACCGACAATAATAGAGAAGATATTAATAATGCGCTGCATTAAACTACTAAAACTACTGGTTCCATCTTCTTGACAAGAGGCAACGGTAGTATCAGGCCCTGGCACCGTACCCTCGGTACTAAGTAGACCTCTGCAGACATTATTCGCAATACTATTGCTAGTTGGTGCAGGAGCAGGCTGCGGCTGAGCTTGAGCTTTTACAGAAGGTATAGCAAGTGTAAAAAATCCTAACACCATAAGGAGTGTGCTCGTAGCAATAAGAACTCTGTGTTTTTCGAACATCCATACCTCCTTCTTTAGTACATTCTACAGTGTAATTATTTAAAAAAATAGCCCTCTCGGGCTATTTTCTTTTGCTTGGTAATGTCTACCTAGCTAGGAGAAACGTTCGTCAGTACGAAGCGAACAATCACCTGAGCGAAGAGTACAATCACGAGACCTACAACCGCGTAGAGAATCGTGTTTTTCGCACCACTTACGCCGTTGCTATCACCAGCTGAGATGATGTAGCGGAAGCCACCGATGATGATCATGATGACTGAAATAGCACCAACTACGATCGAGAAGATGTTGATAATACGAGTCATAAGAGCTGCAAACCCCTCGTCTGCGTCATCTTCCACACAACTATCTGTACCCGTAGACACCACACCTTGACATACTCCTGCGGCAATGTCCGCATGAACTGGCATAGTTACTGCTAGGGTACCAGGTGCTGCTACTAGTAAGAATACACTTACCGTTGTTACCATTTTTTTGATGAAAGTTTTCATCTTAATTTCTTTCCTTTCATTTAACGTTTCTGTTTGTGATTATAGGCTATTTCTCTAACTTCGACAAGTACCCAGTGACGTCTTCTTTTCTGATTACACTCCTTGATTAAGTCGTCTGTGCGTTGGTAAGTACGAACTGCACTATGACCTGCGCAAAGAGCGCCACCACAAGGCCAACGACAGCATAGAGAATCGTGTTTTTCGCACCAGCTACTCCGGCTGAGTCACCGCCAGAAACAACATATCGTATACCACCAATGATGATCATGATAACGGAGACGGCACCGATAATAATTGAGAGAATGTTTATGACAGTTTTAAATATATCGCTCACACCCTTGTCTGCAGTGGCTTCGTCACAAGTACCACCTACCGATTCTACACCTGCACAAGCGGCGGTCTTAGCAGCTGTTGGCGCAGGATCAACCGCAAAAACCAAAGCTGGAGAAAGTACTCCAAAAAACATAACAAGTCCAACAATAAAACCCTGGCCTATGGTGAGTATTTTTTTTATCTTTAGTGCGTTCATGAAAGTATCCTGTTTAAATTCCATCCTATTGTAGCCTAGAGAGTACAAAACTGACAATGATCTGACCAGAAATGGCGACCACCAAGCCGACCACTGCGTAGATAATGCTATTTTTTGCTCCTGCTACCCCGGTGGGGTCACCACCAGATATGACATAACGGAAGCCACTGATTACGATCATAATGACCGAAGCGGCGCCTACGAAGAATATAATAGTCTGTATAATAGTATTCCCAAGAGACCCAGCGCCAAATAAAGGATTCTTACCCTGCATATCAGTTTGTCCTTCGCAGTACTCGGGCTTTACTGAGTCTTGTGTCTTTATCTTGCCCTGCGAGAACTCAGAGCAGAGCCCGTCATTAATATCCGCCGCAAAAATTGTCGAAGACAAGAGCGGGGAAGTTACCAGAATGGATAAGAAGACTAGAAAAAGAACTGTTACCCGTTTGATGTCCATAAAAGCTGCCACTATAATTTACCTAATACAAAGTTAACAATCACAAATACAGATACGCCTAGCGCAAGCCCTATGACTGCGTAGAGGATAGTGTTTTTCGCGCTGGCAACTGCCTGGGCGTCACCACCTGAAAGTGTATATTTCAGACCACCGATTACGACAAAGATGACAGATATAATGGCCATACCCCCAAAGACAAAACTTGTTACATTCTTAACCAGTGTGCTATTACTACCAGTCAGATCTGGCTTGGGCAAGTTGACATCACTGTCATTAATGAGTTGCGCGCTATTCACTAGTGGTATTGCAAGAAATGACCGAGGAGCCGCTGATACACTTGACGCGCCAATACACGCAAACACAGCAACTACCGCAAATATTGCGGCTGTCTTATTAATGTGTGTGACTATGTTCTTCCAGGTATGGCTCATGTTTAGTCCTATTTTAGTATCGTACCCATTAAATAGCTCACAAACCAAGCAGAGACTACAGTTATAACGAGACCAATCAGTGCGTTAACCATGGTATTGCGAGCATTCTTTACACCCTCTGGTGACCCCTGACTGGTTACCATTTTAAAGGCTCCTATGATGAAAAAGACTATCGCTATTATGGCAGATACGCGCAGAAGAATATCAAGAATACCCGCTACTACGAGCCATACGGCGTTGAGTCCGCCTGCTTGTCCAAAATCTAACTGACAACCAATAGGTTGGCCGTCACTAGAGTATTGTGTTCCTCGTGGAACATACTTATACCAACCCTGTATGCCCAAAAAACTTTGTTCGTTTGCGCAAGCAGCGAAATACTTTAATGCCAAGGTGTCTGTTAGTATTTGTATCATCTTGATTACTACTTTAGAACAAAGTCTTTATGTTGTCTAGCTAATTAAAGATGCCCCCAGGAATGAGCCACTGAAGGAGTCCATACATAGCCACATACAGAACTATACCGATTACCACATTGGTAATTCGCTCCTTCGCAGCCGCTATAGACTGGGGATTGTCTTGTGCAGCTGTGTATTGAATACCAGCTATCACCAAACTCAACACTGCAAGTATACCTATACCAGTGGAAAATAAGTTGATGTACGTAACTAGTTTTTTGTAGAATGGCGTGCTTTGCACATCCGCCGCACCATAGACAGAAAAGTCACACTTACCAGTTTCATCACAAACCTGAGTGCCCCCATGATTATTATCTTTACACCACTGCACTCGAGCAGCATCGTCTTCTGGTGTACCATCTGGTATCGAGGTTCCATCTGAACAGCTTTTTATTAAAGCCGATACAGGTACCGGTGTAAATAAAGTTACCCACCCAGCTACCAGAAAAGCTAGTAGCACAAGGGAGGATAAAAAGTTAGATCTTTTGGCTTTCTTTTTCATTGCAAATACCTTTTGTTGAGTATATCATACACCAGATCATAACAGTGTAGATTACAATACACAGCCACCGCCGTAGTGACACGCACCAGACTTCAAATACCGTGGCCCAAGTAGGCTAACCTATCTTATCTATACTGAGAAAATACGTTGAGGTCTTGTGGGTCGAAGTCTGGATTAACCTTGAGTACGCGTTCAGAAGCTTCCTGACGTTCGCGAGGGCTCGTCTCAGACTTGGCTCGGTCTAGTAGGTCGCTTACTATCGCTAGAGCAGCTCTAAACTTTTCAGGTTCCTGAGTCTTCTCAACATCAGTTTGTTCTCTCTCCGCTACGTAATACCGAGTTTTCTGTTCAACGCGCTCCTTACCGTTTTGATCGAATCCTATTTCGAACGAAATCGTGTGCGCATCACGCTTACCATCAGTCACCACTGAAAATTGGACATAGATACTTTCCTCTAGTTTCTCCGTGTGTAGCGCGGACGCCGCAAGTTGTGGAGCTCGGAGTATTTGCGTAGCATGTCCTGAGTACACAGGATTTTCCGTAGTCCATAAAAATATCGCATCATCAAGAGCACTTGTCTGAGCGCCGAAATTTTCGCTCAGCACTTCGCCATTCTCTCCAAACATAAAATCATTCACTGCGCCTGCTACCGCAAGATACTCAGCATTAAGACCAGCATCTCTCTCGGCTCGCAGAGACTGGACCATATCGTAATCGGCTGGCTGGGTTTCGTTATGAACATTTGGTGTCGCAGTGGTTTCTGAAACAGGCGATTCATCGGCAGGTGGAAGTAGTGGCTGAGCTTCTTTGGTTTTTTCAGTTACGGTACTAGCAGAGTCACCGCGACCAACAAAATAGGCACCACCTGCTAGCAAAAGCGTAACGGTAGCTATACCTACTGCTTTTACGGCCCCTCTTTTCTTACGGGTACCGTGAGAGGAATCGATGATAGATGCTGAAGGAATGTCTTGAGTAATTTCTTCATCTAGCGTAGACTGGATATTCGGCTGCTCAATTATTTGAGTAGTTACTTCTGTCCCGTCGGAGGCTTCTGGTTGGTCCTGGGCGCCTCCTGGGATATTTTCTGGAACGAGCTCTTCTCTAGGAGTTTCATGATTTCTCATTGTCTTCATGGTTGTGTTCCTTTACGTCAGCTTAAGTTTTTGACTTGATTGCAACTAAACTCTAGCTATTTGTTAAATAATTTTTTAGTTTTACCTGATTCGATTGTTTCATAAATACCACTAAATGTCAATACCCCTCAACTTGTTTTTAATTATGCTTGTGGTTTTTACTGTTCTATTCAACCTAAATTTGCTACAGTATATGTATAATGAAGACTTCTAGGCGTCTTATTGCAGTGTGTATGCTTGTTATATTCGGCTTGTTTCTGACCGGAAACATAGCGAGTAATTATGCGTACGCAGCTCCCTGGGATGATTTAAATCCTGTATGTGTCATAGGTGGCCCTGTTGCGTGTACCGCTACAGAGGTTGCAGAGCCAGTAGTTGGTGGTGTTCAGTCTGCTATGGATGTATTCAATGAAGATTGCGGTACTGGGCAACCATTTATAGGCTGGATCATGTGCGGCATACTAAACCTTGTGGTAGGAGCTCTAGTTGGGCTGTTCTCGTATATGATGAATTTCTTGGGTGACACCGATGGTCTATTTAGGAGCTTGGGTGATCCGGCCTCTGGCTTTCAAACCGTATGGGGAGGGCTTAGAAACCTTGCCAATGTTATCTTCTTGCTTGCCTTCTTATTCATGATATTTCAGTACATTACCAACATTAATGTCGTAGACGCATACTTTGTGAAGAAGTTTCTGCCACGCCTCGTCATAGCCGTGGTTCTTGTACAAGGTTCTTGGTTTATTGTTACCGAGATGAATTCACTGGCCTCAGCGATGGGTGAGAGCATGATAGCTATTATAACTGGCCCGACCAAGGCAATGACCGGTCTAGGCGGGACCGAACTTGCAGCCTTACTTGCTGCGGTAGTAGTTAATCCGGCACTTATCATATTCTTCCAGATTCTTTTATTTGCCATACTACTTGCTTTGGTTGTTTCATTTATTGTCCTTTTTATACGCCAGGTCCTTGTGGTGGCACTCGCACTTATTGCCCCTATAGCGCTCGCCTGTATGGCATTTCCACAACTTGAGAACTTAACCAAAAAATGGTTCAAATCTTATGTAACACTACTACTGATGTACCCTCTTATCATGGCTTTTGTTGGTATAAGTTTAGTACTCTCAAAAGCTTTCAGTACAGTGGACAACCCTATGTATAAAGTCATGAGCCTCTTGCTGATATTTATACCTTTCGTAATTCTGCCGTTCACATTTAAGATGGCGGGCGGGATCATGGGCAAAGTTGGTGGTACTGTCAACAGCCTAGCCAGGAAAGGCAAACAAGCAGCTACCAGCCAAGCTAAGAATGCCTACGGTAAATCCGACTTCAAAATGGGACGAGATGCTGCTAAAGATGCCAAGATGGGCTTTAAGAAACAAAATGCTGCTAGCGTTGCTCGCCAACGAGCCCTGGCTGGCCAAGGGTCTCTGGGTAAGTATCTACGAAGTAGACCTAACGATGATGAGCGCACTCTTCTCCAAGCTCAAGAGTCTCAAGAGGCGCTGCGCGTACCAGCAGCTGAAGAAAAGGTAAAAAGTGCCCGACAAGCAGCCGCTCAAATACAAGCGAAACAGGCGATCGAACATGCCACTCAAACTGCAGCAATAGGTGGAGCCAATACGAAACAACAGAATCACGCCGCCCAAGCTGCGGTTGAGGCGATGGCACGACAAGCCGCACAAGAAGGCAACCAAGATGCCTACAATAGTCATGTGGCGACCTTAGCTGGTATAGGTGGCGAACAGGCACTCAATAGATTGCAAACCGAGGCCGCAACATCTGGCGATCAACAACTATTTAGTGCGTGGTCCGGTGCGGTAAACGATGCACCTACTCGAAGTGCAGTTAAGGGTCTAAGCCCTCACTTTGGTGCAAACATCAATAATGGCATGGATGGTAATGAACTTCTCACAGAACGAGCAAAGGCAGTGGGGACAGCAAGCCTAGAAGAGCAGGCGAAGATGGGATCAAGTGGTTGGAAATACTACAGTGATTACCAACAACAAGCCGGCACACCCGGGGGCCCCACAGTAACACCTGGCCTCAAGCCTCCTGCCCAACTACTTAGCGACGTCACCAGCGATGCCAATGCAAGAAGTATCTATAAAGGCAAGGGCGACCCCGCCAGTCTACCAGCCGATCCTGAAGCGTATGACACTATATAATATTGGTCTAGAGGTGTCGGTAAAGTAATGGCAATACACAAAGTACCACAAGATGTTGAAACAGATGATAAGCTCATTGGCTTCTTAAGCCTTAAGCAATTTATATTTGTGGTTGTTGGACTTGGCTTTGCTTATCTAACATTTTTCTTTTTTACAAAAGTAAATCCTTTTGTATCCGTAATCTGGGTACCACCAACATTGATAGCACTCATTTTAGGGCTTTATCAACGCAAAGATCAGCCCGCAGAGGTATATTTGGCCTCTGCTTTACAATTCTACCTAAAACCTCACAAACGCATTTGGAGCCAAGATGGCTACGAGGAGCGTGTGATTGTTACAGCACCACCACGAATAGAGAAACACTACGCAAAAGATTACACTGACGACCAGGTAAGTAGCCACCTTGGTAATCTTTCGCGGCTTATGGACTCACGTGGTTGGGCAAGTAAGCAGGTCGGTGATTGGCAGAATCCGCAACTAGCCGGTGCTGCAGCATCTGAACGTCTTATGCAGCCAGGTGAAGTAGTAGCTGATCAGAATAGTATTCCTGATGTACAGCCACTAGATGTAAATGATGCATCGGGTCGCGTAGCCCAGGAGATGGATATGCGCATACAGCAAGGTAGACAAAGTGAGCGCCAGGAAGCACTGCAAACACTACAGCATACCCGAGAAGAAGTCCGAGCGAGTGCAGATGACTCTAATGAAGTTATTCCCGAAACAAGACGTTCGAGTATTCGCGAGAAGGTCATAGAGCCCATAGCAGCTCCCCTGGACCAAACACCGAGCCTAAAAGACGTAGCTGTACAAGAGGTGGTAGTGGACACACTAGACCAACAACGCAAAGAGCCAACCCCAGAAATTACCGTCACAACGGAAACACGAGTCTCGGAAGAGTCCAAACCTGAGCCAGTTCCTGAAGTTACAGAGGATGGCGAAATAGAGATAAAGCTTCACTAAGCAATCAGATAGCTTCAACTGTCCTGAAAAGGAGTGGACAATAAATACCTCGGCTAACTCTACCAATCTGATGCTGCTTATGCCATAATTAGGAAGTATTTCAGAGTGGGTATATCTTCTTATGCAACCAAATCAAACACCATATCCTCAACAACCACAAGCTACTCCCCAGCAGCCTATGCCAGTTATGCAGCCAGGTATGGCACCTCAAGCTTCCCAGCGACCTACAGCCAAGAAATCTGTTGCTAATCCTAACAGTACTCAAAATTTCTTGGAGATCGCGGCAGTTCGGGACGGGATTGTAATTATGAATGATGGAAGCTTTCGAGCAGTCGTCATGGCTAAGAGTATTAATTTTGATTTAATGAGTATAAACGAGCAAGAAGCGGTGGAGTATGCCTATCAAGGTTTTTTGAACTCACTATATTTTGATATTCAAATTTCTATTAAATCTCGTAAGATCGATATGCGCCCGTATCTGGAAAAACTTGGCAAAATTCGTTCGAGTATGGACAACATGCTGCTTGGCATGTTGATGGAAGACTATATTTACTTTATAGATGACCTTGTACAGCAGACAAATATTATGAGTAAAGAATTCTATATTGTCATACCATATTTTGGGCAAGTGGACACCAAACAGGCCCTACAGTCTAGCAAAAAGCTTTTCGGTGGAATTCTGGGTAATAAAGATAGGTCAGTTGTGAAGATAGATGAAGATAGCTTAGAGAAGGCCAAGAGTGAACTAAGAAACCGAGTACAAAATGTAGTGAACGGCTTATTACAACTTGGTGTACAAGCTATGCCGCTTGATACCCAGGAATTGATTGAGCTTTACTACAATACCTACAACCCGGATACAGCTACCCGTCAAACTCTAAAGAGTATCGGCCAATTGAGCGTACCTGTTGTAACCAAGGGTGCAGGCCAAGCCCCTAAGCCCAATATGGCAGGAACATTCTAATGGCTAAAGTAGATCCAGTTACACTTGCTCAACAACAGCGTTTACGCGAGCAACAAGAAGTAAACGAAGCTTTTCGTAGAGGTATCTCTGAACTAAGGGACTTTATTGCACCGAGTTCTCTTGAGATAGAATCAAGCCATTTCCGACTAGGAACTTTGTACGCCCAAACCTTTTATGTCTACGGTTACCCTAGGCAAATATTTACGGGTTGGCTTTCACCAATTGTAAATATGGATGAAGAGATAGATGTTTCTATGTTCATATATCCTGTCGCAAGCCAGGTCGTACTCGAGAATCTCCGTAAGAAGGTTGGACAACTCGAAGCAGGTTTACAAATCGATGCCGAAAAAGGCCGAGTGCGCGACCCTGCCAAACAAGCGGCAATTATTGACGCCGAGGAGCTTCGAGATAGCCTACAGGTAGGAGAGGAGCGGTTCTTCCGATTTGGCCTTTACCTAACTATCTATGCCAAGAGTTTGGAGGAATTAGAGTTTATTCAACATAAGGTTGAGACTATTCTTGGTCAGCAGCTTGTTTACTCTAAACCCGCTACAGTACAGATGGAGCAAGGCTTTAATTCAACCATCCCTCAGTTTACTGACCAGCTGCAAATCCGTCGTAATATGAATACAGGAGCCTTGGCCACCAGCTTTCCATTTACAAGTGCTGACCTCACACAAGATAGTGGTATTCTCTACGGTATCAATATGCACAACAACGGCCTGGTCATTTTTGATCGATTTAGCCTTGAAAATGCTAATATGGTGGTCTTTGCTAAATCTGGTGCTGGTAAATCATTCACTGTAAAACTTGGAGCTCTACGTTCTATGATGATGGGAACTGAAGTAATTATCATAGACCCAGAGAACGAGTATGAAAAGCTCTGTAATGCTGTCGGTGGTAGCTATGTGCGCATGAGCCTGAGCTCCAGTACCCGTATCAACCCCTTCGATTTACCGAGAGTAATAGATAAAGAAGATGCCGACAATGCCCTGCGAGCAAATTTGATTACACTACATGGTCTTATGCGTCTGATGATGGGTGGCTCGCTTGGCCCAGCCCAAGAGGCAGATCTAGATCAAGCACTTATTGACACCTATGCCAGAGCTGGAATCACTGGTGACCCCTTAACACACCAGACCCCGCCACCAACCATTGGTGATCTCTACGAAACACTTCTACACATGCAGGGCTCTGGACCGGCTATGGCTCAACTCCTACGCAAATACACTACCGGAACATTTGCAGGTATTTTCTCACAACAAAGTAATGTGGATATTAACAATGCTATGGTGGTCTTTAATATCCGTGATCTTGAAGATGAACTCCGACCCGTAGCTATGTATATAATCTTGAATCACATTTGGAATAAAACTAAGAGTGATCGCAAAAAGCGTGAGTTAATAGTAGATGAAGCCTGGCAGCTCTTGAAATACCCAGATTCAGCTAACTTTATGTTCAGCCTAGCCAAGCGTGCACGTAAGTACTACCTGGGCCTTACTACTATCAGTCAAGATGTTGAAGATATGATGAGTTCCCAGATGGGTCGTGCAATTGTCTCTAACTCGTCTATGCAGATTCTTCTTAAACAGTCGCCGAGCGCTGTAGATGTACTCTCGGCAGTGTTTAAGCTAACAGGTGAGGAAAAGAAGCGTCTCAGTCAGTTCCCAATTGGACAAGGCCTACTCTTTGCTGGTCAAAACCACGTGCATATTCAAATTGTTCCGAGCCCAACCGAAGCAAGCCTGATCACCACCAACCCAGAGGAAATTCGGAAAGTTCAGGAAGTAGCTGCTCACGCTCAAGAAGCCTACCAAGTCATGACACAAAATAATGCAGGTAACATCAGTGCCAATCAACGTAATGTCGTTGCATCACCTAGCAATACGGCTGTCGAGTAACATCTGATAGAATATAAGCAACATGGATCCTGATCAAAACAACAACCCAAATGAACCAGAAAGTCCACTCCACACCGAAAAGGGAAGTGCTTTTGATGCAGACAATGGAGGTTCTGGTGGTGGAGTAGCCGACAAATTAGGTAGCTTGCCCGGCAATGCCTTTAAAACTGGTAAGGGCTTAGCGCAAAAAGCTGGGGAAGCTGCAGGTGATGCGAGTGGCGGTGGCCTAGGCTCACTAAAAGACGGGCTCGGAAAAGTCGGTGGAAGTGTCCCTGGGCTCGGCTCAAGCGACACACCAGGCTCTGGTGGCCAAGATAGTGCAGCAGGCGCCACGACCGATGGTGCAAAAAAGGCAATTAGTGGTTTAAAGAATAGTTTCAATCCTACAAATAAAACACCTGGTCAAGCAGGTGTCGGTGGCGGTAATGGTTCAGAATCGGGTTCCATGTCTGGCGGAAAGAAGAGCGGCGGTAAAGAAGATAAGAACCCTATTGATGATCTTATGAAGAAGGAAATGCAGGGAGCTAAAGACACAGCCAAAGTAGCCGTTGATGTCGGCCGTACCTTGGTGGGCGACGAGAGAGCACTCATAAAATATGCTAATCCCGTCAAGACGGCTAAAACTCTCAAAAGTGTGATTATCTTTTTATGCTCAATCATTTTTATAGCTGGAATCTCCATGTTAATGATAGTTGGGATTATCGGATATAAACTGCAGGCTATTACAAAAAGTGTAGATGATGTAGTTTCTCAGATCCCTATGGCAGGTACCGCAAAGCGCATGGCAGAGACAACCACTGATTTCTTAATGGATAACGCGGGCGCTATCGGCACAGCTCTTCCATTTATTAGTGAAGATAATTCAGGTGTGGTTTTTGCCCAAGAAAACCCCGCCTCACAAGAGGAGTACGCCCAAGCAAAGAGTACGCCCAACCCACCTACTAAAAAACTATATGAAGCCTGGGACAAGGCAGGGCTCGCAAATATTTTCGCAGAAAAGTACGGAGGTAGGATTATAATTAACCGTGAATCAGCGGCGTACAAAAGCGGTAACTTAAAAGATAAATCTGCCTGGAACTTGTATGTTGGTAGTATTTTGATAGGACCGCTTGATGGGAGTAAGGCACAAGGATATATAGGTAAATTCAGTCGAGAGACAACTCATTGGAAAGATATCTACAACCGTGTTGCGACACGATCGGTTGCACAACAAGAGTTTAACTACAAGGACACCAAGCTAGATTACCCAGATGAAGGATTCAACCTTGAGAAAACTCGTCATAATATCGTACAGAGCATCACAGGACTTACCCTGAGCCCAGTATCAGAGAAAGGGTCACAATATTATAGTTGTCTGCTCGTTGGGGGCAATCCATGTCAAAACCTTGGGCTCGGAAGTAAAAATACTCCGCTTAATAGTGGTGGTTCTGAGGAGTTTATGGACGACCTAAATAAAGATGCGTTGATTAATTACTCAAAGGATGTAAGCAACGAACTAGCGCAGAATGTTGGTGGGCCAGGCAGGCGCAGCCCTATTGTCTCACGCATCTTAACAGGCTCGGCAAACTCGGTATTAGAAGGGTTTCCTAAAGTAGAGAGCGGTCTCTTTCGTGCTAGTTGGTTCTTAGACGCTCAAGATAGAGTGGACGAGGCAATAAATAATTCGAACTTCTCACGAGTACTTTACGATAGAATTACAAATCAAAATGTCATGCAAGGTATGAATTACTACGTAGGTGGTGGTCAGATTGCAAATGGTGACATGTCACTTATGAACACCGGGGTTCTAACCGATAACTTAAATTCTATCGAAGAATCTCCTGTCTTTAGGGCCGCATTTATGGGAGAGAACGGTGTATATGCACAAGGTAATACAGATACAACTCCTACAGCTTGTCAAAAAATATTTAACGATACCAAGCCGGCACAACTTGATAACGCCACCGAACAGCGTGATAGGGGTATTAAAGAAACTGCCTGCATACGTAAAGGTCTTCTCCCGAACCCAACTGAATACGTAAACCAGATGAGTAAAGACGCCGTATTTGCGTTCTTATCTGAAGACGCTAGGGCTGACAAGGTAGTGGCTGACACTAGACGAGATTGTGGCATTAGTCTTCCAGGAGAAATATTAGAGTTCGATTGTAGTACTTATACAACATACTATGATGAGGCTATAGCCTCTGTACTCGAGGTTGCTAATAATACAGCTCGGTTGTCGAAGGTTGGTATTAATCAACTTACACTAGATCAAGACCTGGCACCAAATCTTGATGGCAATACCAACCAAGTATATGGCTCTAATCTTTCTGGTGCTGAGACAAATGGTGCAGCCTTTGATACCGTATGGGCAACGGGAGAGGTGTTATGGAACAATGCTGTTATAGATGGTAAAGTTGGAATGGGCGGAGCATACCTCAGTAATGAACAGTCTGCCCAGGCACTACGGTACGCAGTAGAGCAGCGTGACACAGAACTAGCACACACACCACTAACTGAGCGGTTATTCTCTCTTTCACAGCCACGTTCACTTACAACACGACTCGCGATGCTGGCGCCAACTAATCCTGAATCCGGTGGACAAAAGCTAGCTGCACTCTTTTCACCCCAAAATCTCACATACGCATTTACTACTCAGTTCTCTCCACGCGCAATGGCAGCAGACACAACGCTCGCTAATGATGCGAACCCTATGGATGCAATACGCTTTGGGTATGCAATCGATGACCCATCAAACACTATGGAAAGCTCAAAGCTTTGGAATGATTATCGATGTGATAATCCACCCGCACAGGAGCTAGCTACACCCGATGGCCTACCTTTCAACGTACCTGTTTCTGTTAACCCTTGTCAGCGTGAGGAAATGCTCAGCGTAGTAGGTAGTTGCTGGTTTAATGACGAGGATTGTACACCAGCTGCGCAAACATCCGCTCCTACCAACTCGGGAACTCCTCCTAGTTCGGGCGTATCACTTGAGGATACCGCCGTTACCAGAAACGGCGGCGGTATACGAGTTTGGAAGGGCATTGTCACACAACTAGAGGCAATGATTGATTCGGCCAGTGCAGCTGGCTATAATCTTACCGCCTCTGGTCCAGCTGGCGGCTGGCGTGACCCTCAGGCACAGATAGAGTTACGTAAGCAAAACTGTGGAACTTCGCAGTATGATATCTTTGAAAAACCTTCTGGACAATGTTCACCGCCTACAGCAATACCCGGGAGCTCCAATCATGAAAAGGGAGTAGCTATAGACTTCAGGTGTAATGGAAGTAGCATTGGTCAGTTCGACAGGTCTAACCCTTGTGTAGTATGGTTAACAGCGAACGCTGCAACATATGGATTTAAACCTCTCGCGAGCGAAGCCTGGCACTGGTCAATAAATGGTGGATAATTTATGAATAAAATGCAATCACATCTACAATTAAACACAAGGAGTACACTGTCGAGAATCAGTTTAGTTGGAATATTACTACTATATATTCTCACCTCACTCACATTGCCATCTTTTTCTGAAAAAGCCGATGCAATTAGTGCCTGTGACAGAAGAGCTGTTAATATAGGTTCCCTTAAAACCGATAATGATCTTTGTAACCCTTGCCCTCCTACCGACATTGCAACGAGCGCAAAAAATGTCTACTTAGTTGGTGACTCGATCACGGCTGGTGCAGAATCCACCTATAAAACTATTTTTGCAGAGAAAAATATACCCATTACTATTAATGGTCTTACTAGTCGAAGCCTAGCTAGTACACCACCAAGCCCTAATGGTCTTCAAGCTATAGAACAGGACGCTGAAGTAATAAAAGTAGCCGACACGGTCATTATAGCGCTCGGTACAAATGGCGCCTTTACTGGTGCTGAGATTGATTCTGCGATCGAAAAAGTTAAATTAACAAATGCAACTGCTCGTATATACTGGATTGATACCGCGGTGGTTACAAGTCCCACTATTAAGAATCCTGGTGAACTGGAAGTTATCAGAACCGCCAATCAACTTATCTACGAGAGAGTTACCACAAAAGGAATCCGGCCTATATCTTGGTTTAAAACTGCTTTTGGCCAGGAAAAAGACCCGGTTAATCCTGGTAATGACCTAGTGGATATTAATAGTTATTTTGCCGATGCTTATGTTCACCCAAATCAAAAAGGTAATGAAGCACTTGTAAATTTAGTACTTAACTCTATAAATTCGGGTGGCGGCACCCCAATAACAGACTGTGCGTGCACTCCAGGTTCAAGCACTCTAGTAGGTGCTGATAATCTAGAGAAAGTTTGGAACTACCTCTTGGGGAAAGGTTTTAAACCTTACCAAGCGGCAGGATTTATGGGAAACTTTATAAATGAGGCTCATTTTGAACCAAAACTCGTTGAGTATGGTTGGCCAAACTCTCGAGGTGAAATATCAAAACCTGGTGAGCCATCGAGTTTTGATGACCATGTACCACCAGATAAAAATGATAAGGGTCAGCCAGGCTATGGTATTGTTCAATGGACATGGCCGACAAGAAAACAGGCACTGCGCGATAAAGCATTAGAGAGAAGTGTTATTGCTGGTGATTTAGGGCTTCAACTTGACTTCTTGTGGAGTGAATTAGAATCAAACTTCAAAGGTAGTGTACTTGACCCATTAATGGAAATAACGGCAGACCCTAGCGACAGACAATCAGTCGAAGCTGCAGTTAACCTCTCGACGGATATTATTCTTGAAAAATATGAGAACCCTGGTGGGCTCGAAACAGAGAGGAGGGAGCGAAGAGCGGCTGCCCTTGAGATATATGATAAGTTCGCAGGTGGAGGAGGTGGTTCGGGTGATAAATGCTCTACAGGAACAGGCTCTACTCGTATAGTTGAGATAGCCCAGCAGGAGCTCGCTGGGGGGGCAAACGAAGCTGACGGTACTTACTTAAAATATGGTGGAACTGCAGGACAACCTTGGTGCGCTTATTTTGCAAGCTGGGTTTTTAATGAAGCTGGGAAACCTTTTACAGACGGTAGAGAGGGGTGGATAATATCATACGTTCCCGACATACAAGCCTACGGTGAAAGGAATGGGTGGTGGCACCCAATTACCGAAACTAGTTTCATACCACAACCTGGTGATCTTGTTATATACGGATCAGAACACGTTAATATCATCGTGAGCGTTGATCCTGCTAATAACACAATCACAACCATAGGTGGTAATGAGGGTAATAAAGTAAATACTAAGACATTCCAGGCCGCTACGGAGACTGATATAAGTGGCGGTGCTGGTATAACTGGATACGTGAGGATACCATGAGTAAAATTTCTGTAAAACGTCTAGCTATTATTGGAACTATAGTGGTCATCATAATTATCCTCGCTCTTACGCTTCCGTCTCGATTTATTTTTTCTTTCCGTTCCAGTTCGCCTAAACTAAGTGGTGATATTCCTACGTCCTTAGCTTATTCGGAACTAACTTTTACACAGAATATTAAGAGTGATCCTAATAAATTACTTCTGGATACTATTGATAACGAAAGATTAATCAACAGGCTTGAGGTTGATAAAAATAAAATAAAAGTATACTTCAATATTGTTTTTAAACAAGATGAAAAACACACTTTAATATTCAAGAATATTGTTTCAGAAAGAGATAAAACTATTCAGGAATTACGCTTTGATTTTAGGACTGTATATATACCAAGTCGGGATATATCTCAGAAAGATACCAATAAGCAGATGGATCAAACTCAAGATAAGTCTAAATCTGTTACAGACCCAATTCTTGCTATATTACCTTATAGGACACCAGATTTTAAGATAGAGGCATACTCCAACTTTGAGATCGAACAAAGTAACCGCGGTGTTGGGTTATTAATAAGTCTATTTCCGACGGTTACAAACGATCCAACTCCAGAACAGATCCGTATCATGGCAGAGCAGTACAAACAAAAAGCGTTGGATTATATTCGATCAAAAGGATTCAACCCTGACGACTATGTAATTGTATACAAGGTACTATAGGTAACTAATTAGCTTTTAAGGGGCATAACTATATGTTGGTAGCCAGGCTGTTCGCTTGAGGTAATGACACAAGGGCTAATGGAGTCTGTAAAACGGAAAGTAATTGTCTCGCTATCAAAGCAGTTGAGCGCGTCAGTAAGGTAGCGGACATTTACTACCACTTCGCCACTGCCTTCTACGCTACCATTAATTGTTGAGGTATTATCACCAACTTGGCTGGCCACAGAACTAACTACCACGTTTTTTTCACTCTCAGACGCGCGTATGGTTATGCTGCCGCCACTTTCACGCGCGAATAGTCCTGCGAGCTTAGAAGCAGTTAAAAGTTCCTCACGATTGACCTCAAAGCGAATATCACTTTTTTCTGGAATCAGTTGTCGATATTTTGGATATTGCCCGTCAATTAAACGACTTACGAGCTGGGTTTCACCGCAGATAATTCCGAACTGGCCTTCGTCAAATAATAGTTCTACCTCTGTTTCATTCGTATCCTGAACAATTTTTAACACTTCTTGCATAGTTTGAGTTGGCAGTACGTATTCCACCTCATGATCTATTTTTCCTAAAATTGTTGCCTCCGCTAAACGGTAGCCATCAGTAGCTGCTAAATAAAGAACCCCCTCGATAGTATGCAGGTACAAACCACTTAATATTGGTCGAGTCTCGTCATGTGAGACTGCTAAAATTGTACGATTAATAGCGTTTTGCAACTCAGAAACATCGAGTATAACCTTTGATCCAGCCTTGATAGTCGGTAGAGCAGGAAACTCCTCAGCACTACTACCTTGAATATGTGAACTATATGTTCCAGCGCTGATAAAAAGTTTATTCTTTTCGAACACAAGATCGATAGTTGAATCTTTTGGAAGTTGAGAGATGAATTCGTGCAATAGGCGAGCAGGTACTGTTACTGAACCTTCCTCATCAATCTTTCCATGAGTAGTATGGGTGATAGCAACCTCTAAGTTAGTTGCGGCCAATTCCAAATTGCCTTTATGTGCTTTGAATAAAATATTACTCAAAATTGGTAATGAGGTTTTAGAACTTGCAACTCGGGAGAGTAGGGAAAGAGCTCGATTTAATTTTACTTGGGTAATTTGTATGCGCATAAAAACTCCTGCTTATTAGTATGTCTTATTGTTATATATAAAAGTAGTAGTAATAGTAGGCTCTGTGGATGATGTGTATAAAGCAGTAGGGTGTATCTTAGGTAAGTAAGAAAAATACCTGTGTACGAACTGTCTATAAACTGTGTTCATCCACCGACTTATACCCAAGCAAACAACTCTTTTATAAGAACTTTGTGTACAAGTGAGGGATTTCCACACAGACGTACACAGTGAGTACACAGGCTCTGCACAGTTTACCCACAGCGTAAGATACTTTTTGTGTACAGCTGTCGAGACCTGTATTAAAAAAGTATTCACGGTGAAGATGTGCTTATCCATGAAGTTTCTCCCGAATTTCTTGCAAGTGTTGGCGCATAACGTAATCACTTGCAGCTAGCTTCTCGATTTTATCAATAGAATGAATAGCAGTCGTATGATCTTTTTTACCAAGCTCTGTTGCAATTTTAGGAAAGCTTAAATGTAGTTCACTTCGTAGTAAGTACATAGACACTTGGCGGGGAACCACAATAGATTTGTCACGCTTCGGGCTTAGAAGATCAGAGAAGGGTATATCAAAGTGTTGGGCAGTTTTCTCTACGATCATCTTAGAGGTTAGGTGACGTGGCCGTTGTTGCTTACCCTTAAGTAGGGCCTGCGCGGTCGGTAGGTCGGGATCTAGTTTCCGTAGTTCACAGTAGGCGATGAGCTGATTTAGTGAGCCTTCGAGCTCGCGGATATTCGTTTGAATATTTTTAGCCAAAAACTCTACGACATCATCAGGTAAAACGATACCGTGTGACTGAGCTTTAGTTTGTAAAATTGCTTGTCGGGTTTCAAAATCTGGCGGCTGAATATCTATTGCCATACCCCATTCAAAACGGCTACGGAGGCGTTCTTCAAGAGTTGGAATGGCCTTAGGTGGCTTATCGCTCGTAAGTATTATCTGCTTATTAGCTTGATGCAGGGCATTAAAGGTATGAAAGAACTCTTCCTGAGTTTTTTCTTTACCAGCTATGAATTGAATATCGTCGATAATCAGTACATCGGCACTACGGTAACGATCAGCAAATCCCTGTTTCTTAAAACGGATACTGTCTAGAAATTCGTTCACAAAAGTTTCGGTTGAGATATAGAGAATCTTTACTTCAGGATTGTGCTGCTTAATACCATTACCCACAGCCTGAATCAGGTGAGTTTTACCAAGTCCCACGCCGCCATAAATAAAGAGTGGGTTATATTTTGTACCAGGGTTTGCCACAATTGACTGGCAGGCTGCGTAGGCGAGTTCGTTACCAGAACCAACAATAAAGTTTTCAAACACGTATTTATCATTTAACGATGGTGCAGAAATAACAGTTGGTGTTGCACTGGGTGCAGCTGCAAGCACTTGAGTTTGTTCTTTCTCTTTTTTACCACGTGGAGTAAAGGTGTAGGCAATCTTTGAAACCTTGACACCGTTCTTCTCCAGAAGCTCTTTGATAGTGTCGTTGTACTTCACTTCAAACTGTTGTTTGGCAAATACATTAGGTACTGCAATAGTAATGTAACCGCCGCGCTCTTCTAAGAGCTCAGTATTTTTAAACCAGGTCACGAAGTTACCTCGTGAAACCGATAGTTCAATTTCAGCTAAAACCGCATTCCAAACAGCGTTACTCACAGTACCCCCTTACGAACTTCTTACTAACACTCACTATACACAAAATAATAAGTTTTCCACAAGCTCAAATGCAATCATTTTTTAAGAAGCTGCTTTATCTGAATGTTATCCACAGTTTGTAATTTTAAGATGAGCTTCTGTGGAAACTATAGGAATCTGTGTGGATAAGTAAATTTATGGTATAATGAAATATGAATTATTCAACCGTTATAACATGTACAACTAAAGGAGTTGTTTTTTATGCCAAAACGTACGTTCCAACCCAAAGTCAGACACGCTAAGCGAAACCACGGTTTCCGTATTCGTATGAGCAGTGCTAATGGTCGAAAGACCCTCAAGAATCGCCGTCTTAAAGGCCGCGCACGTCTAAGTTACTAGTCTAGTCGTTTAATTGCCCGAGTAGGGCGGATATACCTCCATGATCGCCAAGCAATATAGATTTCACGGTCATAATAGCTTACGTTTTGCTTATACCAAAGGTAAAACGGTGCGTTCTAAGTATGTTAGTTTACGCTATTTACCTAACCCTAGGCGCAAAGATTCGCGTCTTGCTGTGGTGGTTACGAAAAAAGTTACGAAAAAAGCCCCAGTACGTAACCGTATTCGTCGCCGTTCATATGAGGCGATGCGGTTGCACTGGCCTATGCTAACGCCAGGCTATGACCTTATATTAACTATCTTTGATGAACGGGTAAGTGTAATCGAATCCCTCGAGCTTAATAAGATAGTGGTTGATCTTCTTACCCAAGCTGAGCTCTATAAGAAGTAAGTTTCATTTGAGGTAAAAGTTTACAAAGAGATCTGAGCTGCCCACAGGTGTGGTATCATTGTAGAATATGTTTCAGACAATAATCGTACAGCCAATTTATAATATTCTTGTCGCCGTGTATGGTTTGCTTCCTGGGCACGACCTCGGCGTTAGTTTAATCATTTTCACGCTACTTGCTCGTTTTGCGATGTGGCCTCTCCTGAAGAAACAACTCCACCAGAGTAAGATTATGCGTGAGCTTCAACCAGAGCTTGTAAAAGTGAAAAAAGCTGCTGCTGGCGATAAGCAAAAAGAAGCAGCACTCATGATGGAACTCTATAAAGAAAAGGGTATAAGTCCATTTGGTACACTCGGCCTCACTCTGGTGCAACTACCAATCTTCATCGGCGTCTTCCAAGCGGCACGTGAGCTAACTGAAAATCTAAGTAAAATGGGAACACTTACGTATTCATTTGTACGTGAAATCCCAAAGATCCAACAAGTTATAGAGAACAACGATAACTTTAATTACATAAGTTTTGGATTTATTGACCTCAGTAAAAAAGCTTGGTCAAACGGTAAGATTTACTGGCCAATTCTAATCTTAGCCTTGGCGGCCACAGTGTTCCAATTCTTACAGTCGAAGCAACTTATGCCTCAGCCAAAAGAGAAGAAGAGTCTACGTGATATTCTGCGGAACTCTTCAGCAGGCAAGAAGCCAGAACAAGAGGACATGAGCGCAGCCATGACTGGCTCAATGCTCTACCTTATGCCACTCCTGACGCTCTTATTTGCAATCTATGCTCAAGGTGCAATGGTTATCTACCTACTTACTCAAAGTCTTGTGGGTATCTTCCAGCAGTGGCTTATCTTCCGTAAAGATACCGAGGAGATGGAAGCTGAGGTGGTATCAGTAAAAAAGTCCCCACTTCACGAACGAGTAACTGCTAAGACTACCAAAGCTGTAAAGCCAGAACCAGAAGAGAAAGTGCAGAAAAAAGGCAAGGTAATTACTAAGACTCGAATTATTACGCCAAACAGTATGCCAGATCGCCCGAAGCCTAAGAAACGGAAGAAGCGATGAGTCAGCAGGACGTTGCAATCACCGACGCTAAGAAATTTCTAGAAGACATTTTGTCTTTTTTTGGTCTTAATACAGATGTTGCAGTAACTCAAGACGAAGAGGTGATTGAACTTTCTGTTCCTTCCACCCACCTTAACGGTTTTCTAATTGGCCAACATGGTGAAACACTTCGAGCTCTGCAAGCTCTTGTGAGTACGAAACTGAAGAACCAAGAACTGGAACTTAACCGAGTGAATATCGATATCGCTGACTATAAACAACACCGCGCTGAACGGCTTCTGGAGCAGCTAGAGGGCTGGGTAAAGAAAGTTCGTGATACTAAGGAATCATTTCACTTACAGCCTATGAATGGCGCAGATAGGCGCACGATCCACCGAGGCCTTTCTGACTACAGTGATATTGCTAGTGAATCTGAGGGCGAAGGTCGTGAGCGGCATATCGTACTCAAAATTGTTTCTGATTCAAAATAAGATAATCTTTCGTAAACTGAATCTTAGAGCTAACTCCAACCCTGTTTTTCCATCCTGAATCAAGCTTAGAATACCACAAAGGTTTTTGAATTTTGTTTGTAATACCGTTGACATTAAGTAATACCTAAGGTATTATGTAAGAATGAATACCACAGTTATTACCTCAAAAGGTACAACTACCATACCTAAGGAAGTACGAGACCAGCTTAATTTAAAGCCTGGGTCTAGAATAAACTTCGTGTTTGATGGTACGAAGGTGAGTATAGAAAAATCGTTAACATTAGACGAAGTACGCTCTGCTAATGCCAAATATATAGAAGAAAACATGCGCAACCTCTCGACTACAGAAGCTAGAAAGATTGCTGAGACAACTAAACTTGAAGAATACAAAAAGAAATACCTCAAATAATGAAAAAGTGTTCTCTCGACACCAACTGCATACTTGCACTAGTACTACCAGATAGGAGTACTCAAAGAGATAAAGTAATGCGTAAGATTGAGATAAAAGAGTGTCATGTGAGTGACCTAGTTTTTAGTGAGGTTGAATTTATTCTAACCAAAGCATATGAGCTACCGAGGGGTGTGGTAGTTGACAATATACTAGCTATTTCTAATCTGGAGCATATAAACTGCAATAGAAATATGCTTCGACAAGTTTTGCCAGTATACGAAAAACACCCCGCACTTTCATTCGTAGATGTTTGCCTAGCAGTGCAAGCTCGGCTCAATGATGCCGAACCACTTTATACATTCGATAAAAAACTTGCGAGTCAGATGAACGAAACATGCTTACCCGAATAAACTATTGAGAATACCCAGTGCTTAACAGATCAAAGAATACCAGTCCTGTGAACTGATGTTAATCTTCGAGCACCTTTTTGTATATCGCAAGTGTTTGCTCGGCCATACGTTGCCAGGAATAGCTCTTTGCAACGTCTTTGCCTTGGTCTATGAGTGCTTGAGAGACTTTCTTATGATCGAGTACCTCAGCAACTTTTTCTACTATATCGGCAGTGTTTTCAGGGTCAAAATATAGTGCACCGTCTCGGTAGATTTCTGGTAGACAGGTGGCACTACTTGAAACTACTGGCGCACCGTGTGCCATAGCTTCTAGTGCTGGCAAGCCAAAGCCCTCAGAAAGTGAGGGGAAGACGTATGCCGCAGTGTGTTCGTAGAGCCACCTGAGCTCACCCTCGCTCACAAAACCAGTTACCAACACATCTTTGATAGAGCTACGCTCTATGTAGTCTAAATGCTGCTGGTAGACGGCATCTTTTTTGCCAGCTAGTACTAAATATAGTTCTGGGTAGGTGTGCTTGAGCTTGGCAAATGCATCAACCAATCGGCGTAGGTTCTTGTGGGGCTGTGGTCGACCAACATACATAATAAATTGCTTGCCTTGAAGTTCTTTGATAGGTTCGGCTTTTGCACCAACCTTGTCTGCTGCCTCGTGCGTAACAGTAATTTTATTAGCAGATATGCGGGCAAATGTCACCAGGTCGTCTTTTACAAAAGTGCTTGGGGTAATGATATGTTTTGACTTATGGGCAACTACCCAAATAACAAAATGATAAACAAGTTGTTTAATCTTAAAAATAAGCCAGGGGGTAGCTGGATTACGGAAGCGAGCGGTTGTGAGGTCGTGTACTGTCGTAATTGCTGGTCGGTTGTATAAGATAGGCTGATGAGTCATGCCAAAGTGCACTAGATCAGCGCCTAGTTTATTCAAGAAGCGTACGTATCCAATCTGTTCTGAAAAGGTAAACTCCTTAAATGGGGCCCTCTTCTTACGGAAATTCTTATTGCTTGGTTGATATTTGCCGTAGTCATGAGGTAAAAGAAGAACTGTATACTCATGCGTTGTATCAATTTTCTCAAGATATTCAATCAGTTTTGAAATATAGCGCCCAGTACTCGTAGAATATTCTCGAGCATCAATTACAATATGCTTTTTATCAGACATTACCACCAAGTATACCAGCATAGTACATCGTTACTCAGAATTTTTAGATACCACCCTCAACTTAGAAGATTTCGCCAATAAGTGAGCGTAGACTCCAGAGTATCCTCTATATTAACCTGCGGTGCCCAGGAGGTAGAGGATATAATTTTTGAGTTATCACCAATATAAACAGGAATATCACTTGGGCGTATCCTTCTTGGATCTGGTACAATCTTGATCTCACTAGAGGAGAGCCTGAGTAAAGATTCAAATATGTCCCTAACCCTCACAGGCTTCGAGGAACAAACATTAAAAATAGTTCCCGGCTCACAACTAAGCTCAAGAAGAGTAATGTATGCTCTTACGACATCCTTTACATCTAGATAATCTCTTACAGCATCTAGGTTTCCTATATGGATTTCTCCGTTTTCGATTATACCAGCCTCTATGCCAGCAATTTGCGAAGCAATATCGGGAACAAAAAAACCTTTCTTCTGTAGAGCACCAGTATGTGTAAATGGCCGAGCAATAATAATATTCAATTTATTCATCATAGAATAACTGTAGCTAATGATATCAGCACTAGCCTTACTCGCTGCATAATTATTAATAGGAAACATAGGTGCTTGTTCGTTTATCAAAGTTGGATTAATGGTTTTGCCGTAAACCTCTGACGTACTGACATAAAGAACGCGAGGATTGTAACTAGAGTTTTTTTTCAAAGCTAGAACACTATCGAGTATATTTAATGTACCAAGCGTATTAACTTCAACCGTAGACTTGGCATCGTCAAACCATTGAGTTGTTTTTGCGGCTAAATGGAGAATGAGTTCGGGCTTATTTTTGCTGATGATCTGATCCAGGAAAGCTCTGTCCTTAATATCGCCTCTGAGATATGAAACATTTGGGTGACTAATCTTCACACCTTCATTACGATAATCGATACCCAACACGATATAATTGTCTTTTACATGTTCTATGAAATGCGTTCCTACGAAACCCGTGGAACCAGTTACCAAAATAGTCTTCATAACGACAGTTTACCTGAATTGCTTTAAATCAGCATCTACCATAATTTTTATCAGATCTTCGAAACTAGTTTCAGGCGCCCAGCCTAATTCCTTTTTTGCAGCAGAATAGTCACCCTTTAGCTCGGTAATTTCAGTGGGTCGAAAGAACCGCTTGTCAACTAGGGTATGGTCTTTCCAATTAAGGCCCACGTGTTCGAAGGCCACTCTTAGCACGTCCTCGACAGTGTGAGTCGTATTACTACCAATTACATAATCCTTGGGTTTATCTGCCTGAAGCATGAGCCACATGGCTTCGACATATTCCTTTGCATAACCCCAGTCACGACGAGTCTTGACGTTACCAATATGTAGTTTGCCATCCTTATCCACTATAGGCTCACCCGCTTCATTAACAGGAGGCACCTTTACACCGTTTTTAATACACGCAACAGCGGCAGTGATCTTTCGTGTCACAAAGTGAAGTGATCGTCGAGGACTCTCATGATTAAAGAGTATTCCTCCACATACGTACAACCCGTACGATTCGCGATAGCAACCTATCATCATGTGAGCGTAGGCTTTAGCAATACCATAGGGATTGTTTGCGTGAATGAGAGTGGATTCATCGGCAGACTCTGCTTTGATGCTACCAAATATCTCTCTACTAGTAGCTTGGTAGACTTTCGCTTGTGGAGCTAGTATCCGTACTGCTTCAAACACACGTACCGGCCCAAGAGCAGTTACTTCCCCGGTATAATAAGGGTGAGTCCAGCTATCTGCTGGTACGGATTGTGCTGCAAGATTATAAACTTCATCAGGCTGCATCTCCTTGATTACTCGCTCGATACTTACACTGTCGATTAAGTCAACAGCTTCAATTTTAATCTTTCCGTAAAGATGTTCGATGTTCGGGCTAGAATAGTTGGTACTTCGTCTTATTGTACCAGTAACATCATATCCTTTCTCAAGCAATAGATCTGCAAGATAAGATCCGTCCTGAGAAGAAACGCCAATTATGAGTGCTTTTTTCGCCACAATAATCTCTCCTATCTACATTATAGTGGTCAGTACGACTGACCTAACAAGCCTTAGTATACATAGAAACAAGGATTTGTTTAATAAAATAAGAGCTAGTTTACTCTATTAGCTGATTTTTTACTAGCGATATGCTTTATTTTTGGAGGTCTTGAGTGATAAAGCAGACCATCAATATACTCAGTGCTTACTTTCTTGTTAGCTTGAATCTGACGGCGCTTTTTTAAGGTACTCGGTGTTAGTTTTATTCCTGCAAAGACTGCTTTTATAAAAACACCTAACTGCTTGTCACGAATAGCACCAATCTTCATTCGAGCTAATTGTATGAAAAAGAGCGGTTTGTACTTCCAAAAAAGCCAACCTGGCATATTTTTGTTATAGAGTAAAATGAAGTTTTTAATACTGTGATACCGAGCGAATGAACCGTGTCGAGAGCTGGTTTGAGAAAGGTGGTGGTAGGCGACCGCATCTGGTGTGTAGAGTACTTTCCAGCCAGCTAATTGAGCTCGAAAGCTCATGTCTACATCTTCAAAATAGGCAAAGAAGTTATCGTCAAATATACCAATTTTTCGTAACATTTTGGTTCGATACAATGTTGCACCACCTGTGGCACCAAAAACATACTCAGGCAGATCGAATTGACCAGTATCTAGCTCATTGCGACCACGGGGAAATGGCAAGCCCCAGATACTGAGGATATCGCCTGTACTATCTAAGTGTTTTTTATCCATCAACATAAACTTACCAGTGACAATACCTGCACTCTCATCGTTTTGGGCCGCTTGTACCAGGTTTTTGACCCAATCCTTACTGGCTAAGGCATCGTTATTAAAAAGTACTATAAATTCATAGTCATGTTTTAGTGCGTACTTGATGCCAGTATTGACTCCACCCGTAAAACCCGTGTTCTCGGGTAATTCAAGTAAGGTGACTTCCGGAAACTTAGTTTTTATAAAATCAACAGAGCCATCTTTTGAACCGTTATCAACCACCACTATAGTTACGACTAAAGACTGAGTCTCTAAAGAGGTGAGACACTCGCCGATCATGTCGATTCCATCCCAGTTTGGTATGACAACTGCTGTAGAATTTTTGTTACTCATTGCTAATAATTGTAATGCATCTTTATAGAAGTTGGCGAATAGAATATAATGAAGTACTGTAATAGACTATGAAACATATATTTTCTAAGAAGAACAGAGTTCTACTCAGTGAACTCGTAAGCACCGATTTCAAACTGCGCTACCAGGGCTCTGCTCTCGGCTATGCCTGGTCACTGCTTCGCCCATTATTCTTGTTCGTTATTCTCTATGTAGTATTTGTTAAATTCTTAAAACTTGGTAATGATATTCCTCACTTCCCAGTATATCTACTACTGGGAATCGTACTTTGGAATTTTTTTGTGGAGATGACTATGCAAAGCCTAGGCTCCATTGTTGGTAGAGGTGATCTAATACGAAAGATAAAGATTCCACGGTGGATTATTGTACTCTCAAGCAGTTTGGCGGCATTGATTAACTTAGGACTTAACCTGCTAGTCATTGCAGTTTTCATGATTATTAATAAGGTAGATATATCAGCAACCATAGTGCTCTTGCCACTTACGTTACTTGAGCTTTATGTTTTTGCTCTTGGTGTGTCTCTGTTTCTCGCTGCCGCTTTTGTAAAATACAGAGACATCAGTTATGTATGGGAGGTTCTACTGCAGGCTGGTTTCTATGCAACACCAATCCTGTATTCTATTGCGATGATCCCGAATGTTACGATACAAAAATTAATGTTCATGAACCCAGTTGCCCAGGCGATACAAGATGCTCGTTACGAGGTAGTCACTCATGAGACGATCACGGCTCAACGCGTGTTTCATGGAGGATGGTATGGTTTAATACCCTATATCATTACACTACTCGTCCTAATTTTTGGAGTATGGTACTTCCGCAAAGAGTCTAAATATTTCGCGGAGAACATATAAAATGGATAAAGAGAATGCAATCAAAATTGAGGGACTTCATAAAACTTTTAAATTACCTCACGAGAAACAGAGCTCGATAAAGGGTGCTATTGTAAATCTTGGTCGTTCCCAAAAAGGATATGAGACTCAACAAGTCCTTAAAAACATTAACTTCGAGATCAAGAAAGGTGATTTCTTTGGAATCGTGGGTAGGAATGGCTCGGGTAAGAGTACTCTACTCAAACTCATTGCTGGAATTTATAGCGCCGATAGCGGAACAGTACAGGTAAATGGTTCGCTAACCCCTTTCATAGAATTGGGAGTTGGTTTTAACCCAGAGCTTACAGGAAGAGAGAATGTATTCTTAAATGGTGCATTACTAGGCTTCTCACGAAAAGAGATGCTGAAAATGTACGATAGTATTGTAGAATTCGCAGAGCTCGAGCGCTTTATGGATCAGAAACTCAAGAATTACTCGAGTGGTATGCAGGTTAGACTAGCATTCTCTATCGCGATACAAGCAAAAAGTGACATCTTAGTGCTTGACGAGGTTTTAGCAGTTGGGGACGAAGCCTTCCAAAAAAAATGTACAAACGTATTTGAAAAGTACAAAGCTAATAAGCAGACAATTGTTCTGGTGACGCATGATATGGGCGTAGTCGAGAAGTTTTGTAACAGAGCTATTATGATAGAAGACGGTAAGATTATTGAAGAGGGCACACCCGGATCCATAGCCCGACTCTATAGTGAGCACAACAAAGAAAGTTACGCAGCAAGTAAGCAATTACAGGAAGAAAAGAAGCCTTACACGGGTAACTTCAAACTACAAACCCTCGACGCAGTTACTAGTAAGCCAAAAAAGAGATTTCAGCATAATGAAAAGATGAGAATTCGTCTTAGTTGGCAAAGGCAGGGCATACAAAATGTCGGTGTGGCTATAATGAAACAAAGCGGAGAGTATATATATGGACCCAATACGTATCGAGATAAGATTAAGCTCAAGAAAGGCAAGAACAGCCTGGATTACATCGTAGATCTCAACATAGGTCCCGGCGACTATTACTTAAAAGCTGGTCTTTTTGGGTCTACAGACAGTGAGGTGCTAGAATTTATCGACGAAGGCCCATCATTTATTATAGAAACCAAAAAACCTTTAGGCTGGGGGGGTGTTACCGAACTGCAGCATGGCTGGGAATCGTAATGTCCAATTATAGTGATAGCTCATTTGATGATTCAAATAAAAATACCTCCTGGTATAAAGTTTTTTCACGTATTCCAAAAAAGACAACCGTCTTAGACGTAGGCTGTAGTAGTGGTAATTTTGGGGAAGTGCTTATTAAGCAAAAAGGTTGTACTGTAGATGGTGTTGAACTTGATAAAAAAGACGCGCTATTGGCTACAAAAAAGTTACGTCGTGTCTATACCTTAAATATAGAAACAGATAATATCGATGTGTTAAAAAACGAAACCTACGACGTTATTTATTTCGGTGATGTTATAGAACATCTTGTTGACCCGGTAGAAACCCTTAAACGAGTAAAGCCACTACTCAGAGAGGGTGGATTTATTGTTTTCTCAATTCCTAATATGGCTTATATTGGCATACGTCTTGAGTTACTGGAAGGTAATTTTGATTATACTGAAACAGGTATCCTCGACAAGACACACTTCCATTTTTATACTCAGATTGAGGTAGAGCGAGTCTTTACTGAAGCTGGGTACCATATTACTGAGTTTGATTTTGTAGAGAAAGACTATCCGCGCACCTTACTTAAGAGTCATCTGAAGAAAATTGGTCTCGAAGCAAAAGAAGACTTCTTTAAGAAGATGGAGAAAACTGAAGCAAGCGCATTTCAGTTCGTGGGAGTAGCAGAGCCAGTAGGCAAGAGTACTCAAGTAAAGCGAAAGACATTTGGCCCTATTGATCTTTTCGAAAACTTCCATAATGACACAGTTTCGGGTTACGAGCAGAAGATAAAAGAACTCAATAAAAGTACAGAGGCATCTAAGGATGAAGCTAGTCGATTGCGTACTGAACTAGAGTTCAAGCAAAGACACCCTTATCGGACACTTGCCGGTTATTATAAAAGAAAAATAGCGAGAGACTAAATACTCTTTTGTTTTGCGAGTTCTTTCTGGTAGCGTTCAGGAAGCGCTCCTTTGTCCCACGTGTTAATGGTGGCATCAGCATGGAGCTTGTAAAAAAGATCTTCGTCAGTTAGCTTCGTGGTATCGCTATACCAAGGCAGGTGACGTGCGGTATAGGGCTTGCCAGTCCTGAGACTTGGGTGGATAAAATAGGTGTGAGTATACGGCTTGTAAAGAGCAAATGTTGTATCAAGGCCTGACTCGTATACCCCAGGTAATATTTGATCTTTCCAGAACTGAGCCTCCCATTGCATAACTTCATTTTTGAGGCGATAAGAATCAGGCAAATCGTCAATGTTCAGACCTGGACCAATCTTAAGATGATGTGGAAATTTTTTGTGTAGCTCAAGAAGACGAGGAATAAGTTCTTTATTTTCTGAGACTGGTATGACATCAGGGTCGGTTACGATATAAAAATCATCTGGTAATAGTGTCCTAATGATCCCTGCTGACCATGGTGAGGTGTGCCCGACGTTGCGCCCCAGCTCCAGTACTTGGTAGGGTGTTTTCTGAAGATATTCCACAAGAGGAGGATAGGCAGAGTCATTGTCTATAAACACGATCTTCTTAAGGCCTTGCTTCTCTAGCCATGGAACGAGTTGCTCAAGAGGTGAGAGTCGATCTCGGCATATAATGAATACAGTTAGACTAGAATAATCCTTCACTAACTCTCGTAATCTTGTAGTCTCCTGTTTCTTACGTAACTCAAGGTCGGCAACGGTCTCTGAGCTGAAGAGAACCTCGTTTCGTATATGCTTTAACTCTACTGCTAAGCAGGATTGGTTGAGAGTGACACAGCACACAAACAGATTCTTTAGACGTGCAAGTTTGAGTCTCAGTGGGATTTTCGCTGAGAATAGCCATACGAAGAAGTTGCGAATTTGAAAGAGTCGATAAAAGCGTTGAGTGAGTTTTGTGAACAGCCCAATTCTTCTATGAAGACTTTTGCTTGTGTTGTATTGAGTAGATAGCTCGGAATAGAGTGTATCAATTGAGGGGAAGGGTTTATAGTTACTCATCCGAGCGGACTGCTTGGTTTTAGACCCGATAACAATAAGACTATGGGAGATAACTCCATAGAGACACAAAGCTCTTAGTATTGAACCCATATTGTCTGTGTGGATAGCACCACCTGCATTTATGAGCAGGGAGCGGTGGAATACTACAAAAGGGAGTAGGTTTTGAGAGAGTACCTCGATTGAGCGTGGCTTTTGTATGAGGGTTTTGGCGGGCGAAAGAACACTGATCTTCGCCCCATGACGTACAAGGGCGAATAATACTGACTTTAGGTCGTGTACCTTGATAGTTGCCAAATCACTCACTCTCTCTGGCACAACAAGCCAATCGCTCTTTGCAGATAATGCACCGATATCGATAGAAGGACCCTTGAAGTATTTCCTGTTAAAACATAGTCGAATAGTGCTAATTCGTTGACCTTGAGTAGATTTCTTAAACCATTCTTGCAGGTTTTTACTGGAAACAACTAGGACAAGTTCATCTGTTGGGCGCATACCTTTTGCATATTCTATACAAATAGACACATCCTCTTTTGACTGAGCCTCAATTACCACACTCAGAGGTGATTGCTCAAAAATAATCTGTTGATTATAGTGGCTTTTGCCCAGCTGCTTTGTAAGGGCCCCACGTTCCATGAATGCTCGCCAGCCGAAGCAGATGTTGTACAAGAAAGCCTTGGTGTACGCCCAGTGAATAGCTCGTTCATCAGCGTAAAGGATGGCTCTCAGGGTAGCTTTGACGTTGGTTTTAGTGTAGTTTTTTAAGAAACGCCATAAGTAAGCACGCTCAAAATTACGGACTGCAAATGAAAAGCGATTTCGCATCATCATGTAGTATGAAAAAGTAGAAGATTTTCGCTGAGCAGTTACACCATTCCTATGCCAAATCTTAAGATCAGGTGAATATATAATACTGTATCCAGCTCGTTTCATGCGTGCAAAAAGATCAGTCTCCTCGTAATATGCAAAGAATCGATCATGGAGGTAGTCAACCTTCTCTATAACAGATCGTGGAACCATGACAGCAGAACCAGATACTACATTCACCTCTTGTAGGGCTCCGCTATCACTCGTACTAAAAATACCCTCTGCCGTAACTGGGTTGACGGTCTGAAAGGAATAGAAAGGACTAGTTAAATTAAAAAGCTCGTTCTGTTTATTCCAAAAATATGCTCGGCCGCCCACTGCGCCAATCTTTTTATTTGCCTGAAGAATGTTAGCAGCAGTTTCGATATAGGAGAGATCCATAACGGCGTCATTATTAAGAAGAAGAATATACTCACCAGATGCTTTTTTATACCCATCAATGTGACCGCCTGTAAATCCTCGGTTAGTGATATTCTCTACAAGAATAATATCTTCCTGCTTCCTTAGATATGGCAAAGAACCATCTACTGATCCATTGTCTACTACAATGATCTCTATGTTTGGATAGGTACTCTTTCTGACGTGTTCCAGACAGGGCTTGGTGTCGTCTAGACCATTCCAGTTTAGTATAATCACCGATACCAAAGGTCTCTTAGTAACGTTTTTTTTGGTCACTAGATTTATTCCTGAATCTTTCTTGATAGAGTAACCAGAGCTTTTTTAGCGGAGGTCGGCAACACTTTTTTTAACAGGCGACGGGTGGGTTTGTCGCGCTTTGCTGGCATCGAGGAAGGTAGTTGAGATAGCTTTTTTGGCTGAGTTTTGAGAAATGCCTTAAAGACTCCCAGCGTCTTAGCCCAGTCGTAATCTGGACGTATCGTATGTAGATTCTTCTTGATCCTCGCGTAATTCTTTGGTTCTAGGGTATATAAAATAGCATCCGCTATGGCCAGGGGGTTGTCAGGAGGGCAGACCACACCTAGTTTGTTTGAGATAACATCATCGGCAAAATAGTCACCCTCAGTAGCCACCGTAGGCAGTTCAGCTAAGATATGATCAAGTACACGAGTACGGTGAGAAAACTCAGTTTCAATAGATGGTTTGTGGGTGTAGATTGCAAGATCAGCCTCCACCAAGTATGCCATGCGCATATCGTAGTTAACCCAACCGTCCTTAAAGAAGACAGACTTATTGGTAAGGTTTAGCTTGTCTGCAAGCTTTCTAGATTGCAGTGACTCACTCATTTCTGGAATTGAAGAGTTGGGGTGCTGTGTTCCTAGGAACACAAGTTTAATCGAAGAGTCTTTAGTCTTCAGTATATCCATCGCTTTTATAAGAGTTAATCCATCAAACCAATCCCATATTCCACCAGTCCAGAGTACCACCTTATCAGTTTTCTTTATACCAGGCAGTATGCCTTTCATAACTGACTTTTCGGGTACAGTTAGTTTTAGCGAAGAATCAATTCCCATCGGTGCATATATAAATCTGTCGTAAACTGGTCGCTTTTGATAAGTCGATGGTTTGATGAGTCCGGAACCAAATACGTAACCGATCCAGTAGTCAAGTTGTCTTTGGTTTGAACACAAGAACAAGTCACCGTTCTCAAAGAACTGGCGATACATGTCTAGCGATTTTATATACTCGTGGTCCATTGCTAGATCTATTTTCTTCTGCCCAAAGATACGCACGGCAAGGTTCTCCACCGGAACTGGTGCATATAGGTCAAGTACAACAAATATGTTACTCATGTTACAGAAGTAGAGCATGGAGCTTGTTAGATACAGTGCAGTTACGATCTCGAACTCTTTAAATGCAGATTCAAACTTGTTGGCGTCTATGCTCTTGACCTCATAGCTATGTTTAAAGTTCTTGTCAGGCAAGTAAGTAGGGTCGAAGAAGCCAACGGTCACATCAAATGAATCGGAGAGAGCTTCTGCCATGTAGTGGTAGCGAATACCAGGCCCGGCCATCTTCGTACCAATTTTATCATGCGAGATAATCAATATGCGTTTTCGGTGTATAGCCTCTTTCATGGATCACTCTATTGTAACATTAAAGTGTTGAGATAACAGCAGTAGGGAGCCGCTTAGCAGCTAAACGATCCACCTGTTCGTACTGGCAGAGCGCTTACGGGTACGGATAGCCAATCGTTGCCGGTGTAGTGTAGTCTGTCGGCAAAACATTCCCATGGACCAAAGGGCCTCTTGAAGATTCCACCACTATCCTTATCTGTCACATATACATTGCCATTACTATAGAGAATAGTACCGGGCTGGAGGTCGAGACTAGAGCCCTTGGCGAGTGAACTGTCGTCAGCACTGGCATCAATGAGTCGGTCCCACCTAAAAGTGTTGCTAGCAAAAGCTACTGCCGTCACGTAGCGTAGAGTGTAGCGATCTATGACGTACACTTCACTGTTGATCTTTACTACTGTTCCGCTGGGGTGTCTCGTGTCTTCTAAGAGACCAGGTTCTGTTATAGGAGGAACGTCAGAAGACGAGCCCGTAGCTATCACCTGTGACCAGCTGTATTTTAACTTTTCAAAAGTACTGGCTGACATCCACTGTTTTTTTAGGGTTCCACTTCTGTCATCAGCAACATATACCTTACCGTCATTCGCGGTAAACACGGTTCCCGTTGGAACAACCCAGAGCGGCGTTCCTGGAATGAGGAGGTTTCGATCGCCAGTAGAGGCGGGTTTCACCTGTGACCAGTTATAGCCATATGCGTTAAAAGCAGCAGCACCAATATGACGACGTGTACCGTTCTCTACTCTATATACGTACTGCCCATCACTAATGAGGGCTCCATTGGGGTGTGGGACGCTTGTATCGTTTGCACGTGTTGTGTTAAACCATCTTTCAAAAATTGTTACAAAGTTTCGATTACCAGAAAGATGGGGCGTGTAGGTATAGAGGGATGCTGTGGTGCCGTTATCCATGTGCACAGCCGTGCCATCTATGGCATAATTACCGCTGTAGTAGGCTGCTGGGCTACCCAGTCGAATGCTTCTATAGCCCTGGGTCATAAATCCATAATTGTCTAGATTTCCATCGCCATTCCAGGAGAGATTATTATCAGCTCGTTCTTTATTGAATTTTAGTTGCCATGAACCGTGGTTTACTTGTCGTATGAAACCGGCGTCAGACTCCTTCTTTACGCATGTTCCGTATACGCCGATGGCAGGATAGTCGTATCTTCCACCCGAGTCAGGACAGTTATAGCCCATGGCAGAAGTAAACCTCCAGTTATCACACCCTGCCCCACCAGTTACCAGGGATGATTCCTTTTCTAGAGTTGCAAGTATGACTCGTGGATTTAATCCCCATAGATCTGCGACGCGTCTAATGGCCGTAGCGGCAGAAACATTTCCTCCATAAGTAAAATAGTCTTGAGGATAGGGCGTCTGCAGGTTTTTTATACAACTGCTCGGAAAGCCGTTTAAGAAATCCTGAATCTGCCCAGCGGACATTGTTGATGTGTCGTCAAACACAGCATCATCCATAATGTTATTCTGCACGAATGCAGCCTGAACAGTTGTGGGCTGAGTGGTAATGAAAAGTGCCATAGTCACAACACCGAAAGAGAACAGGGTTAATAATTTTTTCATTAAGATGAAACCTCCAGGTTAAGCGGGTAATTTGCAGCTGTAGTTTTATTATTGAGCGAGGCTATAGCAGTGATCTTCCATATACCGGGTGTGAGGCCTATGTCTGTTGTGGTCCAGCTCCAGACAACATGTCCTGTGCTATTAGCCACCGTATCGGGTAGACTCTTGGTCACTCCGTCTTTAGTAAACTGAATAGTGCACTTAGCACCAGCTGTAGTTGTACACAAGGAGTTGATACGAGAGCGATCACCAGAGAGTGTCACTGACTCATTGCTAACGAAAGCACCTGAAGGTGTGTCTGGTGCAGCAGAACTATCTGATGTCTGAACTGCTGACGAGCTACCCTCTTTACTTGAGGCGACCGGGCTCCCACCAGGTGTGTTTGACGCCTTGGGTACGTTGGGGTCAGGGGTGACTTCTCCTTGATCAGTAGAAATGGATTGAATCGAGTCTTGGTTACTCGAACGTTTATCTGCTGATCTTTTTGCGTAAATTAATGCACTTCCGCCAATTAACACTGCGGCTATGATCAAAATTATTATGATAAGCTTTTTATTTTTATTGAGCATGTACTTTATTATAGGCAAACAAGGTGTCGACTACAAGTATCTGAGTCAAAGCACCCTACTTTTAAGATGGCGCTATGTTGTGAGGTTATCAACGAATTGATTTAAGTAAATCAGCTTCGGACTCAGTCAGGCAATGTCCGGTAATAATTGTAACGTCCTTAGGATTAACGCTAGTCAGATAATTCGTTAAATAGCTTGCTTGAATTTGTTCTGGCTGATCGGTGATAATACGACCCTCAAATTTTGATCGTGGAATCGATTCTTGTAAAAATAGTGCGCCTGTCCATCTGTTGGCTAGGTAATCAAGGGGAACTACGCATGCCCCCATGTAGACAACATCTTGAGGTTCGCTGTAGCCTGCAATATAAAGCTCTGTTGGCTGATGCAGGGTGTCGGGCAGCAGAAAGTGATTAAACCAGTTATTGATATAAACAATCGGGTAGATTGGCTTAAGGACTATAATTGATGCAGTTAAGAAAACAATACAACCACACAGGAACAATATGACGATCTTTTTAGAAGAATTACCAACTATTTTTACACAAGTTTGCATTAGTACCCATACTACGAGGATGATAGATAGTAGAAGTAGGGTATAGACTGATTTATGAAAATAATAAGCGAAAACACCCACCGTGGCTAGTTGATAGGTGCCGATATATATACTAATAATCAAAGCACCCAGCCAGGCAATAGCTACACCGGAAAAATTATTGAGTTGTAGCCACTTTTTAAAGAAAACCATTAATAGGCTAGCACAAAAGCCTAAGCCGATAATAAGCCAGGCAATCCAGCCAAGTACATACACTCCACCCGGTTCATTCAGTGGGCTATTTTTTGTACTAAACAAGATATTAACTAGAATAGGGGCTAGCGAAGTAACCGCTGCGACAAGAACTATAAAGAACCGTTTTTTGTGTTCCATAAGATACTGCCAAATAGTTTTAAAATACACGAGGGCTGGAAGCCCAATAACTGGCAGAACTAAGTACCAGGTACTAGACACTCCTATAACCGACACAAGATACATTATAAAAAAGAACGGTGAACGATTATTAACAAAATTTTGTAGTGCGTAAAGACCTGCTAATAAGAAGAGGTAAGATGCGATTTGTGTAACAAAACCCCAGCCCATGAGAAAAAATCCTAAGCTAAGCATTAAGGCGAGCAGACATCCAATACCACCAAGAATATCCCAGGGTTTCTTAAGGCGATCGGTAATTAAAATAACAGCAAAAGCCACAACACCGCCCATAAGCAGCGTAGCAAACATATAATATAGCCTTAGTTCTAGTAGTAGGCCGGGCAGATGATTACTAGACAGAGCAGATGTGACATATGCCATATAGTAGTGAAGACCTTGTGGGTAGATGACTAGGCCATCAATTAACCCAGTGGGTTCGGTATCAAAGTTGGGTAAGCTACCAGTTTTTAGTACGCGGTGATACATCGCAAAATGTGATGCATTGTCTTCTCCGTTGGACAGAAAACGAATAAAGCTTGAACTCGTATTAAGAGATAAGGCGGGTATGAGTAATATGACTACTGATACACAGGCACAAAATAATCCGATAAGCTCAGCTCGATTGAGCCTTAATATTATTTTTTTCTTTTGTTTAGATAAGCGATAACTAAGAAAGATGATTATGAGAATTGAAAGACCATTAAAGAATAGGAATAGGCTGGAGGTATGAAATATTGCTTCCGCAATGAAAGCTAATATTGTTACCACAATAATAGAACTCAATATGCTGAAAAACAGAGCTAAGATAAAGCGATTTTTGACAAAAGGAAGAATGCACAGGCCTCCAAGAACGATACAGATTAAGTAGTTGATAAGAGGTAGAAAGAAAAAGGATAATAATACAATTAATCCAAGCACAACAAGGAGTACTACGGAGACGTGTTTATTCATACGCATTCGTTAAAGTATACACCATACGATGATCAAGATGGTATCATAAGGGTAGTATGGTGAAGAAAAACAATAGGCATGTAGCAATCATTATTCCTTGTTACAATGAAGCACAAGTTCTCAAAGAGACTATCGCAAAGGTTGCTAGGCAGTTCCCGTATATTATATGTGTGACTGATGGCAGCAGTGATGGCTCTCCTGAAAGAGTAAAGGAGACTGATGCGCTGTTGATAGAGCATCCTATTAATCTTGGACAGGGGGCGGCACTGCAGACGGGCATAGAATATGCCCTACAAAATGCAGATATAGACTACTTCGTAACGTTTGATGCCGACGGCCAGCACGATACGGAAGACGTAAAAAAGATGCTGCAAATCATTCAAAAAGAAAAGGTTGATATTGTGCTTGGCTCTCGTTTCTTGGGCAAAGTTGAGAATATCAGCCCATTCAAAAAAGCCTTATTGAAAGTAGCCGTTAGGTTCTCTAATAGAACATCCGGTCTCAAATTAACAGATACACACAACGGACTTAGAGTTTTTAATCGTCATGTAGCTGAAAACTTGAACATTACATTACCGGACTATGCGCATGCTTCAGAAATCACCGAGAGAATTGCCGAGAAAAAATTTAAATATACAGAAGCACCCGTAACTATTACCTATACCGATTACTCAAAGGGGAAGGGTCAGTCAATCTTCAACGCCGTGAACATTGGGTTCGATACGCTACTAAGAAAGGTGACAAAGTGATTATCAAAGTAGCACTAGTTTTAGTAGTGCTTGCGTTACTTTTTTGGTTTTTAACTAATCGGAATGCCTCACGCACTCGTGCTGGAGTAAAGTTGGCATTAATTACGTTTGTTTTAATGGCAATCATAGTCATTATCTTTCCAGAAATGGCGAATGATATTGCTCACTTTCTGGGTGTAGGCAGGGGAGCAGATCTTATATTGTATAGTTTAGTAGTTGCTTTTATATTTTTAGTGCTAACCCTTTATATAAAGTCGAAGGATGAACAGAAGCGAGTCGTAAAACTTGCTCGTCAACTCGCACTCCTAGAGGCTAAACAATCAAGCCATAACCAGTCAGTTATTCAAAAACTATAGCTATAAAACGACCGACTAGCGTGTGATATTAAGAAGAATAATTCCACACAATATTAAAGATATACCAGCTATTTTTGTTGCAGTAAAAACTTCCTTAAAAATGATGTATGAGGCTGCGAATATTAATATGTAAACGAATCCAGTAGTAAGAGGTACGATATAGCCTAGATCAAATTTGGTAATCAGATATGTATATATTAGGAAGCTAGCTCCATACAAACCAACACCGAGTACTGTTAAGGGGTTAATATTAAAGTGAAGTTTATTTTCCAAATATTGTAGGGGTGCTCCACCGGCTGCTGTGCTTAATTTAAGAAAAATGAGCGCCGAAGAAGTAGTAATAACATACAAAGCAATTGTAATTTTTTCCATCCACGTTAGTATATAGAAACTTTGGATAAATGGCCAGATATTTACATGTGTTAACTGACTATATTTGCCGAGCACCAACCATGATTTTTCCTTAAGCCCTCTTCGCAGTCTACCCCATTCTTCCATCCCGCAATGCTGTAGGGTCGATTGATTGATTGGGTAGTATTACTCTAGATTCACAGTGCTGTTTGTCTTGCATAAATAGTAATAAGAAGTTGACGAGACATAGATGGATGGGTAGGATAAAGATACGCTACTGCCAGGTATATAGTGACGGTAAGACATGAAATAATCCGCGAATAATTACAGAGGAAATATTTTGAGTAAAAAGTTTTTTATAATTGGTCGTAATGGGCAACTAGGTAAGTTGTTGGTTGAGAAGTATCCAGACGCTACTGCTGTGGGTAGGGAGGAGTTAGATATTTCCAGCATGGATCAAGTCAGAGCTATAGATTGGTCAAAGTACGACATTATTATTAACGCTGCAGCCTATGTTAATGCAGATAAATCTGAGACCCAGGAATGGCGTGGGGTAACATGGCAAGCAAACGCTGCGGGTCCAGGGAATCTGGCAAGAGTTGCAATAGAGAATAAGCTACATCTTGTTCATGTATCATCCGAGTACGTATTTGATGGTACGAAGATCAATCACAAAGAAGACGAGTCGTATACACCCTTGTCCGTCTACGGACAGTCAAAGGCGGCAGGTGATATGGCAGTAAGCCTAGTGCCAAAATATCATATTTTGAGGACGTCTTGGGTTGTGGGGGATGGTCATAATTTCGTAAGAACAATGAAGAACTTAGCAGATATGCGAATTAACCCTAAGGTTGTCAACGATCAATTTGGCAGGCTTACTTTTACATCGGAATTAGTTCGTGCGATAGATCACTTGATTAAGAACAGTATTGAAAGTGGCACCTACAACCTTTCGAATAGTGGAAAGATTCGATCTTGGGCAGAGATTGCCGCCGACACATTTGAACTAGCTGGGCACGATAGAGATAGGGTGGAATTTATTTCAACTGACGACTACAAGAAAGACAAATATCCCTTTGCCCCACGGCCAATAAATAGTGATATGGATTTATCAAAAATACAACTAACCGGGTTTGAGAGCTATGACTACGAACCCCTACTGGAGGAATATATACGCAGCTTGGACTAGGGTGCTTGTGGGTAGGGACTTCAGGGATAACTAAAAGGAATCTGCGTGGACACCGACTAAGACTCGGTGTAGTCTTGATGTGACATGTAGTCTTGCTGAACGAGCTGCTCTATTCCAATTATTACGCCTAAACTCTCTAGAAAAATGATTATAAATCTCATTTTCTTCACTAAATCTTTTGCCGGCTTTTGACTTTCTGCGACTCGAGAAAGAATTTACAGAGCGTCGGTACTGAAATGTGACTTCGTTATCCACGAATAATTTTCCACCATCCTTAACAATAGTGAGTTCTAGTATTACATCTTGGGTATTGTCGTGGCTTGCATCAAACCTATACTGTTTGACTAGAGCGGTCTTCCATAAGATTGAAGGGAAATAGAGCCAGTTTCCCATGCATAACGATGAAGCCAACTTCTCACCTTGATATACTCCGGATTTTTTAGGCCGTAACATGTTCTTTACCTTGTCGGCCATGGGAAAGCATGCTTGGTCATGGTCATCAATAACCTGGATACCCGGCTGGTAAAAATCGGCATCTCCAATATTTTTTAGTGCCGTTTCGATATAGTTTGGAAGTAGCTTATCATCACAACCGAGAATCATACAGTATTCTGCTTTTGCTGATTTGAGAGCAAAGTTAAAGTTTCTTGTAATACCAATGTTCTTCTTCTGTCTGTAGTAGGACACACGCTTATCATCAAGTGTCCTGAAGTATTCCTCTGCTTCATTTGATGGATAAGCATCATCAATTACAAATAGTCGCCAACTTGTTTCAGTTTGAGCAAAAACGGATTCAACAGTTTTTTTTAGGAGACTAAACTCTCCCCAATAGGGTAGTAATATGTCAATTTTCATTTTATTAATACTTACTCTTTGCGTGTTTTTGCAAGGTCTTTTCGGTGGGAGAATGGACCGCAGTGGTGTCGTGATAAGTTTTTTTGTTAACCATGTTTATTTCATTATAACAAAAACGGGGAGTTATGAAGCATTTAAAATGTAAGCCGAATGACGACACTAGATAATAAGAGCTAGAAGATACTTGCCGTACCCGCTTTTAACAAGGGGATCAGCTATTCTGAGAAGCTGCTCGTCACTTATCCAGCCGTTTTGCCAAGCGATTTCTTCTGGGCAGCCGATTTTAAGACCGGTGCGTTTCTCAATTACTCGTATGTATTCACTAGCATCATTCATGGATTCAAAGGTGCCGGTGTCTAGCCATGCCGTACCACGATTTAAGAGGGATACTTTGAGCTTATCTTTTTTCAGGTACGCATCCAATACGGAGGTAATCTCAATCTCACCCCGAGGGCTTGGAGCAACATCCTTCGCAATTTCAACCACCTCATTATCAAAAAAGTAGAGGCCCGCATTTGCATGATTAGATTTGGGGTGCTCTGGCTTTTCTTCGATGGAAAGAACATTCATGTTTTCATCAAACTCATAGACACCATAACGTTCCGGGTCATGGACGGGAGCTGCAAAGCCGATGGCACCATCAACATCAGCGTACAACTTTAGTTGCTCGTCCATATTTGCACCATGGAAAATATTATCACCGAGCACCATAGCCACTTTATCAGTTCCTATAAAATTAGCCCCAACAATAAATGCATCAGCAAGGCCACGTGGTTTTTCTTGAATAGTGTACTGAAGGTTGATGCCCCAGTCGGAGCCGTCACCAAGTAGTCTTTGAAACTGCTCTTGATCATGTGGTGTAGTAATGATCAAAATATCTTTAATTCCGGCCAACATCAGCGTAGAGAGTGGATAGTAGATCATCGGCTTGTCATAAATCGGCATTAGTTGTTTAGAAATCCCCTTGGTTATGGGATAAAGACGCGTACCTGAACCACCCGCTAAAATAATACCCTTCATAAAACAAAACTCCTTTTAGTTCTTGGCAACATATTCGTTGAGTGCCTCTCGCCAATCACGCGGCACAAATCCACTCGAGACTATCTTATCAAGTAAGAGCGTGCTGTGTAAGGGGCGAGGGGCGGATTCGGGCTTTTCTTTGAAATACTCGGCGGTTGAGGTGTTTGTTACGTTAAGATCTTCTCTCTTAAGTTGCTTAAATATTGCTCGAGTAACATCAGCCCAACTACAACTTTCCCCGCTATTGGTTAAGTTGTAGGTACCGTAAGGGGCTTTCGTATTAAGCAAATGTTGAATTCCTCTGGCTAAATCTTGGGTAAATGTCAGTCGGCCTATTTGGTCAGACACCACAATAGGAGATATATCTCTTTGGGCAAGATTCATCATGGTTCGCACGAAATTATTACCCTCACCTATTACCCAAGAGGTCCTGAGGATGTAATGTCTTTTGGTGAGCGTAGCCACGACGTCACCCGCAGCTTTGCTTGCACCGTATACACCAAGGGGAGAGAAGGACTCATCTTCGGTATGCTCCTCTTTACTGCCATCAAATACGTAGTCTGTAGAGATATGAACGAGCGTTAGGCTATGATTAGTTGCAGCTTGAGCGAGATATTTGACCGCAGATGCGTTTACTTGCCACGCAGCCACGCAACCCTCGGGGGTTTCAGCACCGTCAACATTCGTGTAGGCTGCCGCATTTAGAATTACATCAATTGATGACCAGTCAAAATTTGCGATACTGTCGCGATTTGTTATATCAAGCTCATCAATGCTGGTTACTAATGCTTCTGGATAGATAGTTTGCAGCGCTCTGCCGAGTTGGCCATTCGCTCCAGTGATGAGAATTCTTGAACCAGACATGCTTTACGAGAATATTTCTTTTAAGCTTGGATTAGATTGGTCTTTGTCAGATAAAATCATTCCTTGACCTTGCTTAATAGGCCAGTCGATAGAGAGGTCTGGATCTAGTGGATTACAGGCTAGCCCCGGCATATCAGGGCGCCACTCTTCAGCAAAATAATAGAGGTACGTTGAAGGTTCATCGCTAGTCGACTGAAAAGCGTTGCCCAATCCACTTGATACAAACAAGCCTTCACCTCGATCTAGTGTAAAGCCAGCCCATTGCCCTGCGGTAGCTGAATCTTTTCTTAGGTCGACAATAGCAGCGAACGCCTGTCCGCTTGCGATCGCAAGAAACTTATGCGCGAATTCAGCATGTATCCCTCGAATTGCACCTTTTACGGTCTGCGGTGCGTTAACTTGTGGTCTTGCACCGAGGCTAGGTAGCCCAGCCTTCTCGAAATCTGATTGTCGATAGAATTCCATTACCGAGCCACGACTATCTTCAAATACTTTAAATTTTACAGTAAATAAGCCTTCAATTTCTGTAGGTTGTACTTCAAATTGCAGTTGACTCATTATTGTCCCTTTTCGGCATAGGCTGCTTCTACTTTTTGCTTCTCAGCTTTCCACCAAGCTTCATTTTCAGTATACCATTCAATTGTGGCCTTGAGACCATCGTGCAGGTTTACGAACTGCGGCTTCCAGCCAAGTTCGGTACGGAGTTTTGTTGAATCGATTGCGTAGCGCTGGTCATGGCCTGGGCGATCATTGACGTGCGCATAGTCAGTTTTTTCCTTACCCATAAGCTCTAGGATATTTTCCACGATGTACTTATTGTTCTCTTCACCATCTGCACCAATAAGATAGAGCTCGCCAGATTTCCCTTTTTCTAAAATAGCATGCACTGCGGAGTTGTGGTCATCTACATGAATCCAGTCTCTTACTTGTTCGCCAGTTCCATAAAGCTTGGGCTGAATGCCACTGAGGATATTAGTAATTTGGCGAGGAATAAACTTTTCAATATGTTGGTAGGGTCCATAATTGTTCGAGCAATTACTTAAAGTTGCATTGATACCAAAAGAGCGTACCCAAGCTTTTACGAGCAGGTCAGAGCCTGCCTTAGTACTGGAGTAGGGACTTGATGCGTTGTAGGGAGTACTCTCGGTGAATCTGGCTGGATCATCAGTCTCAAGATCACCATATACCTCATCAGTTGAAATATGATGCAAGCGTTTACTGTGTTTTCGCACTGCCTCCAATATCGTGGCAGTTCCAACTAGGTTGGTCTGAACGAACGGCCATGGATCTCGCAGAGAATTGTCATTGTGGCTCTCGGCCGCAAAGTGGACCACAATATCGGTTTCAGCAACCAACTTGTCCACGAGGCCTGCATCACAGATATCCCCAGTGACGAAACTAATCTGATCGAGCACCGATGAGAGACTGTCGGGATTTCCAGCATAGGTCAGTTTATCGATAACGGTGATCTCGTATTCGGGGTGATTACGCAGTGTGTAGTGGACAAAGTTACACCCAATGAACCCAGCTCCCCCTGTGACTAAAAGTTTCTTCATACAGGAGAGTATACAAGGTACGCAGAGTGCGTGTCCATCGTTGAATAGTCCAAGTTAGGTATTATGTAAGTACAAAGAATAGCTTCACTCAACGGTCACAGACTTAGCAAGATTACGAGGCCTGTCAACATCCATTCCTTTTTCCACTGCAACGTAGTAGGCAAATAGTTGAAGTGCGACTGCACTCAATATGGGTTGAAGTTGCGGAAGGGTAGCGGGGATTAATATCGTGTGGCTTACAAGTTTCTCAAGATGTTTATCTCGCTTGTCGGTTAAGGCAATCACTGGACCTTTGCGCGCTCGTATCTCTTCGATATTTGAAACCGTTTTTTCAAATAAATCGTCATGAGGGGTAATCGCGAAGGTGGGGAATTGCTCGTCGATCATAGCAAGCGGTCCATGCTTCATCTCACCTGCTGCATACCCTTCGGCATGTATGTAGGAGACCTCTTTCAACTTGAGTGCACCCTCTGCTGCACCTGGGTAACCATAGCCTCTTCCGATAAAAAGCATATCTGTGTATTTCGCATATTCTTTGGCCACCTTAGCTATGTCTATCGACTTTTCTAAGATTTTAGCCACTTTTTTATCAAGCAGAGAGAGTTCCTTGAGGAGAGGCTCATATTTTGGAGTGGACTGTTCACTCAGGTGTAAGGCGATAAGTGCTAGTACCGATACCTGTGCCACAAACGCTTTTGTAGACGCGACCGAGTACTCGGGCCCGGCGTGACAATAAACGCCTGCATCTGTCATTCGAGCAATGGTTGAGCCTGGGGCATTCACGATACCAAGCCGTAAGACACCATAACTTTCTACTTTCTTCAGGGCTGCAATAGTGTCAGCGGTTTCTCCCGACTGAGAAATTGCCAGGATTGCCGTACTTCTTGAGAAAGGTTCACTGCGATACTTAAACTCTGAAGCGAGCTGTACCTCAACGGGAATACCAGCAAGCTCTTCGATCAAGTATTCACCTACCATTCCAGCATAGTACGAGGTGCCACAAGCTACGATCACGATTCGATCGATGTAGCGTAACTGTTCGGTCACGGATTCAAGACCACCTAGTTTAATAGTACGCATATCAGGGTGTATACGCCCAGCTGTGGCTGCTCGAATAGTTTCTGGTGCATCGAATATCTCTTTGAGCATAAAGTGCTCAAAATTACCCTTACTGGCTAGTTTGACTTGTTCATCCAAGGCTTGAGGTGATTTAGATACTGCAGTCTGTTTCTCAAAGTTCTTTATGGTGTAACCACTTTCTGTAACAGTAACTAACTCGTAGTCATCTAGGAAAATTACTTCACTAAAGTTGGCCGGAAGAGCAGATGGATCAGAAGTTACGTAGTGCTCTGTCTTGTGAATACCAAGTACGAGAGGACTTGAGAGTTTGGCGGCATAAAGAGTTTGAGGTTCGTGAGAGCTAACCATTGCAATAGCATAGGCACCCTTTAGCTCCTCAAGCGCTTTTTCAAATGCAGTCTGCATGTTGCGTGTCTTGGAGTAGTGATACTGAATAAGCTGAGGAATGACTTCGGTATCAGTTTGAGATTTAAACTCCAGTCCCTGTGACTCTAAGAAGCTGCGTAAGACCTGATGGTTCTCGATAATACCATTATGTACAACGGCGATTGACCCATCACTACTAGTATGGGGGTGAGCATTTGCGGTTGTGACCGTTCCATGTGTAGCCCACCGAGTATGACCAATACCAAGCCGGCTTGTTTGTCCCTCTTTAGCCATAAGTAACTGTTTGAGTTGTTGGACACGGCCGACACTCTTGCATGTGGTCAGGTTGCCATCAGTGTATTGAGTGATACCGGCCGAGTCGTAACCTCGATATTCTAGAGTAGTTAATCCATGAAGTAGAGCTTCTGACGTATTTTTTGCACCTAAGCTGCCAACAATTCCACACATAATAAGAACTCCTTCTTTAAACTAACTTGGCAAAGCTCGTACTAGAGTATCAATATTACGAGGAGTAAAAAAGACCCAAGTTTTGTTTAACACACAATTGGAAGTCTTACTTGACTACCCATGAATCACCTAATTCGTAAGAATCTTATTTCCGTGCAAGTGACTCTTGCCAATGCCACGCGTCTTTCAGTGCGTCACTGAGGTTGTAATGAGCGCTCCAATCAAGCAAGTTCTGAGCTTTATTAATACTTGCGTAGTTCTGAACAATATCACCTTGGCGACGTAAGCCGATACTATACGGTACCTTTACTCCTGTCACTCTCTCAAAGGTCTCAATCACTTCAAGTATGCTACTGCCGATTCCTGTTCCTACGTTACAGATATCGTAATTCTGGGGTTGCTGTGTTTCTAGTAATTTTAGGGCGCTAACATGCGCTCGAGCAAGGTCCACTACATGTATATAGTCACGGATACATGTACCATCTTGGGTCTGGTAGTCATTTCCATACACGGTTAAAGATGGACGTAGGCCTATAGCGGCTTGGGTGAGAAAGGGTACTAGGTTTGCAGGTATACCGAGTGGTAACTCACCTATTAGCCCTGAAGGGTGGGCGCCAATTGGGTTGAAGTAGCGCAGAGCAATACTGCGGAGTGTTGGGCTGACAAGGGTAGTATCTCGGAGAATTTCTTCGCACATCTGCTTTGTGGCACCGTATGGCGATGTAGCTGGCTTTAAGGGTTCATCTTCGGTGATGGGTAGGGTGAGCGGCTCTCCGTATACGGTACATGATGAAGAAAATACAAAGTAGTCTATATTATTTTTTTCGACAAGCTCGAGTAGTTTTATTAACCCGACTACATTATTTGCATAATATTTCAGGGGTTGCTGAACTGACTCGTTAACGGCTTTATGTGCCGCGAAATGGATGATTCCTTCTATAGATTCTTGCTTGAGTACTTTGGTTATCAGGGCGCAGTCTTGAAAGTCACCCTCATAAACTCTAAGTGACTTTTCGGTGAGTTTCTCTAGGCTCGAGAGCACACTCTTATTGGAATTGCTGAAGTTATCCACAATAATTGGATCGTGCCCAGCATTGATTAGTTCTACTACCGTATGAGATCCTATAAACCCCGCCCCACCTGTGACCAGTACCTTCATGAGATATCCTTTCTATATGTATAGTGACACATAGTTAATTCACGTTTTTAGTTATAAAATTCATCATGTTTTTGCGAAATATATCAGGGGAGAATTGCTGAGTATACTCAGAGACTATTTTTGGGTCGAAAGTTTTGGTTTCGAATGAGCGGATTGTCTGCTCAAGAGCTGCTGGAGTCTGTTCTTGGAAGAAAATGCCCGTTTTATCTTCTGTGACGAAGTCGAGAGCGCCGCCGGCTTTGTAGGCTATGACGGGTGTGCCAGCAGCAAGTGCCTCTACCGGTGCGATACCAAAGTCATCTTCGCCTGGGAGCAGAAAGGCTTTTGCAGAAGTTGCAATCTCCAGTAGCTCTGCACTCGACACCCAGCCCTTAAAAGTGATGGCGGGACCGGCTATCTTTTTTAAATTAGCCGTTTCAGGACCCGATCCAATGACTGTTAATGGAAAGCCTAGTTTGTTACATGCTTCAATGGCAAGATCAAATCGTTTGTAGGGGACATGACGACCCCAGACCACGAAGCCGTCTCGCAGCTTTGCTTTCTTGCTAGTTAGCTGGTTGCTGAATTTAGCTACGTCAACTGGTGGAAAAATGACGGTGCTTTCGCGCCCGTAAAAATGCTTTATGTCCTGTTGAATATGCGTAGAGTTGGCTACGAAAAAATCTACTTTCTGGGCTGCTTGGTAATCCCGTTTTCGGAGCGGCTTTACGAGGAGCTTTAGTCCAAGGCGTGCTAGCCATTTTGGCCGAAAGCTTGGGTTTTTGACGTATTCATTATATTTGCTCCAATAAAAATGGGTGGGGCTGTGGCAGTAGGAGATGTGAATAGCAGGTTTTTTAACTTGCACAAACCTTGCTTCGCCGTTGCCAGAGCTGCTGATGACTACATCAAAATCGTCTAGATCTAAACGTCTGAACCAGTGCTGGCGCAGTACCGGCAGAAATTTACGGAGTCTAGCCAGAGGCCACCACTGCAGGTAGCCGGTTACGACTTTATGATCTAGCTTGGTGCGCCATTCGTCTGAGCAATAGGAGGTATAGATGGGTGCGTCAGGGAATAGGATGTGTAGTTCCTGTACGACCAGCTCAGCTCCTCCACCGTAGAGCCAATCGTGTACAATTGCTACCTTTGGCTCGCTGAGCAGCTTGCTCATTTTGCTCCCTTACCAGTGATAACCATAAAGATGGTTCGTACGATAATTTGTAGATCCATCCAAATACTCCAGTTTTGAACGTAGTACATATCAAGCTTACGACGTTCATCAAAGCTAATATCTCGTCTACCAGATATTTGTGCTAGACCAGTGAGCCCAGATTTAACACTTAGTATTAAACTCTTAAATTCATAACTTTCTAGCTCTGCTGGTTCAAGTGAGCGAGGGCCAACTAGGCTAATATCACCACGAACAACGTTGATGAGTTGTGGCAATTCATCAAGAGATGTTCTGCGCAGGAAACGACCAACACGAGATATGCGCGGATCGTCTTCTAGCTGGTCACCATTATCGCGGTATTCTTTCGCAAGTTCTGGTTTGCCCAGCTTAGCAAAACCGTCTTCAGGCGACATTCGATGGTAGGCGTGGTAGTAGGTTCTGAACTTAAATACCTTTATAGTCTTCTTGAAGCGCGTCAGGCGACTTTGACGGTAGATTGGATCACCATGATCAAATAGCATCAAGATCACGCAGATAGCTAGGATAAGTGGTGAGAATACAATCAGCAGCAGCGTGCCAAGTACTACATCCATCAAGCGCTTCGCTGCGCGACCCCAGCCAATGAGCGGCGTGGTATGGACTGAGAGTACTGGGAAACTACCGACTAGTTCAACTGAGTGTCGAGAAGTCAGCAGCGCCTCATGGGTTGGGATAAATTCGTAATCAAGGTGGCTCTCGATAGCTTTGTTATAGACCTTAACTGAATCTACGTTATCTGTCTGGATAATAGTATGTGGGTTGGTCTGGTCTATGGCGGAAGAAAGTGATTTGAACTGACGGGATAAAAGAGCTTTATAAATAGATGACTTGTTGGCAACAACGCCAACTACTTCATATCCTGACTGGATATTGTTAGAGAGGTACTTGCTGAGCCAGTATGTGGTGTCGTTGCTGCCAATTAAGACAACTCGCATGACTCCATAGCCTTTACTGTAAAGATGCATACGAATGAAACGCATAATGATCCGCACTACCCAAAGAAGGAAGAAGCCGATTAATGCTGCATAGAGAGGGATAGCTTTAGCTGGGAAGATGACTTCATTAGAAAAGAAATCAAACGTAACAAGTAAGAGTACGCCAGCTATAGCACCAAGGAAAAGACGGGAGAGCTCTTGAGGTCGGCGTTCATAAACTCGTTTGCTATAGAGACCCAGTAGTGCAAATGTACCTATCCAAAGGGGAAGTAGAATTACGATGATAGATATATAGGTAAGAGCAGAAACTGGCTCCGGAACTGGTCGTGGATCGAGTGAAACACGCAGTACGTATGCCAGAGTGAAGGCCAGGGTGAGCGCAAAGCTATCACCGATAACGAGCAGTAGTTTATAGAGTAGCGAAAAATTATACTTCATAGGTGTTTTTAGACTATTGTTATTGTACCACTGAAGAAGTTGTTTCATAATAGAAAAGATTCATGATGAACTTAACGCATATGCAACAAAAAGTAAGCCGAGTACTGCTCGGACTATTTATGGCTATTCTTGTACTAGTACCATTTCAGGGGTTTCTGACTACTTGGGTAAGCACTTTCGGGGGCGATTTGCTGATATGGCGGGCCTGGAAGGAGCTACTTCTTGTACCAGCAGTCTTACTAGCATTTTGGCTGCTGTGGCAACTAAAACCACTACGAAAACAGTTATTTACCAGGCGTATTAATCAGGTTATTGTCGTGTTTGCTCTCTGGCAACTACTTGTCGCCGCTCTGCTGGGCAGAGATGTAGACGCAACAGCACTGGGGCTGGTTATTCAGCTACGGTTGTTTGTTATATTCCTGCTCGCTCAGATTATTGTCTACATTCAGCCTGTTTCGAAACAGCTCATCAGGCGGCTGGTTTTGATACCCGCAGCGCTCGTTGTTGGCTTTGGGTTATTACAAATGTTTGTGCTACCTCACGATTTTCTCACCCATTTTGGGTACGAAAAGAACGTAACTATCCCACCGTACTTTACGATTGATGAACAGCTAGACAAACTACGCATAGCAAGCACTCTGAGGGGTCCCAACACGCTTGGTGCATATTTAGTACTACCAGGCCTTCTTCTGTTGAGTAGCTGCTACTGGTGGCTTAGGCACATCAAGGGGCGGGTTACGCAGAAGAACATTGTGCGAGCACTGCCGCACTTTCTACTGCTTGGTGGCCTGCTTGTTGTGCTCTATGGTAGCCATTCGCGCAGTGCGTGGTTGGGCTTTCTGTTAGCAGCAACAGTATGGGTGCTCTTAAATCTACCAAGAACTTGGCAGAAAAATCTTATTATAATCGGCCTCATTTGCTCAGTGTTGCTCGGTGCTACTATTTACCAATACCGAGATACGGGTTTTGTACAGGATGTCATTTTGCACGACAACCCACAAGAGGGTGGGGAGGTAAGCTCCAATCAGGGGCATCTCGAAGCTACTCTAGACGGCATAAAAGACGTCCAAAAAGATCCAGTGTTTGGTTGTGCCCCAGGATGTGCTGGGCCTGCCTCAGTACATAATGAGGATGGTACGCGGATTTCAGAGAACTACTATGTACAGACTGCCCAAGAGAGCGGTCTGATAGGGCTGCTATTGCTACTCACTATTTTTGCGCTGGTTGGTTGGCAACTGTTTCGTTCTAAGCCAGATCCGCTAACTTGCGCTTGGTTGGCCGCATTTATTGGCATAGCACTTATCAATATGCTGGTGCATGCTTGGGCTGACGACACTTTGGCGTATCTCTGGTGGGGTGCCGCAGGGTTGATTCTCTGGCCGGTTAAGAACCACTCGGTATCAGGTCAGTCTTTTAAGAATCGTTTAACTTCTGCTGTAAAAAAGTCTTGAATTCTTCTTGAATATCTGGAGTTTTCAGCGCAAAATCCACCACAGTCTTGAGGTAGTCAAGTTTGTTGCCAGTATCATAGCGAGTGCTGTTTTTAATCTCACAGCCAAAAAAAGGTTGGCCATCAGCCAACATGGGCTGGATAACGCTGTCGGTAAGGTAAAATTCTTGCTCAGGTTTGAGGGCCTTGCGACCAGCTTCTAGGTAGCCAAAAACTGCTGGGGTGAGCAAGTAGCCGCCAACACTGCCAAAATCTGAAGGAGCATTGGTGAGGCCAGGCTTTTCGACTATACTCGTCATTTTTAGGACGTCTGGCCGAATGAGCTCGCCGCCAAGTACACCATACTGCTCATACTGACGGGCTTCGGTGAGCCGAATGCAGGGTAGAATTCCACCCTGAGTCTCATGGTAGAGATCTATCATCTGGCTATAACAGTTTGGCTCAGCCACAATGAGATCGTCAGCAAATACATAAATAAACGGTTCGTCGCCAATGAGGTGGCTCACATTCATGAGCGGTGTGGCAGTACCATAAGGGCCTTTTTGGCGTACGTAAACAAAGTTAGCTAGCTCAGAGATCTTCTTTGTTTCCTCTAGCAGCTCTGTTTTATTACCTTGTTTTAAGTTGGCGCGTAGGTCGGCGCTGATGTAATCGAAATGATCCTCGATGGTCCGCTTGTGGTAACCCGTGACTAGAATAATATCTTCAATTCCGGCCGCTACAAGCTCTTCCACAATATATTGGATAATTGGCTTGTCGACTATCGGCAGCATCTCTTTTGGCATGGCTTTCGTTTGCGGGAGAAAACGTGTACCGAAACCGGCTGCGGCGATAACTGCTTTGCGTATTTTCTTCATAAATCATGTCTATTATACCGTATACTGTTAGTGTTATGGCAAAAAAGAAAAAGTCAGTAAAAGTACAATTTTTTGAATACATGGTCAGCGGTGGTGCTTTCTTCTGGAGTGGCTACGTTGCCTTTGCAATCTTTGACTCGGTTTTTCATATGCCGCTCTTTGTGTCTAAGCAACTCGCTAATCTTATTGGTCTGAGTATTAACTACATACTAGAAGACAGGTGGGTTTTTAAGCACGATAAAGCGCGAGTACCTTACGATAGGCGGAGGACCAGTCGTTATATTATTATCACGACTATAAACTTCGGAATTGATTTCTTGATTATTTACGGTCTGAGGGAGATAGGTATTTCACCATATATTGGCCAGTTCGTAAGTGCTGGCTTCTTCACGTTCTGGAACTTCTTCTGGTACAAGTATTGGGTATTTGCACATCATCCTTCACGCAAGAAGGGCAAGCGCCCAGTACGGAGAAGAAAAAAGTGAGCAGTGTGCGGCCAACTAAAAAACAGCGTGAACTACTGACATATATTGAGCAGTTTATAGCCGAGCACGGCTATGGGCCAAGCTATCGGGAGATTATGAATGGCTGTAATTATAGCTCGGTGGCAACGGTAGCGGTGCACGTAAATAATTTAGTAGCTCGGGGCCACCTAAAAAAGCGTGACCACAATGCTCGGTCGCTAGAGATTGTGAAGGATATAAACGAGGTAATCAGCGCGCCTCAAGTTAAAATAACGGCTGCAAATGAGAAATGGTTGATAGACGCTATTGAAAACCAATTCCAAGAACTTGAGGCCGCTCCTAAGATAACCCAAAAGGACATAGACAAGCTGTATGTACTGGTAGGGGCTCTTTCGGTACTTGGTTTTGATGGTGCCGCAGTGGCCTTTAAGAGCCGCCTGAAAGAGCTGGAAGCCTAGATAGAGTTTGACTACTGTTACATAAAACAATATAATCTATCCACGTTCCCACTATATTCTGGAGTAGCTCAATGGTAGAGCATCTGACTGTTAATCAGAGGGTTGCCGGTTCGAGCCCGGCCTCCAGAGCCAAGCCAAGTTAGTTGAAGTCAGAACCGTTAATTCAGTTCTGACTTTTTGTATACGCATAATAGAAATGAAACTAGGGGTGTTCTCTGCGGGGATGCTTATAAGTAATTTTATTCAGATCTGCTAGCGTGGTATTACGAAAGCTAGTAACCAAAGCTTTTTCCGCATCAATGAAGGCATCATTGGTCGCTATGTTGACGGTTTTTTCGACGAGACACTTCGATGAATCTGTTCGGTTTCCTAGTGCAACCATGGTCGGAGAGCCAATTGCTACATACACATCGTGCAGTGTGACGGTTTCTAAATTGCATGTAAGTTGCCAGCCACCGCCGTGCCCTTTTTGGGAAATAACAAATCTTTGCTCCCGCAGCCCAGCCATTGTTCTACGAACAACAACAGGATTAGTCTGCATTGCCTTAGCTAAATTATCCGATGTGATCGGATCTTTAGATTCTGCCATATGGAGGAGGATATGTAATACATCCGAAAATTTAGTACTTTTTTTCATAGACGATTATTCTGCACGCTTAAATGCTAGATAGTATTGGACAGGTAGCAACATACTTAATTCCTCAATCAACTCAAACCCAGCTTCTTGCATTTCTTTCTTTACTGTTGCTGTGGGCACTCTATGTCCCATGGGCTGCCCCTCTACCTTTTCTTCAGTACGGTCGATCACTACGAGCATACCTTTAGATTTAAGGTTCTGTAGAACTTTAGCGAAGTATGATACACGATCATGGATGTGGTGATAGACATCAACTGAGAAGATGAGATCAGCTGGTTTTTCTAGTACCAGGCTACCGTCTGGCTCAGTCATGCGAACATCAACATTGTTAAGCCCAAGTTTATTAACACGGTCTCTAAGATAATCTGCCATTTTAGGGGCTTGCTCGTAAGCGAAAATGTGCCCATATTTTACGTGCTTGGCCAGACGAACAGCGAAGTAACCAGTACCAGCACCGATCTCGACAACTACCGCATCGGACGATATGCTGAAAGTTTTGATTACTTCATTCGGTTTTTGCCAGTCATCTCGTTCGGTTCCATCAAACTTTTCTATAAACAGCTCGGGATTATCGAAAATATTATGCGAGTCGCTTGCTTGATTGCTTACAGGCACGCTGGGTGTATTCTTTTTCATGTAACTTAATATATTACATGAAGCCAAAATAAGCAAATTAGCAAGCAAGGTCCGTTTTTATTACGATTATAACTTCCTCTATCGTGGTGAGCCAAGCCAGAACAGATGAAGTCAGAACTGAACTATCGGTTCTGACTTTTTATGTACCCTGAGTAGAATTGAAACCATTGTATGAGATAATTGTTTTTATGAGCATTACTAATATTGTAGTCCATAGAGGTAACTCACCAGTTGACGTAGCTGAACCACTTGAACAGGTTAGCTACTATGTACGAGCGGGTTTCACAAAAATTGAAATTGACATATATGCAACGTCAGAAATGACTTTTAAATTTTGTCATCCCCTAGACAGAGATAGGATTAATGAGGTATACGATATAAATGAAGGATTTATTGAAAAGATTGTGGCTCAATTCCCTGAGGTAGAGTGGTACGTAGACTTAAAGTGTCTTGACTTGGATAAAGTACCGTTAAAGCTTTTGCGTTACCTTACCGATGTGTTTGGCAGTTCTGGCATCATTATTGCAGCCCAGCCTGAAATATTGGAGTATGCACATAACCTAGGCAAAAAGACGGCTCAATACTTTAAAGATGACCTCGCCTCTAAGCTAGATTACACCCCCGATTTGTTCATGCAGAATGATTCTGAGAATAAGACATTTCAAAAAGAAAATATGATAGTATACTGCCTAGATTCAAAAGTAGCTCTCAGTTACCTCGATGAAGGCTATGCGGGTGCGATGGTCGATGGCAACAAACTAACTGCAAGTTAAGTCCAGCTTAATCGCAGTTATGACTTGCTCTATTGTTGTGAGCCAATAAAAAATAACTCACACCAGTGGGTTATTTTTTATTCTCACGTCGCCTGATTTGAATCAGCGACCAGAGACTACAAAGCAAGCTCGTGGGTCTCGCAGTTTGATAGCAAGGCGCTCACGCAGATGCTCGCATCGAGTAAGCGACGAAGATGTACCTTAGTTATTCAGCCATCGGAGCCAAGACAAGGTAGTTGAACTAAAACCCAGTAAACATTTACGCTACCGGAATCCTAGTCTTTATAAAGTGCTTAGGATTAATAAATAATAGTACACGACTATTAAAATGGTTGTGCTTTAGCTTCATTAATAGTTTACTTAGTACAATAGCTTATGAGGAGAGCCAGTGTTTTGGAAAAATAGTTTTACACATACTTCTAATCGATCATGGAAGAATAAGACATTCTGGCTTAATAAAAAAGCTAAGACTTTCTTATCGCTTAGCGCAGTGTTCATTATTCTGACAGGGGTTGTTTTAGGGCACTTCGTACCTGCCTGGGCCGCACAGCCCGTTATAGTCAACCCCCTTCCAGATCAAAGCGCAATCGAAAACGTAGCTTTTAATTTTTCGTTTGGAGTCAACGCATTCCAAAATATAGATGGTGCTCCTATCACATACACAGCTCAACTATCAGGGGGTAGTCCTCTGCCGGGATGGTTATCGTTCGATTCTGCCACACGAACTTTCAGCGGCACTCCAAGTAACGGTGATGTCGGTAATTTTACAGTTGAAGTAATAGCTAGCGATGGCGGCCTATCTGTGTCTGACTTTTTCGACATAACTGTGTACGATGAGGCCAGCGCTCCGTTTACTACCATTGTAGCCAATCCTATCCCAAATCAAAATGCCACCGAAGACGCAGCCTTTAGCTTTCAGTTTGCAGCCAATACGTTTGAGAGTACCGAAAGCACACTCACATACTTCGCACAACTATCTGGTGGTAGTGCTTTACCAGTATGGTTGAACTTCGATGCCGCCACTCGTACTTTCAGCGGCACGCCCGTTAATGGTGATGTTGGTATAATTTCAGTAGACCTAATCGCTGACGATGGTAATGGCGGAACTGCTACGGATACGTTTGATATTATCATCGCCAATGTCAATGACGCGCCTACAATAGCCAACGCAATTCCCAATCAAAATGCCACCGAAGATAGTACATTTAATTTCCAGTTTGCCGCCAATACTTTTAACGATGTTGATGCCGGAACAACATTAACTTACAGTGCGCAACTCGCTGGAGGTGGGATGCTACCTGCGTGGTTACAGTTTGATGCTGCTACTCGCACATTTAGCGGTACGCCACTGAACGCACATGTTGGAACGGTATCGATTGATGTTATTGCTAGCGACGGTAATGGCGGGGATGTTACTGACACATTTAATATTGTTATCGCGAACACCAATGACGTACCTACTATTGCCAATCCTATCCCAAATCAAAATGGCACAGAAGACGCCGCATTCTACTTCCAGTTTGCAGCCAATACATTTAACGATCCAGACCTGGAAGATTCACTTACCTACACAGCCCAATGGGCAGGAGGGGGTGCGCTTCCGACGTGGCTATCATTCGATCCAGTAACCCGTACTTTTAGCGGTACGCCAAGTAACGGCGATGTGGGCACCCTGACAATCGATGTGATTGCTGATGACGGCAACGGCGGGACGGTAACCGATACGTTCAATATTGTTGTCGCGAATACTAACGACGTCCCCACTATTGCTAACGCAATTCCCAATCAAAATGCCACCGAAGACGTAGCCTTTAGCTTTCAGTTTGCAGCCAATACTTTTAATGATATTGATGTTGGCGATACACTCACGTATACCGCGCAACTTGCCGGTGGTAGTGCTTTGCCAGCATGGTTAAGTTTCGATGCCGCCACTCGTACTTTCAGCGGCACTCCCGCTAGCGGCGACGTTGGCACTATTTCAATCGACCTGATCGCCGATGACGGCAACGGCGGGACAGTAACCGATACGTTTAATATTGAGACTGTCGCTACTGCTGACAACGTAGGCCCCACCGCAAGTATTGTAGTGAGCGACACTAGCCTGGTCACGGGTGAAACCGCAACTATTACCATTACTTTCAGCGAAGCGGTGATAGGGTTAGATGTCTCTGATTTTGTTGTTGGAAACGGCAGTCTCAGCTCGCCCAGTTCGTCCGACGGTGGTATAACCTGGACTGCGACTCTGACACCAACTACCGGCGCAACAAATTCAATTAATGTCATTGTACTGGATAATACTGGTGTGGTTGATTTGAGCGGCAACGTCGGTACGGGTACCACAAGTTCTAATAACTACGCTGTCGACACTGCTGTCCCAATAATTAGCAACATTGTGGCAACGTCGGCAGACGACGGTGAATCAGCCACAATTACCTGGGCCACCGACGAAGTAGCGTCTAGCCAGATCGCAATCGGTCTAACTTCGGGGTTGGTTAATGGAATATATGCCGAACAAAACACAGGCCCGCGGGTCACTAGCCATACTTATCAGATACCAAATCTGAAGATGTGCACAAGATACTATTATCAGGTACTTTCTAAAGATGCATTCAGCCAGCAGGCTGTTAGCGAAATCCGGGGTTTTACTACAAATGGTTGTCCAGGAACAGTCATGGCTCACATGGAAGAGGCTATTACGACTGCCAGCGGAGGTTCGTTGAGTTTGGGCGACATTACGATAACTATTCCGAGCGGTTTTGCAGCCACCGATGCCACGTTCCAGATTAAGCGCATTGATGCCAGTGAAGCGCGGGCAGTTATTGGCAAGCCTGGCACGCTGGTAGTCCTTGGCGGCTACATGTATCACATTGAAGCTCTTACGGACGCCTCGACAACTGTTGATAATTTTTTGCAGCCCATTGCTATTACATTCAATTACCCTAGTACTAATCTGACGGGGATAGACCCGGAAACGTTAATGATTTACCACTACGATGATGCCAACAATTGGAACGAACTGGACAGCTGTACCACTGATATAGCAGCCAAGACCATTACTTGCGAAACAAGCAGCTTTTCAACTTTCGCGCTGGTCGCCAATGCGATTATTAACAATCTCGTGGTGTCTGGCGGATTGGCCGTGCAACCTGGTGGCGCCACGGATCTTGCTGATACCGGTCAGTCTATGTCTCTGCATGCAGTGGTAGCAGGTTTACTCTTCGGTGGCGGTTCGGCACTTATAATCATTCGTAGAAAAATCATAGTAAAGAACTAGCCAGTTTCAAAAAAGAGATACATCACATACTAGTAGGTTCGTGCTTCGACTTCCTGAATATACCTAGTAAAGTTCTAGACCTTACTGCGGAGTCAAATTGAACGATTTATAGAGGTAGCGTGAACTTGTTTTGGGCTTCTTTTTATTTCTGGAAAATCTCTAATCAATTAATCGATTCGAACCCGATTTGGGTGAATTGTTTTATGTCTGTTATTATCATCTTATGAGCAGCAAACCAACTACCAAACAATTTATCTGTGTCATTAACAAAAAAGTAGAGCCAGGACGTGCCCTTAATGCTATAGGGCATATGTCTGTGGGATTGACCGCACTTTTTGATAATTACGACGAGCTACGCTTTCAAACTTACACGGATAAGGACGGTACAAAACATCCAAGTATCTCAGACAATCCTTTTATCATTTTGAAAGCTAAAAATGGTAACCAAATTAGAACACTGAGAAATACTTTGCGTGAAAAAGGCATACCGTTTACCGACTTTACAGACACAATGATCGAAGGTACTTATGTTGAGCAACATCAGCGTACCAAAGAGACACCCGAAGAAGAACTAGAATACTTCGGTATATGCTTCTTCATGGACAAAGAGGATTCAAGAGAGTTGACTAAAAAATTCTCACTGTACAGTTAGAGCCGAACGCCTTAATCCTAGCCTTTTAACTAAATCTTTGAGGTAACTCTGATCAACTTCATGCTCAAACCTTAAGTTGCTGATCGAGGTGTATGGGAGGAGCCAAGTATATGCACCTTACGCAAGCAGAGTGTTTTTGTTTGGTATAATATAAGTATGCAAAAAATAGCTACAAGAATATTTACTTATGCGTCAATTGCCTTTGGTGTCCTGGGGATTTTAGTCGTTCTAACAGCCTCGGGTCCTGACAAGCAAGACTCTGCTCTTAGTGAAGCACTTATAAGACTTTTATTTGTAACTGTTTTTATTATACTTCCTTCATTTGCTTTAAGTGTTGCTGGTAAGTATTTAAACAACAAATCTTAATTCAAGGTTGCATACTTGCATCTCGAGTTATAATAGACAGTACAGACCGTTAAGTGAAAAGGAGGCAGACTATGTCATACAAATCTATTAACGAGCTACCTGAGAATGTACGAAACGTGCTCCCCGACCATGCCCAGCATATCTACAGAGAGGCTTTCAATAGTGCCTATGGTCAGTACGACACACCCGAAGAGCGCCGTGGCGATAGTGATAGAGAGGAGACTGCTCACCGTGTAGCTTGGAGTGCAGTTAAGAAAGGCGGCTACGAAAAAGGCGACGATGACAAATGGCATAAATCTACCACCCAATAGTTACGAAATGTGTCGACCAGAGGGAGCCAAGCCTCGAATTTAATCAACAGAGACTGAAAACCTCTATTCCTGATGACAAAATGTCTCGTCCTGTCACTACGCCTGAAGTTGGCTGATGAGTATGGAGTTACGGGCTAACCCCAACTGTTCTACTAAGTCCTTGAGGTGATGTTGGTCTACCTCAAACTTAAAAGATAGATTGCTGATTGAGTTGTGTAGAAGATTTGGTAGTATAAAATAGTATCAGGATAATCAAGGAGCACGCAGGTATGTTGGTAATCCGTTTTAAAGCTAGGTTGCAGAAACCCGATGCAGCCGAGAAAATCGGCTCAGAAGTGATTCTCATGCTACCTGGTGATGTAAGTGCAAAACTTCCATCACGTGGCACGACGATGGTCGAGGGGGTTATAAATAGTCTTCGTTTTAGTGTTCCACTTGAACCAGACGGCCGAGGGAGTCACTGGTTTAGGGTCAATAAGACTATGCGTGAAGCTGCCGGAGTCGATATAGGCGACACAGTGACCCTGGAGATTAAATCGACCAAGACATGGCCGGAACCTAAGATACCAACAGATTTAAAGAATGCTCTAGAAGCTGACCTACAGGCGCAGGCCCTATGGGCAGACATTACGCCAATGGCGCGTTGGGAGTGGATTCGTTGGATGGATTCAGTTGTGCTGCCTAAAACTCGCAAGGAGCGGCCCAAGAAATTATGCTCGATGCTCAGGAGCGGTAAGCGAAGACCGTGCTGCTTTAATCGTGCTATGCGCACGCTCCCCAAAGGCGCAGAGCTACTCTAGCTTTACGTATGTGAGATAATAGTTATGTAATAAAAGGAGGGTGTATGGGTAAGCAAGTCTTTATTAATCTGCCAGTCGGTGATCTCGCAGAATCAACTAGGTTTTACGAGGCACTCGGCTTTACTAAAAATCCAAAATTCTCAGACGAGAATGCCAGTAGTATGGTGTGGTCAGAAGAGATCGTAATAATGCTACTGAAGCATGATTTTTACAAAAAATTTATCGGTAGCAAGAATATTATCGATGCTAAAAATGCTAGTGGTGTACTACTTGCGTTGAGTTTGGATTCAAAAGAAGCAGTGCAGCAGTTCGCTGACATTGCTAAGCAAAATGGTGGTGATTACTATCAAATTGATACCGGTGTTCCGACAGATATGATGTTCGGCTACGAAGTACAAGACCCTGACGGCCATATGTGGGAGCCAGTGTGGATGAATACGGATTTTGATCCTGAAGCAACCGCATAGTTGAATAGTGTAGCCTGTAAAACCGAGTATCTTAAGGTTATCTTTTGGCATGAAAAAGCCGTGCGGCTGTAAGATGAGAGCGAGAAGGTGATTAAGGGAGTGTATTCACTCGACCATAAGACCTCGCTACTTCATGTTCTATACATTTGCACGGCTGTTGCCCCATCAGAATATCTTCTCCACACCAACCTTTCAGTTGGGGATAAAACGTCCGGTGAGGACTTTGGTGTAAGGAGAGGAAATCCAGATGGGGCAACAGTATCATGCGTTCAAAGGTTCGGCCTCTGGTTCAGATTCTGATTCGGTCGTGGGCTCCTCGTAGGGAGACCAGATCATCCAAATACAGAGCCCTGCAGAAATGAACATTAACCACGCACTTGGCTGTTTGAAAAATACAATCATCCAACCAAGGTGCTTTGGTGCTTTTACGACTCCACCAATGATGTCACTCGTTGGTGGATGAGTCGTATCTTCACTAGCGTTCGCATCTCCCTTTGTTGTGATGTTTCCATCACTACCAATGCTGACAAGGCGGTGTGTTACCACTTCGCCATGCATCTTAAAGGTGACAACTTGCCCTACTTTGTATTCACCTTCTTGAACGAATACCGCACTTCTGGAGGGAATAGTTTGACCCATCGATCCAGTATGTACGATGTATACCCTATAGGGTGATACGAAAAAGAAATACAGCAGGCTTGCGGCGATCGTAAGAGCTACGATTGTCATGAAGCCAATAGCAACTCTTTTGATCATACTTGCCCCTTCATCTTGTCGTACGACTCGGAGGCACCATGTACACCCTTATGAGGTGCAGAGATGGTGCCTCCCGCCGCAACATGAGCCTTACGGCTGGTGACCCACCTGAGTGGCCACCAGCCGGTATGGGAGACCGTTGCCAACTCCGTCAGCCACGTTGATGACCTGCTGGCCTACAACTGGGAACTCGTTGAAGTAACCAGTTACACCGACAGGCGGCTGTATTGCCAGCTTGGAAGCGTAGTTGAACGTGAACTGGAACGTACCAGTTCCTCCCGGGGCGACGTTGGTCGCCACCAGGATCTTGTTGGGAATTGGCCAGCATCCGGATGGTGAGAAGGGTCCACAGGTGCTGGACCGATCGTTGAGGTTGGCGGAATCGAACAGAGGGGTACCGTTGCCGAGGATGTGCACCTCGCCGTAGGTCCCCAAGTTGTTCAGGCTTGAAAGTGCCGTGGCATTCGGGAATGTTACCCAAACGTCTTGCGGATTGCTCCCAGTGTTCTCGTAGTTGAGGGTTGCTGTCTGCGGTTCCCCTGGCATCATGTTGGTGAAGTTGAAGTTCGTCGAGTCGATGCCCGAGCCCCCACTCGGGGTGATTCGGATCGAACCGAGTTCGCCAGTGATGTTGCCGTCATGTGTGTCGCTGAAGTAGGCACCGGTGGTGCCTACAGCCAATACGCCGAACAGTGCAGCGAGCACCAACAGCGATCCTACGACCTTGCTGCGGTTCTTCTTGAAGAGATTGCGTCTCATCAGGATTTTCTCCTAGTATGTGAAATTGCTACAGTTTCCCGTAGCACGATACCCACGATGGGTACAACTACGATATTATAGAAGATCTTTTAAAGTTTAGCAATAGTATTAAACAAAAAACGATGATTCAATAATAAGAAACCCTCCATAGCAAACATCTCAGATGTTTCTCACTGCCACAACTGCACAAGGAACTACAGCCCCTATAAATCGGTCTATTCATCTTAATTTTGTTACAATTAAAACAATGAGTTCACTTACCAGAAATATCCATAATAAGCCGATAATGTACGATATTTTTGAGTCGCCAATTGGAGGGTTAACTGTAGCTACAGATGGTGATGTAATTACTGCGCTACACATAGAAGGTGATAGATATTTTACGCATGTGCCAAAAGAGTGGCAGAAAGACTCTACTCAACTACTGCTCGTACAAGCCCGCCGTGAAGTAAGTGAGTATTTTTCCGGTAAAAGAAATCGCTTTGATACACCAGTGGCCGCTGTGGGTACAGATTTTCAGAAATCTGTTTGGGAGGTGGTTGCGGATATTCCCACTGGATCTACCCTGAGCTATGGTGATATTGCGCGCAAGATTGGTAAACCAAAAGCCGTCCGAGCGGTCGGTACAGCGGTTGGCCGTAATCCGATCTGCCTGATTGTGCCGTGCCATAGAGTTCTGACAGGTACGGGTGACTTGGGCGGCTACGTTGCTGGAGTAGACCGCAAGCGACAGCTGCTTATACTTGAAAACAGTAGTTTTACAGACTAGATCTAGGAGTGTTGCCTACTGTATCTCTCGCAGTAGTAGGTGTTGCTGTAATTCTATGGCCGCGCTACAACTCGTTGCTCGTACCTGGAAAGATAGTAAATAGACCCGACTAGACTGGAGTCATTTACAATTGTAAATGATACAATAAACTTATGGTAAAAAAACAGACTAAAAAACCAACAAAGTTATCGTTTTGGAAACGTCATCCATACTTTAAACTTTTTGTTGTTGTCATTGTGCTGCTGCTGGTAACTACGGTAGCGATGGTGGTAGCGGTAAAGATGAAGACAGAATGGCGTCAGTCTAAATTACAACCCTTTTACGACACTACCGGGCTCTCGCTTGAGGGTCCTCTCGGAGAGGTTGTTCGAAAAGAACCGCTGGGGATAGATATCGATGGTGGTAGCGGTATGCGTGTTTTGTATCGTACGCAAAAATCAAATGGCGAACCTACTTTTAGCTCGGGTATGATCTTCACACCGAATTCGCCACTTCCGACTAGTGGTTACCCTGTAGTGGCCTGGGCTCACGGGACCATTGGTATGGGCGACCAGTGTGCGCCTACTCGTACTACAGACCCCACGAGCGCAGTTGACTGGACCTCAGATATGTTAAAGCAGGGGTGGGTAGTGACGGCTACAGATTATGCTGGTCTTGGTACACCTGGCGTAAGCGAGTACCTAGTGGGTGAGAGCGAGTCGAATGATGTACTCAATAGCGTACGAGCAGCCCGTAGCCTACCTGAGGTGCATGCCAGTGACAAGTTCGCTATATGGGGCCATTCACAAGGTGGGCATGCAGCGTTGTTTTCCGCGGCTAACACAAAAGCTTATATGCCAGAAAATATGCTTGTAGGTACCGTTGCTGCTGCACCGGCTGCAGAACTAAGTGAATTACTAAGCGAGCAGTACAACACTTCAGTTGGTTGGATAATCGGTCCTGAGGTGGCCATTTCCTGGCCAAATGCAACACCTACCGTACGGGTAAGTGATGTCGTGACACAAAAAGGTCAGAATAATTACCAGCAGATTGCCCATAAATGTATCGAAGCCGGTGCAATAGACGGCATGATCCGCACGAAGCTGAAGCAGCAGTTCTTCTCAAAGAATCCTCTAGATGTACCAGCTTGGAGTGAGGAGCTGCAAAAACAAACTGCACCAATTTTGCCACCTTCCGAACCCTTGATGGTTATAGAGAGTACTGCAGACAGCGTGGTCTTACCAGATACCACAGCACTTTATATACAAAAGGCTTGTAACGCAGGTTCTGATCTAACTGCCTTATGGTTGGCCGAGGTGAATCATGTAGAGCTAGCTGGCGCAAGCTCCCCAAATGCTATTAGTTGGTTGGTAGATAGATTTGCGAACAAACCCACTACTCCAAATTGTGACCAAGCCTCACCCGTTGCCCCAGCAAAATCAGTCTAAACGTCTCTTCTCTTCGCGCAGTCAACAGGTTGCAGCACGGCTCATTTATAAGTTACAAAAAAGGTGTGAGGTGCAACAATATGAGAGTGGGCTAGCAAATCAGTTCATTGTATTTATTACCTCAGAAAAAAAGGTTACTTGTAAAGAAAGTTCAGAAAAATAACATAAATTTGCAGAGGTATACTGCATATGCTATAGTACCAACAACACGTAAAAACGGAGGAATTGATGGAGATATTTGGACTCGGTGTACCTGAAATGTTACTGATTGTAGTGGTGTTACTACTTCTCTTTGGAGCAACACGCCTACCAGAGCTCGGCCGTAGTATCGGACAGTTTGGTAAAGAAGTTAAAAAAGGCATCGGCGAAGATGACAAAAAGACTGAAAAAGTCGCTAAAAAAAGTAAATAGTAGTAAATCTTTAAAATACATATAAATATTTACGAGTAGACAAAGGGCTGGGCATGGAAAAAAACAGCAAAAAGCTAACATTTAAAGATCATCTAAACGAACTTAAATGGCGTTCTCTTCTGATATTTATAAACTTTTCTATTGGCGCAATTGTTGGATTCATCTTCCATAAACAGATTGAAGCAGTTTTACAGCAACCACTTGGACAGACACTCTACTACTCAAACCCCGCTGGCGGCTTAGCTTTTGTAATGCAAATTGCGGTTGGCGTTGGCCTGGTGATAAGCTTGCCGTTGATATTGTTTCAGCTCATGCAGTTTGCACGACCCGCCTTCAAGCCCGTAAGAACACGGGGTATTATTACTTTTATACTCTGTTCATTAATACTTGCGATAGTGGCGGTAGTCTACGTCTACTTTGTAAGCCTACCAGCGGCTCTACAGTTCTTAGTTAGCTTTAATAGCGATTCGATTCAAGCGCTCATTAATGTGAATGACTACATACGCTTCATCTTGGCGTATTGTGCCGGTGCAGTTGTAGCTTTTCAGGTTCCGCTTATTCTACTTTTTGCCAATAAGGTTCGGAGGTTTCCTCCTGGTGGTCTGACGAAGTTGCAGCGGCCGATTATTATTGGCGCAATCGTGGCGGCTGGTATTATTACGCCGACTGTTGATCCGGTTAATCAACTTTTACTTGCAGGGCCTATTATTGCCTTGTTTGAGATCGGTGTAGTTGCTGTCTGGACAATTAACCGAAAGCGAGCCAAGAGACCAGTTTCTACAGGGATATTTGCCATCCCTCAAGTTGCTGCGCTACCTACTCATCAATCCATCCAGCTACCTCGGCCTACTCAGGTACTCACGGCAGACATCGCGTATAACAAGATAACCCAGGCACCGGTTCGTGTGGCGAACTCACCAGTTATAGTTAAAAAACAGACAGTACGAAAGCCTCAGCTGATAACTATGGACATTATTAGTAAGCCCATGCATAATATGAGCTAATGAGCACAAACACATCCATTACCGTAAAAGTAGATTCAAAAATTGCTAAAGAGTTTGAGCGTATCGCTCAGGATGTTGGCTACAAAAATGCTGAAGCATTGATTCAAAACTATATTCGTGAGGTTATTGTGAGTGCACGTGTAGAGCAAGCGGTGACACAGCTTCGCGACACAGTTGTCCGCGGTTCTAGCGACCTAGATGCTCTGATGCAAGAGCGTAGCGTAGAACAAAAAAAGTAAACACCAAATCGTACCCTCCTATCCTTGGTACTAGGGCGCTAGCAGTGGTATTATAGCTAGTAGCATAAGTGTGATGGACGGGTTACATGAAACTAGACAATAAATACCTACAGAAGTTACTTGATACACCAATGGACCGCAAGCAATTCTTGCGGCACTTAGGTGTGGCAATTTTGGGAATCATTGGCATCAACCAGATGATCTCGCTCTTGCTTCAATCTCATCCCGAAACACGTAAATTAACTGAGTCCACTAAAACTAAGTCAAAGTTTGGTGGCGGAAGATACGGTAGCTAGTAATGGCAGTACCGCAAAGACTACCAATCGTAGATAGTGACGATGGTGAATGGGGTGAGATTCTCAATCAGTTTATTGAGAAGGAGCATTACAACACTGGTGCCGACAGCACCGTCAATGGCGGACACCAGAAAATTACTATTCGTCCTGGTACCGCCACTGCTGGTACTGCACCGTTAAAGTTTACTTCTGGAACGCTACTGACATCCGCCGAAGCGGGCGCCATGGAATTCAACTCCGATACGTTGTACTTCACTATCACTACTGGTGCCGCTCGTCGGACGGTTGCTATGTACGATGACAGTAGTGGTGCAACGGGTGACATGTATTACCGAAACTCTTCTGGCGCACTTACCCGTTTACCAGTTGGCTCAACTGGCGACGTCCTGAAGGTCGGTAGTGGACTACCAGCTTGGTCGGCAAACGTCGCTACCCCGGGTGGTACCACAGGACAGGTGCAATACAATAATGCTGGTGTATTGGCTGGCGCAGCTGGTTTTACGTATCAAGCAGGCGCGAGCCCTCATCTACTCATGACTTCACAAGGTGTTAATTATATCACCCTCATCTTAAAGGGTATCGCCAGCCAGTCAGCTGATCTTCAGCAGTGGCAGAGTTCAAGTACGGTGTTAGGACGCATTACTGCAGCGGGCGATATCATGTTCGATAAAGCTGATGGTCTGATAGGCGCAAGCCCTAGTACGTCTGGCTACGATCTTGATGTGTTTGCCGGGGAGAATACTGGTACGGGCTCGGGCGGGAACCTTGACATTTATGCTGGAACAAGTACGAGTGGTAACGGGGGTATGGTCTGGGTAACGGGTGGAGGTAGTAATAGTGGCAATGCTGGATCCGCTAACCTGGAGGGAGGGCAGAGCACAGATGGTTCCAGTGGAGATGCTCGTGTGAAAGGTGGATCTAGCTTTGGTAGTGGCCAGGGAGGTTCAGTCCGACTAGATGGTGGATATAGCCAGGATACGCAAGCGGGCGATATCTATATAAGCGCTGGTGATACTGATAGTACTACAGGGCACGTCGGAGCTGGCACTTATATAAAAGGTGGAGATAGCACTAGTGGTATTGGTGGAGAAGCCACTATGACGGGTGGAACAAGTGCTGATAGCGATGGAGGAGGTGTCACCGTGGCTGGTGGATCCGCCACTACGGGTGATGGAGGAGGTGTCGAGATACAGGGTGGAATAAGTGTCAGTGGAACTGGGGGGGCTGCACGACTATATGGTGGTGAGAGTGGTGACAATGACGGTGGAGACGCTCGCGTACGCGGTGGATCGAGTACTAGTGGCTATGGCGGAAGTGCTACCGTAAGAGGCGGAGATAGCGCTGGTAGTAATGATGCAGGTGATGTCTCTATAGAGGGTGGATATAATAGTAGTGATGGTGATGGTGGCTATATTGACATATATGCTGGAAGCAGTAGTAGTGGCTCTGGTGGGTCGGTCTCCATAATGAGCGGGTCTAGCAGTAGTGGCGTCGCTGGCGCGGATATTACTATAACAGCTGGATACAGCGACGACGCCTCCGGGGGAAGTACTATTATACAAGGTGGGCAGAGTGCTTCAAGCGCCTATGGCGGCCTAGTTACTCTAGCTGGTGGTAATGGTACAACTGGTGGAGATGTTACTATAAATCCGGGCTCAGGTTCGAATATAGGAGTTGTCGGGGTTGCCAAAAGTGGCTGGGGCGGCAACATACTACTTGGAAACTACGGCTGGTCAACTACTATAAACGAGCGGGTAGTGCTTGGTACTGGCTCGAACTCTCTGGAGTTTCGGGACGGAAGTGCAAATATACTCTCGGGTTTTGGTACAAGCGGACAGCCATTTATCGGCCGGGCGTCAGCATTAACTGGAAATCAAACATTTTATAGTGCCAGTGGATCTGGAAGTATTAAGCTGCAACCCGATAATCCTGGTTCTACCAACTATACATTAACGCTTCCTGCCACAAACGGCACACTTTTAACTACTGGTACTGCCTACACTAACGGTGGTAATAACTTTAGTGGCGATGGCACACTTGGACTCACAACCAATAACACACTTTCAGTTATAACGAACGGTACGGCTCGGCTAACGGTTCTTGGCGATGGCAATGTCGGTATAGGCGAGCCAAATCCTTCGGCCAAACTCCACACAGCGGGTGGAAGTGTTCTCTCCACGGGTACTTTTGATGGCGGCAATGGCATTACCGTCACTGGCTCAGGCACGAGAATGTTCTTTGATACTAACAAAGCTGCTTTCCGTGTAGGGACTGTTTATGGCTCTGAGTGGGATGACGTCAATGTAGGCTACAACAGTACCGCCGTAGGTGCCAGTACAACCGCATCTGGTAACGACAGTATCGCTATGGGTTCTGGCACAACAGCTTCAGGCTGGGCCAATATCGCTATGGGTTCTGGCACAACCGCCTCCGCCGACTCCAGCACTGCTATGGGTTCCGACACGAACGCTTCAGGTAGCAGCAGTACCGCTATGGGTGCCAGTACAACCGCCTCCGGCTGGGCTAGTACCGCTATGGGTATCACCACAGTCGCTTCAGGTAGCAGCAGTACCGCTATGGGCTCCACTACAACCGCTCAAGCCTACGCTTCGCTAGTGATCGGTCGATATAATGTCATTGCAGGTACTACTGGTAGTTGGGTGGCTACTGACCCGTTATTTGTGCTTGGAAACGGAGCAAGTTCTGGTAGTCCAGCTAATGCATTAACCGTACTCAAAAATGGTAATACTACAATTAATGGCACACTTAGCGTCAGTGGGGGTATTACAAGCCCTACCAATATCAATACCCAGACTGGTACAACATATACGCTCGTTCTTGCAGATGCCTCTAAGGTGGTTGAGCGGAATAACGTAGCCGCCAATACAATCACCATACCACTCAATAGTTCGGTAGCCTTCCCGATCGGTACCACCATTGATATTACTCAGTTGGGCGCTGGCGCTACAACTGTAGCGGCAACCGCCGGTGTGACTATCCGAAGCCTCAGTGGCTTGTTGAAACTTGCGGGTCAGTATGCAGGAGCAACACTCTATAAGCGGGGAACTGATGAATGGGTGCTGGTTGGGGCATTGATATGAGAGGTATAAGCTACGGTGTGTATGCATCGTCAAAAAGCGCAACACTCCCTTTTAATCCACTTACAGCGGTAACGTGGGCAGCAGCCGGATGGGCTAATGATCCACTTTGGACAAATCCTGGTAATGGTAACCCCGTAGACAGTTGGCGTAACGCATCTGGTGGTGGCGATATGTACACCTACACGGATAGCCCAATATTTAGGGGTAGTGTGACGAGCTATAACAACAGGGCTATGGTTGAGTTTTCGAGTAGTTCCTATCAGTCTATGACACTTTCAGCGCCAGTTAATATAGCGGCGAACTATACTCTTGTGATTATTGGTAGTATGACTAGTGTGTCATCCACACAGGCCCTGATGGGTTTCGGTACCTCAACTTATAATGGGGTTGGTATGGTCGATAATAAATTTTTTGCTTCTTCAAATCCATCCGCCCCGATGCTCTCTAATTATACTAATGATACGTCGCTACATATTTTAACCGCAAAACTCGGTACAGCTAGTGGAGAACTTCAGATAGATGGAAGCACGTATGCCTCCGGCAACTCTGTGGGCAGCGCATTATACGACGTGACAATTGGTATGTCTCTCAGTAACGACGTGTATCTAGATGGTCGGATCGCCTTTTGGGGTGTCTACAGTGGGAATCTCATAGTCAACGCCAAGTATGGCGAGCTTATAGCTTGGGTCGGGTCATACTACGGGGTCTGGTAGTTGCTCCATGAGAAGACGGTATATCATCGTTCTTACTGGCTTGACATTGGCGGCGTTGTTCGTAGGAACTGCCGAGAGTTTGCACGCTCAAGCACGTGACACTGGCTTGCAGGTGGCTCCAGTGCGATCCTATACTGCCCAAAATCCGGGTAGTACAACTATGAACACAGTTACTGTTACAAATAACACTAATGAGGTTGCTACGACAACTCTTTCTAGTGAGAATTTCGACGTAGTTGATGAGGCTTACACCTACAGATTTCAAGCTGAAGAGAGTGCCAATTGGATCCGGTTTACCGATACGACCATTGTCTTACAGCCTCAAGAAGCAAAGACCATAGGTTATAGCCTCGCCTTACCCACAAATGCTAGTCCGGGCGGCTACTATATTGCACTTTTTGTATCTACTACTAATACTAGTTCTAACGGTGCCTTTCAAGAGGTAAAACGAGTTGCATCACTTATATACCTAACCGTTAATGGCAAGGTTCAGCGTAGTGGCGAGCTACTGAGTCTTGATATGCCCTGGTTGAGCGCTGGGCGACAGGTAGACGTAGTAACACGAGTTGCAAATACTGGTAATATCCACCAAGATTCTCGGATAGAGCTACAGTACAAACCACTCTTTTTTGGGGCAACTAAGTCTGAGATTCAACAAGCTATGATACTGCCTCGTAGTGTGAGACAATTGCAGACCAAGTTATCACTCAACTCTGTGTGGCCTAGTATATATCGAGTGCAGGCTACCTATGCAAAGCCACAGGGTGGTACCACAAATCTTACAAGAACACTCATATATATACCACCATGGTTCGGCATATCCCTGATCATTATAGTTGTGCTCGCGGTAAGTCGGTTACTGAGAATAAAGCGAAATAAGAAACGTAAGTAGGGGCTAATTCGTTTGAGGAGCGGCCGTATAAACTATAGCTGTGGTATATTTGCCAGCAGCCTTGGCGTGATTCACGTTCAGTCCATATGTTACGGTTGTGGGATCGCCCGCAGTGTATGGTCCGTTCGCCGTTTTAATAAGGGTATCGGTTGTTGTGCTACCAATAAAATTACTTGAGGCATCAGTGTTGTAGCCCCAGGTATTTGAGGCTAGGGCTGCTGCTGTGACATTGGAGGATGCCGAAATAGTTGAGGGTCCATTTACCATATTACTACTGGTAAGCGAGCTAATATAGAGCTTATAACCCACAACATCAGTTGAGGTAACTGTTACGGTATTAGTTGCTGTCACGAGAGTACCTGCCTCGGTAGGCGTAACTTGCATGTTGACGTTGCCTGTAGTGCTTAGCGCGATGCTCGTTTCTGATCCGTATGGGACATTTGCGCTGTATATTCCCATACCATAAGGTGAGGCTTGTGCTAACGGAATGACGGCGCTAGCTACAAGAGCGAGGCCTGCAAGAAAGAGACTCAATAGTTTTCGGAGCGATTGATTGACAAACTTCATACTACTTATGTATAGTAACAACTAATCTGATTAAAATATAGATAACAGGAGATTAGTAGTTATGAAACAGAAATTACAACAAAAAATCAAATTAATCAGTCTTACATTTAGCGCGCTTGTCGTTGGCCTGAGCACAGTAATCGTAAGTATGGGACAGGTTTCCGCACTGCAAGCTACTAGCCGTACACTCACAATTGGTTCTTCGGTTGCTTCGGCTTCAACTACCTACACATTTAGTTTTGCACTTCCTTCTTCTACAGTGCTCAAATCAGCATCTTTCCAAATTTGTACAACTGCAACGGGCACCTGCACGGCACCTGCTGGTTTTTCATCAAGCTCATCAACACTACCTACGCAACCTACAAACCTAGGTGATTCTTCAGGTTGGACAGTAAGTACCGCAACTGCCGATAGCCTACGCCTGAGTAAAACTGGTAACGTCGCAGCACCAACTGGCACGAGTACCGTAACCTTCGGCGCCGTGACCAACCCAAGTGCTACCAATGCTACATTCTTTGCACGAATGACAACTTATTCTGACGCGACCTGGACAACTGCTGTTGATACTGGAACCTTTGCTTCTTCTACAGCGGGTCAAGTTACTATTACTGCAACGATAGACGAAACCCTGACCTTTACACTGGCAAGTGCGACCGTACCACTCGGTGCACTTTCTTCGGCCACAACCGGTACTGGTACCTCTACGATGTCGGCTTCCACGAATGCAACTAGCGGCTATGCTATTAGCGTAAATGGCTCAACCCTAACATCTGGTGCTAATACAATTGCTGCACTTGGCACTAATACGGCGTCAACACAGGGTGCTGCACAATTTGGTATGAACCTCATGGCAAATACAACCCCGCCTATTGGCTCGAATGTTTCAGGGTCTGGCGGTGGTCTACCTGCGGCAAACTATAATACTGCCAACTCATTCCGATTTGTTACAGGTGAAACAGTGGCTTCAGCTGCCGCTGCTACGAATGCCAATACCTATACGGTTAGTTATATTGCCAACGTTCCAGCTACACAGCAAGCTGGTGCTTATTCCACCACCCTTACTTATATTGCAACAGCAACATTCTAGCAATTATGTATTTTGTCTGGTATAGTGCACCGTAATGAGTAGAGTAGGAATGAACACGATTAAGAACATGTGTAGGGCTATCTTTGTAAGCATCATCGCCTGTCTCGTATTTACTAGTCTCAACCAAGTTAGCGTACAAGCTCAAGCTAGTGATTCTGCAGCCCAGGGTATACAGATATCACCAGTACTAGTGGATTTAAATGCTGAAAAAGGGCAGAGCTACAACCTAGTTTTAACGGTAACAAACGTCACGACACAAGAACTACTACTTAAGGCATCAGTCAACGACTTTCAGGCAAAGGATGAAACGGGGAATCCTGAAGTTATCCTAGAAGATACTAGTGGGGATAGCAGCTATTCGTTCCGACAGTGGGTTAACCCTATTGGAGACATGGTTCTAGCACCAAAAGAGAGCAGAGTAGTTAACGCGACGGTTAATGTGCCACAGAATGCAGAAGCTGGTGGATACTACGGAGTTATTCGATTTACGGGTACACCTACTGATAAGGAAAAAGCTAATCTTACAATTTCTGCGAGTGTCGGTACACTTATATTGACTCGAGTGGGCGGAGATATTCAAGAGCGGCTTGTTATGCAAGAGTTCTTTGCCCAGAAGAATGGCAAAAAAGGTGATTTGTTTGAGGCTGGCCCGCTCAGTCTTGTGCAGCGAATTGAAAACACTGGTAATGTACACCTGAAGCCGACTGGTAGTATTACCGTAAAAGACATTTTTGGTAAGACTATTGCGACCGAGGCTATAAATGCAACTGATGGTAATGTTCTACCAAACAGTACTCGACGTTTCGAAGAGGTTCTGAGTAAACAACGATTACTTGGTAGGTATACAGCAACTGCTGAGATTGCCTACGGTACAACCGGAGGTGTTCTACTCGCTTCAACCACGTTTTGGGTGATACCATACAAATTAATCATTCTAGTCCTTGTGGCGCTACTTATAACAGTATGGATTGTCCGAAGAATTCTCAAGCTATATAAGAAGCGAGTTATAGCTCAGTCTAAAAACGATAACACTAGACAAAGGTAAAAATGCAAAGAGTGCTGGGGGGCATCAAACGCGTTAGGGATATTCTGATACCCTTGTTCATAGTAGTGGCTTGCATGAGTATATCCGCTTACCCAGCACAGGCTCTGACTCTCACGGAGAACAGAAGTGTGACTATTACGGCTGTAGTGCCTGGTGGGCCGCCCACTATTCCTGCAATTATTGATTCGCCGTTAAATGGAGAGACGGTTACGGCTACGCCGCTGGTTGTAACCGGAACCTGCGAGGTAGGTCTGAGAGTTGAGATATATAATTTTGGTGCACTAGCTGGTACGGGTACCTGTTCTGCTCAGGGTACATTTACGATTAATATTGGGCTCCTTGAGGGGCTGAATAGTCTTACAGCACTAAACTTTGATAGTTTTGACCAATCTGGTCCTATCTCACCAACCGTCTCGGTGTATGTTAAGAGCCCAAATGTGGATCCAGTGACTCATCCAGACTCGCCTCAAACAGATCTTTTATCTACAGATAGAGAAGACCAATCTAATCCACTTCAAGAAGAACGAAATTCCGTTATACGTTTTGGTGTTCTACTGGGCTTTGACTTTGACGGCTCGCAACCGATTACTTTTGTTGAACAATTTATATACTGGATTATTATTCTACTCCTGCTCTTCATACTCATCGACAGTACCTTCTTCAATAGTCAGTCGGTCAAGAATTTCTTGCAAGTTGGCTCAAAGCAACGAAAGTCTAAAAAGTAACCAATTTATATACTGATTTTGTCTTTCTGGTAGTAATAAGACTATAATAGAGTCAAATGGAGAAGCGGCATACTATTACGGTCACGAGCCAACAGAAACGAGCATTGGCAGTTGCAACGGTTATTGCGCTCGTATTTGGTGTATTCTTCTTGCGTCATTATTTCACGCTGATCATTTTTGCAGCCATTGTAGCATACATGTTTAATCCGTTATATCAGAAGTTGTTACAACGATGGGGGCAACCCGGAAGAGCCTCGGCAGTCACCTTTATTTTCTCTTTGCTGGTTATTATCATTCCGATACTATTAGTATTGGTCATCACCGTTGCGCAGGTAAATAGACTCGCAGTCGATGTAAAGCAGTCTGTGCCTACAATTGACGTAACTGCCTATGGGCAAGATATTATGAATACGGTTAACAAATCCCTAGATTCTTTACATATACCGTTTCAGCTAGATTCTGGGTGGCTCACAAATTTACTAACCAAAGCACTCTCAACAATTGGCAGCAGTCTGGTAAAGACACTAACCTCTTCGCTGGGGAGTTTCTTCAGTTTCTTTAGCACCGCTATTATTTATATTTTTGTATTTCTTTCAATCTTGAAGAACCAAAAAAAGATCATGGATACTATTCGCCACCTCAACCCGCTTGGTAAGGATATCGGTGAGCTCTATATTACAAAACTTGCAGCTATGACAAAAGCCATGGTGAAGGGCCAATTCATCATAGCCTTTCTACAGGGCTTAACGGACGCATTACTACTCTACTTGGCAGGACTGCACAGCACATTCTTCTTTTTCTTGGTACTCTTAACAGCACTTTCAATTATCCCGCTTGGCGGAGGTATTATTGCTATACCGATAGGTATTGTTATGATGTTTACGGGTAATGTATGGGGCGGTGTTCTGGTAGTAGCTGGCCATATACTGATCGTCACCAATATAGACAATGTGCTACGGCCAAAGCTTGTGCCTTCAGAAGCACGACTTGATTCAGCACTAACCTTATTGGCAGTTTTTGCGGGTTTAGGTCTCTTTGGTTTCTTGGGGATTGTAATTGGGCCAGTTATTATGATTCTTATTGTTACGACAATACGAGTTTATCTTGAGGTATTTAGAAACGTACTCCCAGAAGAAGAGGACGAGAAGGGGCCTAAGGGAATAATTCATAGAACCTACTCTCGTGCGAAAAAGGTCTTTCGCAAACCTACTGTTACCGTATCTGAAGAGTCTTAGTTCTTAATATCAACGCCACCGAAGAGGCAGGTGCCCTGAATGTGAAGTACAGGAGCATTCTCATCGGCGGTCTTTTTAGTTTTATCATCCCATCCACCAAAAAGCGGGAGTCCACTGGTATGTACAACCCAACCCTCCGGTACCTGTAGATCAACTCCACCAAAGGCTGTAAATATTTCAAGCCGTGCTTCTTTCTTAATCTTTGCATGACGCAGATCTAGGCTAATACCGCCAAACAACGAAGTGATTTTACCACCCTGAAAATCACTCGACTTATTAATACTTTCAATACCAGAAAAAGCAACAAACATATCAATATTTTCTTCTGTTGAGAGCTTGGCTTTGGGTGAGAACCTATCAAATATGAAGGAAAGACCGACTAGTATAATGGCGCTTGGCCACAAAATGTTCCATACATTAAATGAAACAATATCGAGCCGTTGAAGTTGCAATAGACCGCCGAATAAGATGATGAACAGTGGCCAGGTGAATACTTTAGGGTTAGAAACTAAGCTTACAAAGCCAACCAGTATGATCAAAAGTGGCCACCACTGAGCAAGGAATGAGCCAAAATTAAGTAAGTTAAGCGTGTCGAGTAGGTAACCTATACCAACTGCCAAGATAACGATTCCGAGTAATAACTGAGAAGAAGATTTTTTATTCATAGCTACAGTTATACACTACTATTGTGCTTATCCCTAGTGTCAAACAGGGATAAGCCTATTCGTATCGAAGTGCGTCGATTGGGTTTTGCTTTGAAGCACGGCGGGCAGGTAGAGTACCGGCCAGAAAGGCAATAGTCATAATGACAAGCATAATGATAGCAGTTGAAACGATAGGGAATGAGGTAAGTTCAAAACCTGCTAGGTCTTTTAGGAACGTATCAGTAGCAAGACGGTTGATGCCTTTCCCGATAAGGTTTGCGGCAACCACGCCAAGTAAGCTTCCCCAAAATCCAAGCAACACAGCCTCGGTACTAAAGAGCAAGAATATCTTTTTACTACCCATACCCATAGCCTTCATGAGTCCGATCTCTTTGGTACGTTCCTGAACTGCCATCAAGAGGGTATTGATAATACCAAAGCTGGCGGCAAGCAGCGCAATAGCAGCAAAGCCATTGAGTACCACTAAAACAGCATCAATCACTTGTTTGATAATGCCTATTTGATCTTGAATGGTCAGCGCTGTGTAACCCTTATCTTTAAGGCTATCTTTAATACTTTGCAACTCTTCTTTGTTTATATTTTGGCCAACTCGTGCCAGGGCAATAGGTGATTGTTCTTTGGCTGCAGCTGGTAGGCCTGTAGTCTGAACATCATACATTTGCTGTAAGAGCGGCCGATTCACACTTGCTCCACCAGAACTTATGATAGTTTGTTGCTGAACACCTGTAATAGTGGCATTGATGACATCTTTGGTGCCTGCTGCACTTGTGATACCAACCTGGACAGTCTTACCTACAGCCTCGTCGTTAGAACCATAGCCGAGTGCGCTTACGTACGAAAGCGGTATTACGAGTTGGCCCTGAGAGGTGTCGTTGGTTGGTGACTTGCCTGCTGCAATATCGAGGTTTGTACCAGTCAGAAATGGTGTAATAGAAAGCTGGTACTTTGTGCCGCTTGCTCCCGCAATAAAGTCAGGTGAAGCACTAATACTCAGCTCGGCACTCTTAATGCCTGGCTGTTCTTGAATGATAGCGATATCTTTAGGAGTAAGGGCACCGCTACCTGGGCCAAATCCACCCGAGCTTGAGGTGGTTCGTTCAGGATTGTAGAGTGTGGGCCCGTCGTTAGCCGTGTTGTCCATTTTTGGTTGAACAAATAACACGTCCTCAGCCCCAAGGTTGCCAAGTTGTTTGTCTATATAGGTAGATATACCAGCGCCGATGCCATTGGTCAGAGAAAGAGTGAAGGCACCAATAAAGATTGCGATAATTGTTAAAAAAGAGCGTAACTTAGAACGTAGCATGTTGGAGCTAGCTGTACGGAAGATATCTATAAATTTCATCTAAGCCTCCTTTCCTTGAATATGACCATCTTTAATATGAATTTGTCTATCGCATCTGTTTGCCAGATCTTCGTCGTGGGTCACTACGATAAGTGTAATGTTATGTTCTTTGTTAAGTGCAAAAAGTAGGTCCTCAATCTTCTTGCCAGTTTGGCTGTCAAGGTTACCAGTTGGTTCGTCGGCAAAAATAATCTGGGGTTTGTTGACAAGTGCACGAGCTATAACAACTCGTTGTTTCTGGCCACCGCTGAGGTCGTTGGCTTTACTCTTGGCTTTGTCTTCTAGTTCTACTTGCTTGAGGGTTTCTAGGCCTCGCCTATTTCTTTCTCGAACTGATAGCCCGGCTATTTTAAGAGGCAAAATAACGTTGTCTAGAACACTTGAATTAGCATTTAAGAAGAATTGTTGGAACACAAAACCGAACTCTTTATTACGTAGCTTATTGAGCTGACTACCAGAGAGTTTTTTAGCATCTTTGCCGTCGATACTGATACTCCCACCGGTTGGCTCGTCAAGTAGGGCCATCAGGTGCATAAGGGTACTCTTACCCGAACCACTTTTACCAATGATCGCAATAGATTCGCCTTTTTTGATTTCTAGCGAAAGATTATGCAGGGCAGTGAAGGCGTTGCTGCCTTTGCCGTAAACTTTCGTCATATTCTTCGTTTCGAGTATGTTCGGTGATTTCAAAGACCCTCCTTAAGATATACAATGTGACTTACTTATTATAGCAAGTAAAAGAAACCAGTGTTCCTGCGATTATTTTAGTCACTAATATATTGACTGTCAAGCGGCCAATGCGCGTTCATATATCTCAGCGATCTGCTTACCAATCACAAATTGATCATAGTGGCCTATAACAGACTGTTGGTTGGCAGCTACTTCTTGAGCTAACCTTCTATCAACTGCTAAGTTTATTATCCGATTCTTTAAGGCTTCAACGTCTCTGGGGTTTACTATGGTATCGTGAGATGTTTCGAGGTTACCTAATATACTAAGATACCCTTTGTTGTTGCCAGCTATAACAGGTGTGCCAGCCGCAATGGCTTCTAGTACGGTAATACCTTGAGACTCATTTTCTTTAGCAGGTAGTACCGCAAACTGGGCAGCATGGAGCCACATGGCTTTCCTATTTTCGCTTACTCTGCCAAGAAAGTGTGTATCTTTGCCTACGCCTTCTGATTCTGCCAAAGCTTCAAACTTCGGTAGGTGAGGACCATATCCGCATACCGCAAGCTGTAGATCAATTATGCCTGAACGCTTAATTCTTCCGAATGCCTGTATTAGTTCACCCAATCCTTTCCGGTCATCTGGCCGGCCAACAAACACCATAATAGGAGACTCGCTTGCGAGAATTTCTGCATGCTCCTCTCGAAATGCGTCATCTGGTAGCGTGTTGGCAAAGAAATCGATATCAATTGGATTTGGAATAACCTCTACATCACCCTTGTAGTCGTAGACGCGGCGCAAATGGGCCTCAGCAACAGGCGACACGGCAATTAGGGCTTGTATGTTATCCAAAACCTTGCGGTCTACTATATGACCAGCTTTGAGACCGGCATTGGTAAGGATACTGTCAGCATCTATATGCCAAGTACCTATAACCGGTACGTTATTTTTCTGAGCAGCTCGGACGGCTATTCCGCCAACATGAGGCATCATTGGTAACATGACATGCATAATATCTGGGTCTACGGCTGCTACTTCACGCGTGATCCTGCGGGGATTAACAACGGTAAAGATTGGGTTCTGAGCACCGTTAAGTTGCATAGATCCGCTCTTGCGTGAGAGTACATGTATGTTGCTTGGTGTATCGGCAAAACTGGAGAATGTGGTATACAGATTGGCGCCTGTGTTGGTAGCGGTATCTTTGGGTGTTTCCCCTACTTCTTCCTGCTTGTCTATAGGTATCTCTTCTGGGGAACGAGCACTTCCTACGAGTACGTGGGTCTCCATTTGCTGGTGATGTTGCATGTACGCCGCAACATCATTAAGTGATTTCTGAACACCTCCATCCATATCACCCGAACCACAAAACGAAAAGAGGACTGTCTTCCCCTCAAGGGGTGAGCGAGGTTCTTCGTGAGGGAAGTCTGGGCGCGTCTCAAGATAGCTACTCATTATCCTTATATTATACCATATATAACCATAAAAATGCAAGTACGGACAGTTGCGAGAACCACCAAGTAGATAAGTTTAGTGTCGCGAGACTCTTAGTCTTGTTGAGCGTTAAATTTAATAACAGCTTCTTCGTAGTAAGGTTGGAACTGACTACCGATGCAATCGATTTGCCATTCTTCGACTGCCTTGGTGCTATCATTAAGCTCAATAGCTCGAGCCTTCACGGCCTCGATATTCTGACAATATTTATCACGTGTTGCTCGGTAGACTCCACGGTTGAAGGTGTCGGTACTGGTGAGTACTAAGACACTAATCAGGAAGAGTACGTTGAGTAATATAGAGACAATCGCAACACTTTTAAATATGTCGCTCTCAACCACTTTATGCACTCTACCCTTAAACGTCTTACCTTGAGATTTCTTTTTTGTTGTAGCCATGTAAGTACTCTAACATAAGCATAATATCACTGACAAGACTGACATCATTTTAGTGTAGATTGGTATTGCCAGTGCGCTATCACCAGCGTACAATAAAAGTGTTAACAACTTGTACTCACGTAAATATGGAAGTCCGGTACAAACCTAGGTTTTACTCCGGCACTGTGCCGCAACGGTTAAGAGTCCGATACATACTTACATAGGTGAGCCTCCCGAGCAGGAGATGTTATAAAAATACATTGTTTCAAGGGTTTGTCTTTTTATAAACTTCTGCTTCGGGCTAATACCAAAAAGCAGGAGTTTTTTAATGCCAAGGATTTTTACACGCGAGGGGGGCGCAGGTTTTGCTGATGCATCACACTATGCGGTGGTTGAAAGCACAGCTGCCTACGAAGCAGCTATCGGTTCAGAGGCGCAGCGTATTGCGTTCAACAGCCTAGCTCGGCAGTGTATTGTGCGTGCTGAACAAAGGAACCGCGAAAAGGTTTTTACGAGCAAGGGCGTTGATGCTCTGGGCAGTGCTCGTCACTATATGGCGTTACGTTCGTACTACGGAGACAATCATCCAAAAACCCAAGAAGCAGACAGGGTTTTTGATGCCGATGCCCGTACTGGATTATTTGAAGAAACTGAAGATCTACATTACTTTTCTGAGAGTTATCCAATTGTTGATAACTCGGTCATGATGGCCGACCGTTCCTGGGATGAGCTGGCTGCCAATGGGGTGCTTGATGAGCGGGTTGATCAGTGGTATCTTGGTCGTGGCTTCTTAGAGATTCGCGAGTCGCTGGTGGCTGGTGAGATGCTCAAGACAGGTGAGGCTGAGACACATGATCTCATTACGGTTTCTAACAGAGCAACGGCTAATAATGCTGAAGAATATGGACTAGACTCGGCTTGCATGATTCGGTTCATCTCCATTGATAGCCAGAAGCAAACTGTTTCAATTGGCCAGCTTATGATGCAGGGCTTGCCTGACTATGCCTTGCAGGAACTCTTTGCGGGACTAGGGGTAGAGGTAGACGAGCAGACTATCCAGGATACGCCAGATAGCTCAACGAAGTACTTGGCTACACAAATCAAAGTTAAAAAAGGTGAGTTACAAAATGGTGCAGCAGATATTGCCTATCTGACCGACTATATTATGAGTGAAAGAACCGGACAACCGCATCTTTTTGGTGGGCCCATTGAAGCAATTGAGGCAAACCCGTACGCCGATATATTCGAACTTTCTAAGCGAAAAGAGATTCGCCGTCAACAGGCTACTCAGATGCTCAAGCAACGATTTAAAGAGCTGGTTATCGAACAACCCCGAGATATTCAAAATGAACTTAGAAAAGCTTTTGAAGATGCCCGTAGTATGGTGGCAGACATTGAAGGAGTTGAGTTTGTCCGAGAGCGCTACGGTGAACCAGCTGCCGAAGCCTTACTGCGTAAGCAAGCTGCGCTCCGAGAGGGCTCGTGGAATAAAACTGTCCATGCCGAGCAAGACATGCAATATGCTATGGGTGATGTGGTGGTATGTGGCCAACGTCTTTCAGCTAATACTAATATCTGTCTCCGATTACCGGAACCTGGGGAAATGTCTCAATGCCCTGGCTGCCATCGATCGGTGCGAGTAGCTGGCACACGTAGTAGTATCCGATGCTCACGACTGAGCTGTAAGTTAGTTGACCCAAAGATTAAGAAACGGGCTATGAAAGAAAAGCAACAGCTTGCAAGGAAGCAGGCCAAAGAGCGCCAGGCAAAACTGGAGCGCAAGAAAAAGACGGGGCTTACCAAAAAAGAACATCAGAAGCAACAGATCCAGCGTGCAGCTCAAACGCATAGGGCGAGCACCCAAAAGCAACTAGCTTTTCGACCCCTGCAAAACATGAGAAGCGCCTAGTATGAAGATCGGAATCTATGCTGGGGCTTTTGATCCGATCCATGCTGGTCATATAGCTTTTGCTAAAGCGGCTCTGGAGCAAGAGGGTCTTGAGCGAATTGTTTTTGTGCCCGAAAAGGAGCCATATCGTAAACAGCCACTTGCGGCTTGGACACATCGCCAGGCAATGCTCGAGACAGCTCTGGAGCACACTGCTCAACTTGAGCATGATACCGAGTTTGCAAAAAAACTTACAGCTCAGCACACACTGTTAGACATGCTTCAAGTTATGCAAGCACACTACAATGTACAGACCGAAGTCTGGTTCTTGGCAGGTTCTGATGTGCTCGAGCACCTTCATGATTGGCATGATATAGCCGATAGCGGACAATACGGCGGCTTTCTCATAAGTTTACGAGCTGAGCATACTGAGAACTGGGTTCAGCAGCAACTTGAACGATCAAATTATAAAATCAATATAAAATTAGTGCCCAACAGCCTGCCTACGGCCAGTTCTACGCTTGCCCGAAACCAACTACAACAAGCAAACAGCGAAGAACTCATTAGTCCAGTAGTTAGAGCCTATATCCAGCACCATCAGCTCTACCTGTAGTTTATTATGTTTATGGTATACTAACCCCGTGTTCGCAACGTCCGTATACGCACTACTCGTCATGAGTGCTTTTTTAATAGTAGGCTACCTGGTTGTGAGATTACCAGTTATTCGGCATGCCTTTCTACCAGGCTCTTTAGCAGCAGGGCTTATACTTTTGGTGATAGGACCGCAGATTGCAGGTGTATATTTTCCAGAGTGGCAGCTCAACCCACTATTTTATGAATTTTGGCAGAAGCTACCGAAGTATTTAATAAACGTTGTTTTTGCGGCATTATTTCTGGCTCGACCACTCGCTTCATTTAAAAAAATGTGGCAACTAGCTGGTCCACAGGTTGCCTTTGGGCAAATGTTAGCTTGGGGTCAGTATGCTTTAGGTGGCTTGCTAACGCTACTTGTACTCATTCCACTTTTTAAGGTTCGACCCATCACTGCTGCTTTGATAGAAATGAGTTTTGAGGGTGGACACGGAACGGTTTCGGGTATGATACCCGTTTTTGAGAGACTGAGTTTTATGGAGGGCTATGATCTTGCGCTGGGGCTTGCCACTGTCAGTTTGTGTACGGCACTTATTAGTGGTGTCATTTTGGTCAATTGGGGTCGTCACCGAGGCTATATTAAGAAGATATCTACTAGAAGTATCAGAGAGCGTATCTACCACAGGCGTATTATTCATGAACTAAACAAAAAAGGTATTAAGTTAAAAGATCATCTTACACCTCGTCGGGTTATGAGCCACCTAGTGCTCATTGCTTTTAGTATTGGTGTGGGCTGGTTGTTGTATAAGGGGTTGCTCTTTGTCGAGCTGCACACGTGGGGTGCGGCGGGTGGTATCCGAATTTTAAGCTATGTACCTTTCTTCCCATTTTGTATGTTCGGCGGTATCATTGCTCAAATCATCTGGTCAAAGCTTGGCTTTAAAACCTCGCGGTCACTTATAGAGCTTTTAAGTTCCATAGCCCTGAGTGTGCTTATTGCGAGTGCTGTGGCAACTATGTCGCTTACTTACATTAGTACTCACTGGGTTCTCTTTGTGCTACTAGCAGCAACCGGAATACTCTGGCTTACATTTGGGTTTGTCTTTTTGGCACGCCGTATGTTCTCCAAAAACTGGTTCCAAAATGGTATTGTTAACGTTGCTCAATCTATGGGGATGACAGCAACCGGCCTACTCTTTTTACATATGGTGGATCCCGACAATAAAACAAATGCCATGGAAGGGTTTAGTTACAAGCAGCTTCTGTTTGAGCCATTTGTGGGCGGAGGGATTGTCACAGCCTTGGCTATGCCGGCTATTATTGCCATAGGCCTGCCAATTTTTACACTCGGTGCCATATTAATTTGTGGCTTTTGGATGGCTCTGGGCCTGCTGTATTTTGGTCGCAAGAAACGATAAGTTTTTAAGCGGGCTCGTCTGAGTAGTGATTTTGAAGATATTGTAAATGCTTGTCGCGGAACTTATGAAATTCGGATTTCTTAAAACCAGACTTTTTAATGAAGCTGCTGATTTTTTCTGAGCCAATAAAGTGAGGCATCATGACGTAGGCAGCACCTTCGTGATAGAGCCGGGCGGCTTGGTAGGCAGTTTCTGCTGAACACACAAAGACACAACCAGGATTTTTATTAGCGAGCCAATGAGCCAGAAATTCGTTTGTTTTGTAATCACTCATCGTGGAGACGATTAACTTAGCTTTGTCGAGTTGTACCTCTTCAATAAGTTCTGGGTCGGTCGCATCACCATATAGCAAATTAACGTGTTGGCGTTCGAGTAGATCAATAGCCTCCGGATCATAATCAACTACCACAAATCGCTTCTTCATATTTTTGAAGGTTCGTATAAACTCAGCTCCACCTTTGCGATAGCCAAAAAGTACAATCGGGTAATGACCAAGTGCATCGCGTTGTTCGTAGCGTGTAACGCGCCGCTCAAAAAAGCGCAGGTGATTTTCTAGCTTCTGATAAATCTTGTCGTCATACTTAATAAGATAAGCCGAACTTATGAATGTAGCCAGGCCAACGAGAGAGATAACTGCCTGTACTTGTTGTCCAACAAAGCCCGAGTGTAGTGCCGCCGCTATAAAGACCAGTGAAAACTCACTGATTTGAGTCATAGAAATAGCCGTCTTAAAACTGGCTCGCTTCGTGTAGCCAAGTATTCCCATGGTGCCTAAAATTAAAATTGGTTTGGCAATGAAGACCACGCCAATAAATACCAGAGCAGGCCAGAGAGCTCCAACTACATGTCCAGGCATAAGTGTGGAGCCGATCACGATAAAGAAAATCACCAAGAAGAAGTCTCGTAATGGCTTAAGCCTAGAGGCCATCTCGTGGCTATAGGGCAAGGAGGCAAGGCTGACACCCGCTAGTAATGCACCTACCTCAATTGAAAAGCCGACTCTCTGGAAGATAACAGCAATTCCCAGTGCCCAGCCGAGTGCAAAAAGTAGCAACAATTCCTTCGAACTTTCGAGTGACTTTGTAAGTTTAGGCAAGACGTATTTACCAATGGCATACAGTAGCACAACCACAAGTATTCCGCGGCTAATGAGAAAGAAAGCGTCAAAAAAACCGCTGCCTTCATGCCGAGCAGATAGAACGATCTTTCCGGCTGTAGCGAATATGTCCTGTAGTAGTAGAACACCAATAGCGATTTGAGCGTAGAGTCGACCAGTTTCCTTTTTATCGTTAAAGAGTTTAATAATAACAATCGTGCTACTGAGTGCCAGGGCCAAACCAATAATAAACGATTCAAGCCGTCCAAAATGTAGTAACCGTGCCGTCATGGCACCAAGTAGTGTGATACCAACCACCTGAACAGTTGTCGTGATGAAGACGACTCGCCGCAAACGGGTGAGCACCTTAAGGCTTATTTCTAGCCCTACAATAAACAGCAGCAGAGCTATACCAATGCTACTAAAAGCTGTAAAACCACTCGTATCATGCACAAGGTTTAAGAGCAAAGGGCCAACAATAACGCCGGTAATAATATGACCAACTATCAGCGGCTGTTTGAGAAACTTCATGAGCGCTGCAATCGCTGCGGCAATCGCTACTACAAGACTAATCTGAACAAAAAGTGCGTCTCCGCTCATAAATATGGGCTCCCTTAAAGTAATTACATGTATTATCCCATGAACTGCTTATGTTTGTCCACGATAGTCAAGGCAAGGTTAATCTATATGGACGAGCTAAAGATGTATATTACTGGGCTGGGGTTGGTTGGGCGCCGGCAGCTTCATCAACTGCTTTTTGTAGTAACTCTGCAAAAGCAGTAGCATCTTTAGGATTCTCGATTTTCTCACCGTTTAAGATGAACGTTGGTGTACCTGTAATATCAAACTGTTTACCACTCGATATATCTCGGTTAATGCGATCAGCCACGGCGGCACTAGCATAATCTTGCTTAAACTTTTCCATATCAAGTCCGAGTTGTTGGGCATAGCCTTCAAAGACACCTTGGGCACTAGCAGCGCTCTGGCCCCATGCCTGTTGGTTCTCATAGAGCAAGTCATGCATTTCAAAGAACTTACCCTGACTACTAGCTGCTTCAGCTGCTCGAGCAGCCGCAAAGGCATTCGGGTGAATAGAGATAATCGGGTAGTGGCGGAAGACAAAGTTTACTTGGTCTCCAAATTGTTGCTCAAGTTGTTTTAAAACTGGGTAGAATGCACCGCAGCTTGGGCATTGAAAGTCACCATATTCAATAAGTGTCACTTTAGCTTGTGTGTTATTTCGAACATGATCATCAGGCTGGATCTGTGCCGCATCTCCCGTAAAAGTCGCTGTGTTGTCAGCCTCAGGTTTTACTAATAGGAATACGCCCGCTAAACCAACTACTATAATTGCTAAAATAATCCAAAAAGTTCTACTCATAAAATCTCCATTTTCGTACTTCCTAGCATACCATAGGCAATTTTAGGTACAATAGGAGCATGAGACAGTTTCTTATGGTGGTATCAGGACTTGATATGCTCTTTCTACTCCTTGTAGGTGGGCTTAAACTCAGCAACTACGAGTTAAGTGAGTTTGCACTGCGTGAACAACTAGCCCATAAAACTGACCGAGCCAGTAAACTCAAAAAACAACTTAATGTGCAGCTACCACAGGTGAGGTTACTGCAAAAAACCAAGCTGGCTATCGCCTATACAGTACTCGTTGGTTTGCTAATTACTCTTAGTTCAGTTTGGCTTGGTGTCTTGCTGTCGTTGGCGGCAGTCTTACTAATTGTTCTTCTGCAACGACTATCTTTTATTCAGTCACTTGCACAATCATTATTTGAGAAAACTTTGGATATAGTACTAAAAACTGCTCAAATACTTGAGCCACTATGGAAAGTTATCGGCTTGCCACCAAAGCGAAGTGTTGTTTTGCCAAGTTCACGCAGTGAATTTCTCGACCAGCTGCGGAGATTCCCGAGTACAGTACTTGAACCAACGGAACGGCACCGAGTAGAGCTACTCCTGCTGGCGCATGATAAAACTGTCCAAGATATTATGACTCCAAGGAAGCGAGTGATGAGCGTGAATCCAACGGCTACATTGGGTCCGATTGTACTGAGTGAGCTTCAAAAAAGTGGCCACGGCTACTTTCCGGTAACTGCTAAAAAGAGTGAACCGGAGGGGTTACTGATTTTAAGCCAAATATCTGATGTGCACAGCGCAAAGAAAAAGCTGACAGTACAAGAGGCGATGTCCACTCAACTAGTCTGGGTAGATCAGGATATGTCGCTCCTTAGCCTTGCCCAAATATTCCTCTCGCAGAAGCAGCACCTATTACTTGTGAGGAATGAGGACGGATTTATAGGACTAGTTACCATCTCCGACCTGATGAAACATCTCACGGGCATTGTAAAAGAAGATTAGCTCTGCTGTTAGGCAATAACTCTCTGTTACTGCTATAATACCCTCTTATGAAGAGAACGTTGAGTAACCATGTCAATCGGTTTATTGGCAAAGAAGCTACCCTACAAGGCTGGGTTAATTCACGGCGAGATCACGGTGGCTTAATTTTTATAGATGTCCGCGATCACACAGGAATTACGCAGTTAGTTTTTCAGCCAGATCAAGCAGAGGCATTTGCGCTCGCCGAACAGCTCAGAGATGAATTTGTTATTTCAGTAATCGGGTTTGTAAAAGAACGTGAGAAGAATCTTAAAAATCCAAACATTGAAAGTGGTGACGTTGAAGTTGTTGTTTCGAGCCTCGAAATTCTTAATCGTTCAGAACCACTACCAATTCAAGTCAACTCAGATCAAAATATTAGCGAAGACATTCGTCTTAAATATCGCTACCTCGATCTGCGCCGTCCAACAATGCAGCATATGCTCAAAAAACGCGCAAAGATGTTCTCTGTTGTACGAAATTTTATGGAGCAGCAAGATTTCACAGAAGTCACCACACCAATTTTAGCCAACTCCAGCCCAGAAGGTGCTCGTGACTTTTTGATTCCTTCACGCCTGCATGAAGGTAAGTATTATGCACTTCCGCAAGCGCCACAGCAGTTTAAACAGCTTCTTATGGTGGGCGGAGTTCCAAGATACTACCAACTTGCGGCGTGTTTTAGAGATGAAGACCCGAGGGCAGATCGTCTTTACGGTGAATTCTATCAGATTGATGCCGAAATGAGTTTTGTTGAGAACGGCAACGATGTGCGCAAAACATTCGAACCACTCATCAAAAAGCTTGTTACTGAGTTTGCTGGCAAAGAAGTTGTTGGCGGTGAGGTTGTTACCATTACGCATGCAGATGCAATGGAAAAATATGGCTCAGACAAACCTGACCTTCGTTATGGTATGGAGCTCACTGATCTTACGAGCATACTTGAGAACACGGAATTCGGTGTGTTTAAAAATGCTGAAGTCGTTAAGGCGATCTGCGTAAAGGGCGGAGCGAGCCTTAGTCGTTCACAAATAGATGGCTTCACAGAAATTGCAAAGTCTGAAGGTGCTGGTGGGTTGGCGTATATTGCCTATGAAGATAGCGAGGCAAAATCTCCAATCGCGAAATTTCTTACAGAAGCTGAGCTTTCTGCAATTAAAGAAAAACTCGGTGCTGAAGACGGCGACGTGGTTTTCTTTGGTGCAGATACTCGAAGCACGGTGAATAAAGTACTGGGCAAGCTCCGAACATCATTTGCCGATCATTTTGAACTAAAAGATCCAAATGTAATTTCATTAGTGTGGATCATTGATTTTCCTTTTTACGAATGGGACGAAACGCATAAGCGAGTGGATTTTGGTCATAACCCATTTTCTATGCCAAAAGGTGGAGTTGAAGCACTTCAAGCAGCCAAAACTGACGAAGAGAAACTTGCTATTGTTGCCGACCAGTACGATATGGCAATGAACGGCTATGAAATCTGTTCTGGCGCAGTACGAAATCACAACCCAGAGGTAATGTACGAAGCTTTCGGAATATTAGGCTATGACCATGACTATGTTGATAACAAATTTGGTGCCATGATCAACGCCTTCAAGTACGGTGCTCCGCCACACGCTGGCTGTGCATTCGGAATTGATCGAATGTTCATGGAGCTCATGGGCGAAACCAACATCCGTGAAGTCGTCGCATTCCCTAAAAATGGCTCCGGCGTAGACGTCATGATGAATTCTCCTTCGGAAGTTGATCCAGTACAGTTAAAAGAATTAGGACTTTAGCTCATGGAAGAAACGGGACTTATTAAAAAACTGGAGGAGATTTTTAGGAGTCAGGGCGATTATTTATTCGATAAACATGTTCCTGAATTTACTGTAAATAATAGGTTTTTGGGGGACTTCTTTAGTCAACTAGCTGTTGAGCCCAAAGGTGATGAAGCTCCTGTTTTTTACTATACCTACAGCCCTTTTGACGTCATCTCTGGCAAAGCGCCGCATAGGGCGGCAGTTTTTGAGGATGGTGAAATGCTATTAGAAGTTGATTTCGATAAATACACGAGTAAACGTACTGCAGCAATGACCCCCGTGCTACTTCGTGCACTTGGAAAGACAAATCTTGTAGATAAGAAGTTGCTTATTCTTGGTTCGGGGAAAATTGCAAAAGAGTCACTGGTTTTTATAAAGGCTGCCTTCAGTGATGTTGGGGACGTAAGTTGTATAAACCGTAGCGGTGATGTAGGTGAGATACAGGAGAGCGGTAAGGCTCTTGGGGTAAATGTTTCGTCAACAACTTTAGATAGTATCGGGGATTTCGATGTAATCATCTGTCACACGAATACCAAGGAGCCGATTTTAGGTGTCGAACACCTCGACAAGATTAAAAAAGGTGCACTGATTACATCATTTATCTCATCTACTGAGCATGGCGAGTTGGCGGATGAGTACTTTGATTCAAAAAAAGCTAATATAATTTGTGATTGGGAAACTACAATAGGTGGTGCTAAAGAGGTGTCTAGAGCTATAGAATCAGGATTACTCGAAATGGAAGAGATGATATACCTAACTGACCTTCTGCAAGGCAATAAGTCTATTGATGCAAATAAGGGATATACCGTGTATCGCTCAACAGGAACTCCTATGCAGAATCTGGCGGTGTTAAAGTTATTACTAGAAAATAAATAAGGAGCAAAAATGTTCTGGAATAAAAAGAAGAATAAAAACATCTGGTTTGTGAAGATGCGGGGAAGTTATTTGCCTTGCAGTTGGCAAGGATGGCTACTATATGTGCCGTTCATCTTGTTTTTGCTAGCAACACTGTACCTTTCGTTTAAAGGTGGGCGAACAATTGCAGGGCAGATTTACTTTATTTTTCCACAGTATGTGTCGGCGTTAGTGGTAATGCACTGGATCGCAGCTCAGTATTCAAACGATATAAAATAGAATATAATTTTCTGAATTGCTACACTAGGAGTAATGTCTACTCTCAAAGATATACTTGTCATCATTATCTCTAGCTCAGGTTCACAAAAAGATGTGGAGCCTGTAGTGAAGACGGTTCTTGATAAGAGCAAGTTAAGTTATGTCTGCAAGAAGGTAAAAGATCCGAGTCAGGCACAGGAGTTGATACAGAAGAACACCTCATTATTTAAAACCATTGCTGTTTATGGGGGTGACGGGTCGATTGTCTCTGCTATAAAAACTTTGGCAGACACTAAAGTTAAGCTGTTGATCCTACCTGGAGGAACCGGAAACTTGATCGCAACAGACCTTGGCTTGGTTGGTGATATTAAGAAGATCCTTCAAATGTATATCAAGGGTGATCATCGTACGCAACTATACGATATCGCATCACTTAACAAAGACAGTAAGCTTGCATTTGATATTTACAATGGCTGGTGGGCGCAGACTACGCTTGCTACACCTCCGAAGTTAAAGAAAAAGTTCGGAGCACTCGCTTATGGACTTACTATGCTCAAAAGTTTACCCCAGGCTACGAGGTATCAATACAAATTTGAGATAAATGGTAGGCATATTCGAACCAAGGGATACACGGTGATCATAGCTAACCGAGCAATCCAAAATTTCCTTGGAATGAGACTGTTCGCTCGACCACATCGTTCTGGCGTCTTGCAAGTTGCAGTAATAAAAAGCATTTCACCTATTAAGTTCGTTATCTGGTTTCTAGGTAGGGGCATTTTAGGTATAGATATTGGCGGTCTCATAAAAACATATCGTGGTCGCGAGGTAATAATTCATGAAGCTTCCGACGACACTCTTAAGGATGATAGGGACGTAAATATGTCTCTACCCACTCGCATTATTGGTGGGCAGTTTGAGACCAGAGTTATTGTTCCAGCAATAACGAAGAATCACACATCTTTCTCATATAAGTCATACCTTCTGACAAAACTACAGTTTATTGCCATGAAGGAGCGTTTAAGGAACTTACTTTCTGGAAGACCGAGCTCCAAATACAGTCAAGTGGCTCCACACTTATACCTCGGTGGAACCTACAAGAAGAGTGCAGCCGATCGCTTTAATCAGTGGGGTGTTACGGGTGTAGTCAATATGAGAAGTAGCAAGAATATTACTAGGCTCGAGGGGGTTGAGGTGTTGCAACTGAAGACTCCAGACTGGCGGGCACCGACACTTGATTCGCTTGAAGAAGGCACGAGCTTTATTAACCAGCAGATCAGCCAGGGTGGAGGCGTGTATGTTCATTGTCGTCAGGGGGAAGGTCGTGGCCCTACTATGGCCGCCGCATATCTCGTGAGCCAGGGATTGAGCGTTGACGAAGCACTGACACATATTAAGCAGTGTAGGCCAATGGCGCACCCCAACAAGTCACAGACAGATCGACTCATTGAGTGGCAGAAATATCTCAAAAAGCAATCTCTGTAATTAGCACAAGCTTTTATATTGCACATACGTTATAATAAAGTCCATAAGAGGTTGTAGGGGAGAAAAAGAGAGTTCTCGCATGGAAAAAAAAGATTCTAAAGCCAAAAAAGAAACTGAGAATACTGAGTCACCGACTTTTAAGGAAGACGTTGACGCTTCCTCTGAGCCTACTAAAGAGCAAGAGACTCCTCAGTCAGAAGGGGTGATAGATGAAGAAGTGGTATCGGCTGAGAGCACAGAGGTCGCCGCAGATGACCAAGATACTTTGGATGCATCTGAAGAGCCAGTGGAACACGCGAGCATCGAAGGGTCCATTAAAACACCTAAGCAGCGACAAAAAGGCAAGGCCACCGCTGCTGCACCATTAAAAACAAAGAAGCCACGTCTATGGCTTAAAATTGGCGTGCTAGGGGTAGTAGTAGGTATTGTACTTCTAGCGGGCCTCGGTTTTGGTACGAATCGCTACTACAATCACAAGGTACTGCCAAATGTAACAGTAGCTGGCCAACCTGCCGCTGGCAAAACTGCCGAGCAGTTGAAATCTCAGCTCAACGCCGCACAGGAGAACATGAAAATTACTATTCAAGCTGGTGATAAAACGCTAGAACCAACCCTGGCTGATCTTGGTGTGCAGATTGATGTAGATCAGACAGTCCATCAGGCCCTTGATGCCAAACGAGACCAAAGTATTGTGACACGCTTGTCTTTTTGGAAGAAGCGCAGCGTTCCAGCAGCAGTTACGGTGAACGACACACAACTAACTCAATACATAGAGGCTAATACGACCGAACTGACCAAACCAGCTCAAGATGCTCAGTTACAGTTTGATCCTGCTTCGAATGCCTTTAGTATTACCGCCCAAGCTGATGGCCAGGTTCCAGATGTACCTCAGCTTACGCAGCAGATAGAGCTGGCGAGCCAGAATCTTGCAAGCAGCGCTATTACCCTCGCAGTTGTTACGAAACCACCAGTTGTAACGCAAGATAAGTTACAGCCGTTACTTCAGCCGGCCGATACTTTGCTTGACCGGAAAATTGTACTAAGCGGTAACGGCATGAGCTACTCTCCTTCTGTAAAAGAAATTGCGAGCTGGGTGACACCAACACCGAAAGACGACGGTAGTATAACGCTGGTAGTTGCTCCGGGTAAGGTCCAAAGTTATGTTGAGAGTATTGGTAAGAAGATCTCTAGTTCTCCTGTCGATCGTAAGGTTATTAAAGACGAATCAACTGGAACTGAGTTGGTTCTGCAAGAGGGTCGAGACGGCACGGAACTTGCAGATAAACAGGTGCTGACTGATGCAATTACCAAAGCTTTGGCAGCTGAAAAAGATATAACCCTTACTATGAGCATCAAGACTGCACCCCATAAAACAGTCAATATGAACGGGTACGACAAATGGATTGAAGTTGACCTTAGCGCTCAAACAACCACCGCTTACGAGAAGGCCACACCAGTTAATAAATTCTTGGTTGCAACGGGTATGCGCGGGTATGAAACACCAGTTGGTGAGTATGCAATCTGGCTGAAGGTTCGTTCGCAGACCATGAAGGGTGGCTCCAAGGCAGATGGAAGTTACTACAATATTCCAAATGTGGAGTGGGTTAGCTACTTCTATCAAGACTACGCCTTGCATGGTGCTTGGTGGCGTGAAAAGTTTGGTGCACCTGCAAGCCATGGCTGCGTGAACATGACAAATGCTGATGCAAAATGGCTTTACGACTGGGCTCCAATGGGTACTAAGGTAGTCGTGCATTATTAATGCTCATGCTATGATAGAGCAAGAAATATCAATCTGATCAACCGGGTGAGGGAATATGGTTCGATCGACAAAAGAACAACCTGAAGATACGGGAAAAGCTGAACTAGAGTTAGAAGACCAAGAGCTGGCTTCTGTTGATATTTCTGACGATGAACTTGAAACAGTAGACAAGCAAAAAGAGCTTGCTAAAAAGAAGGCTCGTAAGGTAGCTAAAACCCAGCGCACACCAAAGGAGCTTAAAAAAGCTAAACGTAAAAAACAACTCATTATTGCTGTGGCTTTGGTAGGTGCCCTCATCACTTTGGGTGTGGTGCCATTTACGCGTTGGACAATCTTAAATCTTATGGGTTTTCGCAGTACGGTGGTGGTGCATGTGCAAGACGGGGCAAATCAGCAGCCACTTAGTAATGTCACCCTCAAAGTAGATAGTAAATTGTATGGCGTTACTGATCCTGAAGGCAAAGCTCGTTTTGAAAACATAAAACTAGGTCGCCATAGTATCACAGCAGATAAAATAGGCTACTCTCATGCTGACGAGGTTATTACTGCCGAAGCAGGTATGACCTCAGATTCCGCACTCACCCTAAAGGTGATAGGTATTAAGCTAGATCTCGATGTTAAAGATTGGCTTTCTGGCCAGGTTATTAGCAGCGCAACTGTTAAGTCGGGTGAGAATGCTTCGCAAACTGATAAAAACGGTCGGGCAAGTATTGTAGTGCCTCCTAACGATACCAACAGAGTTGAGCTAGAGGTTTCAGCACCAGGTTATCTTACAAAAACAGTGAATACTGGTCTGAGCGTGGAATCTCGAGAAGTCACTTTAGTTGCAGCTCAAAAAGATTATTTTATTAGCAAACGTGATGGCAAGCTGGACATCTTCTCGAGTAATTTAGATGGTACGAATCAACAAAAAATTATTGAAGCGACTGGAAAAGAAGATGAGCAGTTACTGCAGTTTACAATCAACCGCACGAACAAACAGGCGGTACTTGTAGCTACGCGTGAGGGTAAAAAAGTAAATGAAAGAATTGTAGCGGGTATTTATCTGATTGATTTGGAAAATTCTTCACTGCGCAAAGTAGATGAAGGCAGTAATGTACAGCTTATTGACTGGGGAAACGACGCACTGATATACAGCAAAAGTATGCCAGAGGCTAACTACGATGACCCTGGTTTTATGCAAGTAATTTCGTTAAATCCTACGAGTGGTAAGGTGAGCCAGTTAACTCAAGCAAACTACTTTCCAGCGATTGCAGTTGCTCAAAATAAGCTTTATTATATGCCAGCCGATGCTTATCGCCCGATTGAAAACGCCAGCCTCACTAGTATAGATTTAGCAAACTCCGCGCGACGTACTTACTTGCCAGACAAGCAGGTAAGTTTAGTATCTAGAACCAACTATGGCAATGTGCAACTTTCTTTAAACGATGGCACTTACTACGATCTACAGCTGAATAGCGGTACGGCGAAACCAGTTAATCGTAACCCGGGTGCAAGCTTTAGTTTTAGTCTGAGCCCCAACGGCCAAAACGTAGCCTGGGCCGATCGTCGAGATGGCCAAGGGGTATTATTGGTACGCTCAGTAAATAATCCTGAGGAACGAGTGGTTGTAAAATCTAGTGGGTTCACCACGCCAGTTCGCTGGTTGAGTGATGACCTGATTGTTATCCGTAGTGCTACTAGCCAAGAAACAGCAGATTATGTCGTACATGTGCCTACTGGAAAGATGGGTAAGGTGGTAGATGTCTCTAACGTAGGTCAGCTACGGCCCGAGGGAATATAATATACGCCAACGCACGGTATACTAGGTGGTAATGAAAGAAGATACAACTTTTATTAAGACCGTGTGGGAATATTATGATCTGCACGGCCGAGATTTGCCTTGGCGTCATGCACAGCCTGATAGATCTTTTAACGTGTATCATATTCTGGTATCAGAAATGATGTTACAACAAACGCAAGTAAGTCGGGTTGTGCCGAAGTATCAAGCTTTTTTGCAGCTGTTTCCGCAGGTGAAAGATTTGGCAATGGCCTCTTTGTCGGAGGTATTGCAAGCTTGGCAGGGCCTGGGCTATAATCGTCGGGCTCAGTATTTACACCAAGCTGCCCAAGCACTTAGTCAAATAGATCAACCTTGGGACATAACTCAGTTGGTGAGTCAAAAGGGCATTGGCCCTAATACCGCAGCTGCTGTTTGTGTCTATAGTTATAATCAGCCGCTAGTGTTCATAGAAACTAACATACGCAGTGTCTATTTGCATCATTATTTTAAGCAAGAGCATACAGTTGCCGACCAGCAGCTTATGCCAGTCATTGAACGAACTCTAGATACGAAGAATGCCCGTGAATGGTACTGGGCTCTTATGGACTATGGTGGCTATCTTAAGACCACTGTTAAAAATCCAAATACGCGCAGTAAACATTATACCCGTCAGAGTACTTTTGAAGGATCACGGCGTCAGCTGCGAGGGGCTGTTTTGAGAGCACTTATTAAAGCAGATAAACCAGTAGAGTATCGGGTGTTAGAGATATTACTTGCTGATGAACGCTTGCCAGAAGTGCTTACTGCACTGCAAGCCGAGAAGCTTATTATCCAAAGACAACAGACCTATCAGATTCAAAATGATACAATAGAACTACAATGAAACGCTTCCTCGCCCTAATTACACCCATATTCTTTGCTACGAGCCTTATTGCTATTGGTGTAGTAGTTCATGCCCAGTCGACTGAGGCTAATCAAGATGCTGCTGCCCAGCGCTGTGAGCGAGCCCAGTATTATATAAAATCTAACATTCAACCACGCGATTTACGTACACGGGTAGACAGATTACAGACATACCAGTACATCTATCAGCGTCTTGATACATTTGTAAAACGACTCGAACATAACCAGCAGCCTCTTACGAGTGAGTTGCGTGCTCAGCTAAATACTATCCGTCAGTCGACCGATAGCTTCAAAACTAACTACGAAACCTACGACAATGCTCGAGACCAGGTTACTAAGCTCAGCAATTGTAAAGAAAATATAACTGAGTTTCAGAATCGACTGGCAGATGCTCGCATGAAGCGACAAAAAGTGAACGAAGACGTTGTAACTCTGCAGAAAGACTTCAGTACGACTAAAACACAACTTGAAAGTCTTTACGATCAGTTATTGGCATCAGATAAAAGCGGGAGTAACTAAATGACTAAAGAGTCAACTGATGATGAGCCTAAGGCTCTAGAATCAACTAAACCCAAAGAAGTGGTGTTCCGCAACCGGTTAAATATTAAACTGAGTTTCGTTGCCTCTATGTGTTTGCTTATATTTGTAGCTGGCATACTTGTGGTCGTAGCTTACTACGTATACTGGCAAGATACTGATCGGAAATATGATATTGCTCGGCCAGGTAATGCTGCGAGTGAGCAAGATCTTAAAGTTGAAGATGCTGTCATAAGTGATGCAACCGCCCGCGTAGATGCTCCTGCCACGAAGCAGAAGATCGAATTTATGACTAAAGAGATTAATGCTCTTGATGCCATCAATAAGTTTGATCCAAGCGATTTAAGTGACCAGAATATTCATTTAGTACCGAGCGATCAACCCTCACTTTAGAAAGAAAAGGATGACTTGTTACGCTTAGCGTACAGTTTATTTGCTAGATTTCTTAGCTTCAGTCTTTTTGGAAAATGAACTTTCTTTGTCGAGTAACTTAGCGAGTCGCTGTCGCAACTCACTTGAAACTCTCCATTGATCTGTCGGAGTGGTTTTGGCCCGTATCTCAATAATAACTTGCTCGCCATCAAGTGATTGTACACCATGGTAGTACGGTGCCTGAATAATGCTGCGCTGCCAAGCCTCTTCTTGACTCATAACTCGCCCAAGCTGATTAATACTACGTTCGGCAGTGGTAAAATCTATGCTGAGCGGGAGGTTGAGTTCAATATTAATCTTTGAATAATCGAGCGTCTGGTTGGCTGCCCGAGCAATGTTTCCATTGGGAATAAAGTGAATAGCACCATCATTATCACGTAAAACAGTAGTACGCATAGTAATACGGGTAACAGTACCCTCAACAGATCCACCTACAAGTGTAGTTGCTGTCACGACATCACCTACGCGGTATTGGTTTTCAGCAACAATAAAAATACCACTAATAAAATCTTTCACAAATGTTTGAATACCAAAACTTAGCAACAGGCTGAGCACACCGGCCCCTGCTATGAATGGTGCTAAGTAAATTAATAAATTAAGTTCACTAAAGATGATAAATGCTGTGACTACCCAGACGCCAATGCGCAAAATAGAAGAGAAGAGTCCAACCAAGGTTTGTGCTCGTAAATCTCTGTCACGTTTAGTCTCAAAGCGGCTTGAGGAGTCGATACCGTGGTGAATTGCTCGGCTGATGAACATTTTACCAAAGCGGTGAACAACATAGGCCACAATCAGCGTAATTAAAATAGTCCAGCCATGATTGGCTAACCAGCTTTGTATTACTTCCCACCACACTGTTTGATCCATATAGTCACAAGTATAGCAAACTCCTTATGGTTCCCGATATATAACCTAGTCTGTTAGTATCAGAGGATGAAATTGGCAAAAGATCCTTTTGAGCACCTTATTATTACGCGTAAGCGTAAAAAGTATAAGTTTGCCAGTTTTGATAGCTATCAAAACTGTTTCTCGTTCTCTCAAAATGATGATCCAAAAACACTTCAGCAACAACTCACTTCGTACCTTCAAGAAGAGCAGCCTCTAGTTCTTGAGATCGCGGCTGGTAATGCCCAGTTTAGTCTAGAGCTTGCTCGTCGGCATCCGCAGTACAATTTCATCGCGATAGATATTAAATCAGATCGTTTATATACCAGTGCCAAGCAGGCCCTAGAGGAGGGTGTAACTAATATTGCTTTTGTGCGCATGCATTTGGCGGGGCTGACGCAGGTTTTCGGGAAAAAATCGGTAGCGACTATCTGGCTCACATTCCCGGACCCATTTATGCGAAAGCGAAGTATTCGACGGAGATTAACTCATCCTCTGTTTTTGCAACAGTATCGCAAAATTCTAGAGCCCACCGGAAAACTCCAATTTAAAACTGATAACCGCGAACTATTTTTGTGGAGCCTAGAGCAGTTTGTAGCTGAAAAGTGGCAATTTAATGAACTCACCTTTGATCTACATGACTCTGAACTATCTGAGGACTACAAAGTCAAAACCCACTACGAAGAACGGTTCACCGCCCAAGGTATCCCCACCAACTTCTGTGGTATCATGAAGGAATTAAAGTAAGAAGGGGATTAAAGAGTGGCGCTGCGAGAACGTTTACTATTACAAGAAACCCTGGAGTTTGATCGAGCGCGATTTGATCAAGATGAGTGGCAGCTTGCTGATTGGCGTGATCAGAAGACGCGACATATTATGCTGCACATTGCAAAGATACCACTCAAAATAGTCAGTGATTCCGAACAGATTATTGTGGAGGAGGTGATACCAGATCTGGCACTGTATAGATCGCAGTTAATTAATGTCCATAGAGTCATAGATATAGACCTTGGTGAGGTAATAACTTCAGAGGGGAATAGGAATATTCGTTGTGCAGACTTCATCCTACATCACTCTGCAATTGCTATGGGCCATTTAGCAACATACTTAGAGCCACTGGAGCATAATAAGGAGTCTGTACGAGAGGTGCGCATGCGGGCTGTGCAACAGGCAGTAGTCAGTCTGCATGATGCTGCTCAATTCGGCGCACAAGAACACGGTATATCTTTGCCACAATCACACCTAAAGCGCATGGAGCGTCACCTGGGCCACCCGCTTTTATAAGTACACAAGGTCATGTTACAGCATTTGGCGGAGCCAGTGGTCGAGATCACCAGCTGACATACAGATCACCAGAGTACCATTTTTGCGGTGTTCTTCAATTGCCTGCCAGAGCTGCTCACTCATACCTGCTTCGACAATATCGGATCCGTTAGTGGCTGTTGTGATGAGCTCTTTGGGTGTGAGAACTGGTAATGCTGAATCCTCACGGCTTAAGTAGGTTGGCAACCAATAGACTTTCTCGACACCCTCAAGACTACCTTTGTAGCCACCTTCTTTTGCGAGTTCATGTTGTCGAACATTCTGGTGTGGCTGATAAACAACTACTACTTTCTGGTTCAACTCTTTGGCCATCTGGATAGTGGCAGCAATTTCGGTAGGGTGATGAGCGTAGTCGGTATAGAGGTTATGGCCGAGTTTTTCAAACCGACGATTGGTCCCTGGGAACTGTGCTAGGGCTCGCAGAATGTCTTCCATAGGTTGGTTCCCAAATAGTTCGTGCAAACTTTGAGCGGCCAACCAGCCATTACGCCGCATATGTGTACCGGGTAGCTTCACTAAACTAACTCCAGGGTCACTCTCACTTAGTATAGAAAGGCTTGGCTCATCTTTTAGATTCAGATGGTCGGCATCATTTTGCCACATAATTTTACGCTTACTCTGCGTGAGAAAATCTATAAAGGCGTAGTCATAGTCGGCTGAGGTTGGGTAGGTATCGGGGTGGTCATAGTCTAGTGACGTAACGAGGCTCAGGTAAGGTTTAAATTCTAAGAAATTACGGTCAAACTCATCACATTCATACACAAAATACTCAGAACCTGCTTGATATTGGGCTGGTGGTCCAAAATTAACACTGGTACCGATAGAGTAGCTTACTGGAATACCCATCTGCTTAAAGAGCCATACCAACATACCTGTTGTGGTCGTTTTGCCATGTGTTCCAGCTACTGCTATCAGGCTCAGCTGCTTTTCATCTATAAGGTGATTAAGAAAATCAGCTCGTTTACTTATTTTAATACCATGTTCGCGTGCAAATTTGAGCTCAGGGTGATCTTCTGGCAGTGCTGAGGAGTAGACAAACCAGTCTAGCGGCTTTTCGATGTGCTCATTGGCAATCTGTGAGCCATCTTGACCAATTACCACTCGTGCTCCGCGATCTCGAAGGAAAGAGACCATCTCGCTTTGCTGCAAATCTGAGCCGCTGACATTATAGCCACTGTCGAGTGCTAGCATGGCTAAGGGGCCAATACCAACACCGCCAACACCAGAGAAATATACGTGCATAGCTCTAAGTATTAAGGATTCAGCCCAAAGAGGCAAGTAAAGCTGGACTGCTTTGCTACAATAGAGAGTAATGGATGGGTGGCATACAAAACAATTTGTGCATCATTGGCGCAAAAAACGGATCAAGACAGTCTACTTACTGCTGGCTTTTGTAATCTTTCTTGGCCTCAGCGTTTTCTTTCTGCGTCAGAATAACCTTAAGATGGTTGAGCTACGCAATCAGGTTGTGCAGGCAGATGAACAGGGTGGTGACATTCAAGGGGCGCTGACTCGGTTGAACGAGTATGTTTTCCGACATATGAATACCCAAATCGTGAGGCCTGTAGAGCTGGTAAACACCTATAATCGTCAAACTCAGGCAATTATAGAGACGGCCAATTTAGCAAGTGGTCGTGATGTGTATGGTGAGGCTGCGGCTGCCTGTGAGCGGCGCGGGGTACCCCTAACAAGTATCGCCCAGTGTGCGGCTGACTACGCGCTTTCTAACAATCCTGGGGTTGGACCAAAAGAAATAATTTTGCCTGACAAGGCCTTGTTTCAGTATAGCTTTGCCTCGCCCCGTTGGACTCCAGACTTGGCAGGACTTTCACTGCTAATAACAGGGGTAATAGGTGTATGGATGGTTATTCGTTTGATTGAATATATCGCCGTAAGATTGGTTACAAGGCATCGAGTTCGAAACGGCCTCTAGTAAAACCGAGTGTTGACAACAGATAAACCCTTCGTTATGGTAGGGGTACGCGAACTAATTGTAAGGAGGAGTAACAACATGGCACAGTATTCGCACACAAACTCAAAAGGTGTAACATATTACCTGTTTACATCAGTAACTAAATTGCGCGGTGGAAAAGAACAGCGCATTTATTACTTCAGCAAGTCAGATACCAATGCTAAGGGCGAACCAACTGATCTTCCAGAAGATCGAAAAGTTGAAGAGAACCCTCGTAACGGTTTCTTGGTTCTTAAGAAAAAAGCGTAGTTTTACTACCTTATTATACAAAAACACGGCCCAGTGGGTCGTGTTTTTGTATTGCTTGCAACTCTCGACAAGTTTTTACTATCCGTGTAGAGTAGAGAGCGTATGAATAAAAACACAGAAGAGATTCTTGTAGTTGAGGATCTCACAAAAATTTATGATGGGCAAAGAGTAGTGGACGGTATTAGCTTTGCGGTTAAAAAGGGCGAGATATTTGGTATTTTAGGTCCTAACGGTGCTGGTAAAACTACGACACTCGAGATGCTTGAGGCTTTGAGGACTATCGACCAGGGCACCGCTGTGCTTGCTGGACTAGATGTAGCTAAAAACCCAACGGAAATCCGATCCTTAATTGGAGTGCAGCCACAAACGCCATCTTTCGAAGCGCGAACAAAATTAACTGAACTGATTGAATTTTTTGCTTCAACCTATGGTGAAAAGATTGACCCAAAAAAGTTTTTAGCAGATGTGCAGCTACTCGACAAAGCTCAAAGCTACCCAGAGAACCTCTCTGGTGGCCAGAGACAACGTTTTAGCATTGCAGCTGCACTAGTGCACGGCCCAAAGTTATTCTTCTTAGACGAGCCCACAACGGGTCTTGACCCTCAAGCACGTCGAAACTTATGGGATCTAATACGAGATGTCCGAGACCGAGGAGTTACCGTGATTATGACAACCCACTATATGGATGAAGCCGAATTACTTTGTGATCGAGTGGCTATTATGGATAAAGGCAAAATTATTTCTCTTGATACCCCTAAGAAGCTTATTCGGGCCCTTATCGAACGAGGATTTAAGAAGGCTCAACATGTCGAACAGGCAAATCTTGAAGATGTTTTTATTGACCTAACTGGTAAGGATCTGAGGGAATAATGATGAATAAGCTGTACCGAGCCTTTTTACCAATCGTGACCTTTGCCCGTATTGATATCCGGCGCCTATTTCGCGACAAAGTAGCAATCTTCTTTACTTTTATATTCCCGTTAATCTTCTTGTTTGTATTTGGTGGTCTTTACGGTAAAGACGCAAGCGTTTCCTTCAATGTCGCTTTACTCAATCAGTCTAGCAGTCAATTTGCGTCAGATTTTGTTAGTGAGGCAAAGCAAAACAGCGTTCTGAAGGTAGATGAGAAGGTCACTACTATTGAAGCGGCTCAGGAGAAGATGAATCAAGGCAAGCTCGATGCTACTATTGTTCTCCCACCCGATTTCGGTCAGGTAGTAAATGAACAGTATCCGAGTGGCCAAGCTCAAGTTATTTATACCCAAAACAATCAGCAAGCTGGTCAAACACTTAGCTTGGTGTTAGAGGCGACGTTCAAGGATATTAACAGCAAGTTTGTAAGTGCTCCCACGCCTTTTACAGTACGAGCAGAGTCAACTGATACCAAGGGTCTCACCCAGTTTGATTACATCTTTGCTGGTCTAGTTGGTTTTACTATCCTAACTCTTGGTGTGTTCGGCCCAACCAGTGTTTTCCCAAGGCTGAAAGAACAGGGTGTATTGCGACGCTACCATACCACCACACTTAAGGTTTGGCAGTATTTTACCGGAAATGTGCTGTCTAATGCAGCCGTAGGTCTGATGTCAATTACAACTATGTTTATAGCGGCCACCTTGGTCTTCCACTTGCGTATGAGAGGTGATTACCTGAGCCTCTTAGCTGTTTTAATACTTGGTGTGACACTACTGTTTGGTATAGGGTTGGCGATTGGCGGATGGGCCAAGAATGAAAGCCAAGCAGCTCCACTGGCTAATTTAATAACTTTCCCGATGATGTTCCTGAGTGGCGTCTTCTTTCCGACCTTCTTAATGCCCGAATGGCTGCAGAGTATTACAAAGTTTATTCCACTCACGGCCGTTATAGACAGCACCCGCATGGTTATTACCGAGGGTAAGACTATCTTTGAACTTGGTCCACAGCTTGCAGTAATGGGAGTTTGGTTTATTATCATCTACTTTATTGCCTTCCGTGTTTTTCGATGGGAGTGAAATATTAAATATTTGACAATAAGTAAGTAATTTGGTACAATATGCTTACTATGAACGGTCGTCATGAAGACTATGATCCAACCGATTACGGGCTAAGCCCCTTCTTAGAGTCTCCGAAAGCACCCGAGGCTCTACAAACTACAGAAATTCCAATTACACCAGGTAATGCAGTGCCACACACCCGGCATGGTGGAAAGGGTAGGAGACTCCCGAGACCTAAGGAGTTTGTTGGGGCCAGGGGTGACATGTTGAGCTCGAGCGATATAAGTACCGGCAAAGAGGGTGTGCTACTGGTGCGTAGTGTACTCAAGGGCGCTATATCGGTAGATTTACCTAGCTTTCGAATAGACCCTAACGACGATGCTGCTTCTGTCGAAAATGGTGCAGGAGATTTAATATCTGCAGAACAGGGTGTGAACAGCCCAGTTTTCCCTCCTCGGGATGAGTTCCCGGTTCACTAGGTTACTTGATTTACTCGTCCTTAACTTGTATACCGAGTCCCTGAGCCAATGTGGGAGCTAGTGCAATAAGCTGCGTAGAATCTATAATTGCTCCTGAAAGATTCCTAATACCAGTAACATCGGTTATGACCGATGTTCTCAGATCAACCTTTTTCAGTGTAGAGCTAGAAAACTCTAGCTTGTTTAGTGTGCACGCTTCAAAAGATACGTTAGTTAGTTCAGCCATATAAAAGTCTGCTTCTTCAAGATCGCAATCTTTAAAGCAGACGTTTATTAGTTTTGCGAAGCGAAAGTTAGCCATATTTAACTTGCAGCCAACAAATGTCACGTCTTTAAGAAAGGTATTTTGTAGTTGAATACCGCTGCAACGTGATTTTTCAACCAGTACCCGTCGCCAACCAGAGTCCGCGAACGTCGTGGCAGCGAGTTCGCAACCCGATAGCTGCACATCAGTAAAGTCAGATTTATCTAGTTTGGCCTGCGAAAAATTAACCTTCTCTAGTTTTAGCTCAGATGCCTCGACACCCCTTGTTTGCAGCCCGCTGATATCTTCGTCTTGAAACGAGGCTGTTGAAAGAGCTTCTTCACGTTCAATAAATTGAGCCAAGTTTTGAGCATCGTCCAGGACAATAGGGAGTTTTGGAAGCGTGGCGTGCATTGCTTCATCTTAACATAAGAAACTCAGCACAACCGAAATAATAAAATACAAAAATGGTGGGGGTGCCTGGACTTGAACCAGGGACCAATTAGTTATGAGCCAACTGCTCTAACCACTGAGCTACACCCCCGACAGGGTTGCTATATTTATGTAAATACAAACAACAGTAGTAAGTATATCAGATGATGGCGCAAAGTAGCCAAGTATTATATAATTGCAATGAACAGTAACTCAGACAAATATGAAAAAAAAATTACGACATTATTTTACGTTTAACGACCTCATGTTAGTGGGAGCGCTTTTAATCGCCCTAACTTTAGTATGGAACACAATTACAGCTATGCAACGCAACTATCACCTGCAACAGAAACAAGACCAGTTGGCGCGTGAAGTGGAGCTCCAAGAAATTATCAATCAGAATTTAAGATATAAAATTAGCTACCTCAAAACAGACGATTACATGGAACTAGCTTCCCGAGAAAAGTTTAATAAAACCACGCCAGGCGAATACTTAGTCTATCTACCAGATAGCGGTAAAGCCCAGCAGGCGCCAGTGGCTAAAAATACCGTAGCCGCTCCTGCGCCCGAGCCAACTGGTTGGCAAGCTAATATTAAGGCGTGGCTACGTTTTTTGCAGGGCAACCAACTAGAGGGCAAAGCCTAGTCTTGCCAAAAAGCTCAAAAATAGGTACAATATTTAAGCACTATAAGATAAATTTTGTCTTAAAATCCAATCAATTGATTTGATAATGTGGAATAATGTTGTGCTTCAGATATCGCGGGATGGAGCAGTGGCAGCTCGCTTGGCTCATAACCAAGAGGTCGTAGGTTCGAGTCCTACTCCCGCTACCAAAATAAGGATCTCACTCGAAAGAATGGGATTTTTATTTTGGAAAATACCATTATTCTATTAAAATTCTTATGGTATACTGCAAAGTAATTACTAGGAGGGCGGATTATGGTATTAGCTGATTTGGTGAGGATTCAGAAGAAAACTACTGGCAGTATCGGGATTATTGTGGCGATGTTGGTGCTTACTATTGGTATGGTTGCTCCGGTTGCAGTTCATGCAGCAGATCCAGGTACCATTGGCGAGTGGACTACTGAAGAAAATAGTCTGCCACAGGCACAAAATCAGTTTGCTGCAGTGCAGGCTAACGGCTTCATCTATACTATGGGTGGTTCTACTGCTGGAGATAACGAGGGTGTTTTTTATGCACCAATAGAATCAGATGGCTCTGTTGGCACTTGGATCGATAGCCCAAATGATCTACCAAACGCTAATTTTAGAATGACGGCGGCCACATATAATAACTACATTTATGTGATTGGTGGACGTGATGGCGGGGCACTTACTGCTGTCTTGTCAGCACCAATCGATCCCGAAACTGGAGCTGTGGGTGAATGGACTACTGAAGCTAACGCTCTTCCGCATCCGCTGTACTACGCCAGTTCATTTGTGCACGAGGGCTATGTATATGTAGTAGGGGGAGATGACAACTCGCAAGCAGTTGACACCGTTTACTCTGCACAACTTAACGAAGACGGCTCGGTGGGTGCCTGGGTGCTCAGTGACAATCTACTTCCACAAGAGATTAATATGGCATCAACAGTAACCTTTGAGGGATATGCTTATAACATCGGTGGCTTCACGTATGGTGCAAATGCCTCTATTAATAATGTCTATTCTGCACCGCTCGGATCTGGGGGTGTAATTGGCGCCTGGACCGAACTAGATAACTCCTTGCCAGAACCTATCCGCGGAGCTTCGGCAATTGTCTTCCAGGGATACGTATTTTTGATTGGTGGCTTTGATAGTGATGGTGTCACCAATAGCGTATATTCTGCGCAACTACTTGAAAATGGTGAGATAGGTGAATGGACACTCAGTGATGAACCTGTGCCGCAACCCTTAGAATTCCCGTCAACGGTTTCTGATGGCAATAGGGTCTATGTTCTGGGTGGCACTGTTGGTGGCTTTGGTTTTGTAGATACTATCTATTCGAACCGAGTAGCGGGAGATCCAAAAGCTAGCCCACTATGCGAATGGCCATCTGTAACTGCAACTGCCGTAACGTTAAACTGCGTTATGCAAGCCGAAGAAGGTGGAGACATGGGTGTTACCACGTGGCAGGCTCGTTACCGTAAGGCAGGCGCTGCTGACTGGACACCACTTCAGATACCCAACCCGTTAGTAGGAAGTATTACTGTGAATGGTCTTGATCCATCTACTGACTACCAAATATCTCTGAAAGCTACGAACAATTTGTTTGATAACTGGCTCGTCGAGGATGTTACCACGCTGGCTACTAGTAGCGACGTTGATGGCGACGGGACGCGAGATGTTACTGAAAACAACGGCCCTAACAACGGCGATGCTAACAACGATGGAATCTTGGATGCCACACAAGCTAATGTAGTGAGTTTCGTGAATGGTTTAACTGGTAAGGCAGTGGCAATTGAATTGAATGAGGCGTGCTCTATTACCTCTAGTACTGCAAGCCAACCGGCCACGCAAGACGTGAGCTTTACGTACCCAAATGCGTTACTGCATTTTGTAGCAAATTGTGGTACACCAGGCTTTGCTACATCCGTGAAGCAATTCTTCTACGATGTAACTGCTACTGGTCAAACTGCTCGAAAGTTTAATAGCATTACGGGGCAGTACAGTACTATCGTTGGCGCAAGCATCAGCCAAGCAACTATTGCCAACCAGACCGTCACTACCATGACATACGATGTAATTGATGGCGGTTCACTCGATGAAGATGGCCAAGCTAATGGTGTTATTGTCGACCCAGCAGGTCTGGGTATTGCATCTGGTAAACTTGCAAACACCGGAACTAATACAGCCGTAATTACGGGACTTTCGTTACTTCTCATGGCTACAGGAGCAGGGCTCGCTACCAAGACTTTAAAACAAAATTCTTGAGCGCATAGCACTGGATTAGCAAAAAGTTTTAAACACCTAAAATAAGTTTTGCGTTCGTGTCTAAAGTACCTATTGCTTACTGAGTGGGTTATAGTTACATCTATGGCCCATGCTATAAAAAAATATTACAGCACCAAAAGAAATACTGGTTTTATTGTAGTATTAATTCTCGCAGTGGGTGCTCTTTGTTCCTTTTTGCTAATTAAAAACCATACCATAGCCAAGACGCCAGTATTACCTGAGCCCTCATTAAAGACGTTGGCCGCCGCAAAAGGCATTCAAGTAGGTAATTTTGCAATGCCCAAGCTGCTTAACGAGAAGCCCTACACCGACATACTCACTTCACAATTTGATCTGGCATTGGTAGATAATCAACCCAATTGGCATTTTACAGATACAGATCTACGTCCTTCGCCAACTGAGTTTAATTTTAGCCGTGTTGATGAGGTGGTAGCTTTCGCCCAAAAGAATAATATGGCTATCCAGATGCATCATTACATTTGGGGTGAAGAGAAATGGCTACCAGACTGGCTATTAAAGGGTAACTATAATAAGCCGGAGCTTATGGAGTTTATTCATAATCATATTGATACGATGGGCAAGCGCTACAGTGGCAAGGTTCAGGAGTGGACAGTGGTTAACGAGGTATTCACTCGAGGTCAACACATGTATGGTTTGAATGACTGGTGGGCAGACAATATCGGAGATCAGAGTTACATCGACCAATCTTTTATTTGGGCTCGACAAGCTGACCCAAACTCGAAATTAATACTCAACGATTTTAACAATGAACGCATGAACGATACTTCCAATAGGATGTACGATTACGTAAAAGACGCACTTGCAAGGGGAATACCCATAGATGGCATAGGCATGCAGATGCACATAGACGGTACGCATCCACCCGTAAAAGATGAAGTTATATCTAACATGAAGAGGTTCGGTGATCTTGGCCTGAAGGTGTATGTGACAGAATTTGACGTTAATATGAACGACGTAAAGGCCGACAAGAAAGCTCGGGAAGATATACAGTCAGGTATCTACTATGAAATGATGCGTGCATGTATTGAGTCAAAAGTCTGCCCGAGTTTCTCGCTACTAGGTATTACCGATAAGGAGACTTGGTATAATTATCTACCTGGTACGCCAAATTCTGACCCTTTAGCTTTCGACTATAACTACAAGCCCAAGCCTGCTTTTTATAGTTTCAGAGACGCCTTACTCTAGAGAATTAAGGTAAATAAATAGCACGGACGAGGTCCGTGCTACGCAAAGAAACCGAAAGGGGTGGTTTTAGTGTTTTGGTGCACCTTCGTAACGTGCGTCTCCAAAAGCAAGCATCGGGTAGCCAATAATGCTAAACAACCAAAGTCCAAATACGCCGAATGTAGTACTTTTGCCAAATGCTTTTGCAAAATCAATCGCCACTACTAGGTGTACAACAATGTTTACGAATGGGATCAGGTAAAGTAAGAGCCACCAACCTGGTCGGCCGACAACTTTTAGTAGTACATAGATGTTGTAGATTGGTATAATTGCCGCCCAGCCTGGATGTTTTGCTTTAGTAAAGATAACCCAGAGCGAGACTATAAGAACTAATGATAGAGCTATGGAAACGAGTGACCAGAGCACTGAATCGCCATTAGATGAACTTGTAGTTGTGATCTGTGCGAGTAATGTTGTAATACCCATGATGTAACCTCCTGTTATTGTAATAGCTCTAGTATATGCCTACGTAGTTATTTTTACAAAGAGATTATGCTTTCTCGGGTTATTCTTGAGTATAAAAAAACTCCGGACGAATCCGGAGTTCCTCTACGAACTAGTAAAAATTACCAGCTGCGTTCACGGAATGAACCACCGCCACCACCGTTAGAGTCACGTCGTGGACGATCCTCTTGGGGACGAGCTTCATTAACCGTTAATGTGCGGCCGCCAAGCTCAGCGCCGTTCAATGCTTTTTCAGCTGCTTTTCCTTCGTCGTCGTTTTCAAACTCAACGAAACCAAAGCCTTTTGAACGTCCTGAGTCGCGATCAGTTATCACACGAGCTGATGCTACTGCGCCATGCTCTGCAAATAACTTTTCCAATTCCTCACTTGTTGTGCTGAATGGAAGTCCGCCTACAAAAAGTCGATATGCCATTATGTATGTATGTCCTTTGTTTAAACTTCTAGCAGTTCGACCATCTTACGTTACGCGGGAACCTTAGCTTACACAAACGACCCATACACGTACAACTGCATTTGTAGATTATATAACAGAAACTTATTTTTTACGAGCATAAGCTCTAACGAAGTAGCTTATTACAGGCTACTCGCACTGCTTCTGACCACGTAGGGAAGGCGTGAATGGTCTCGGTAATGGCCTCGGCCGTGAGTCGGTTTTGCACAGCTACTGCAAGCTCGTGGATCATCTCACCAGCGTGAGGGCTAGCAATAGTGGCCCCAAGTAAGATGCCAGTTTTCTTATCGGACAAGACTTTTACAAAGCCGTCGTCAACATCTGCGGTATTGGCTCGCCCAACGACGGTTATGGAAGCTGTGGCAGCTTTATAACTAGCACCCTGAGTCTTTAGTTCCTCTTCGGTTAATCCAACACTGGCAATCTCTGGATTGGTAAAGATACAGCGTGGCACGGCGCGGTAATCAACCGAACGCTTCTTCCGAGGGTGCAAGAGATTATAGGCTACGATTCGGCTTTGGTAGGTAGCAGTATGTGTAAATTGATAAGGGCCAACACAGTCTCCAGCTGCATAAATGTGCGGAGCCGTAGTTTGCAAGTGTTGGTTGACGGTAATACTATCGTGTTCGTAGGCAACACCAGCGTTTTCTAGGCCGATATCTACCACACCACGCTTGCCGGTGGCAATGAGTATGTCTTCCACCTGAATAGAGTGTTTTTTGCCATCAACTTTCAGGCGTACTTGCTTGCCTGCACCAACTTTCTCGACAGTCTCAACGCTGGCGCTCGTAAAAACTTGCATACCGTACTCTTCACGGAAGCGTTTTTCCAAGAATTCTCCTGCCGCTGCATCCTCGCGTGAAAGTAGCCTCTTGGCAGCATCTATTATGTAAATTTTAGTGCCAAAGATAGCAAACAGCTGCGCAAACTCACAGCCAATGGCGCCACCGCCAATAATAGCTAGGCTTCGAGGTGGTCGTTTCAGGTCAATAGCCTCACGGTAGGTGAGATAGCCAGTTTTTTCTAGCCCAGAAATGGGTGGAACACTTATCTTTGATCCCGTTGCAATCAGAAAGTTCTGAGCGCTAAAACGAGCTTTGCCGATGGTAATAGTATGGGGGTCTATGAAGTGGGCGTTGCCACGGATGAACATAATACCTTCTTCGTGGTACATTTCTTCACCCAAGTAGGTCCCGGTGCGTTTAACAGCTAGATCTTTCCAAGCCTTGATGGTGGGGTAGTTGTATCCAACTGTGCTGCCACGTATGCCAAACTTCCCACCGTTCTTGGTAGCTTCGTAGATCTCGGCAGCATGCAGCAAGGCCTTGGTCGGTACGCAACCTATGTTGGGGCATTCACCGCCGATATATTCAGCTTCTACAATTGCCACGCGCCTACCTTGCTTAGCAGCAATATGAGCCGCTACGCTACCACCAGCGCCGCTACCTATTATGAGTAAATCATAGTCGTATGTTGATTTTTTTCCCACCATGTACCCCTTAATTTATATCGTTATGCGTTACGTAAATATAGGCAGCCGAAGGATTGTAGGCTTGGAGGAATTCACCAGCGACACGGCGGATATCAGAAGATGTTATCTCATATTTCTTACTTAACCAAACTTCTACTTCTCGACAGACATTTTCAGCCGTTACTTCAGCTGAGCCGACAAATTCACCAACACTGAGGCAAGCACTGTGAATACTGCCGTAGAGTTTCTGGTGTTGGTAGTGTTCGGTGTGTTTAGCCTTTTTAATAACTCTGTGCATGATTACCCAAAATTAATGGTACCGTTTGCAATTAATATGAGGAGCCAGCCAAGCGCTGCGAGTAGGACGCCGACCATCAGGCGCATAGTACCCTTCTTTTCTTCCTTCCAAGATTTGACTGAGCTGAGTTTGGCACCACCGGCGATCATGATGAGAATAACAATCAGTGGTAGAACAAAGATGAGGTTGTAGAGCACCATGAGCATCAAGGCCTGGAAGTTGAAATCAATTCTTAGTATGGTAATGATGGCTAAGTACGGTGCACCTGTGCACGGCAATTCTACCGCGGCTACGAAGACACCCAGCAGCATCACACTTACAACGCTGGTTGCACCACCACTCATCTCTTGGATCTTTTTAGCAAACTTAGCTGGTATGTGCAGGCTTGGACCTTTGCCGTACCAGAAGTAGTCTTTAATTTCTAAAATTCCAGCGAGAATCACGAGCATTGCCACAGCGATACTTAAGTATTCGGCAACTACAATTGGTACTTCGCTAAAGAAGTAAATGAGTCCAAGCCCAGCTATGAGGTAGGTTGCAAATATGGCGAAAATGTAAGCACCACCAAGTAGCAGGAGTCGGCGGGGTGATTTGCCAGTACCAAGAACCACCGAGACCATCAAGATAAGTACACCAATAGCACACGGGTTAATAGAGTCAATCGCGGCTGAGCCGATGACTAGGGCGAGTGTAGGCAGATCAAACATCATTGCCTCCATGGGGTACTTCTTCAATGTCACACACATCAAGCTTGTCGGGTTTTACGCCAAACTCTTGGCAGCGGTGTTTATCTCGTACACCGTACTGGGCGCAGAGTCTATCAGTACGCTCTTTTGGTGCACCAAATTCAACGATCAAACAATCTCCAGGAGGTACTTGGCTTTCAGGTGCAATGACCCACTGAGCAGGGTGCTCTACTTTTTGCTGAGAGTAGGTATTGGTAGCTTGATCAAAGCGGTAGGCAAACATTTGCACCTCGGCGGTTTGGTCACCACAGTTTTGCCCAGTTATAAAGGTTGCACTTGGTCCAGAGCTAGCGGTCTCTACAAACGTGCCAATCTGAGCAGGCAGGCTTGCAATATCCGCTTCGTTCAGAGGAATAGTAAAGCTTTTGTCAGTAATTTCACCACCAACTACTTCCATAAATTTACCAACAGAAGCATCACGAGAGATATCTACCGCGACGCCCTCAAGATGTATACGTTTGTCATTATGTTCGTGCAGTGTTGGAGTACCAATTTTATTGTTGAGAGCACCTTTAGGATCTCGAAGGTTGAGCTGGGTATCACAGGCCCAGAGTTCAATATCTGCATGCCAGTGAATAGGGCCACCAGATTCGGATTTTACATTTAAATACACCGTGCTCACCACCAAGAAGAGCGTCGGTAGTATCATAGTCAGGCTAATGGCTCCAAATAGCCAAGGGTTAAGTTTTGGTGCCCGATTGTGCAGGATTACGGAAAGCACAACAAGCAGCGCAAGTAGTGCTGCTGCGACCAAAACAACCGTCTTAGATTGCTGTGCAATTGTTTGTTCTAGATCAATGCTGGCTAGAAATAGTATCATTTTTTATTTTCCTTATGCTTGAACTCAGTGTACCATATTAATAAGCATGGACAAAATACAAAAACAACATTGGTATAATCAGTCCTCGAAGGAAGTTGTAGGGGCCCTAGATACTGATATAGAACAAGGACTGGCACCTGCTGAGGTGAGTAGCAGATTGGCGCATTTTGGCAATAATCGGTTAGAGTCTACCAAGGGTGCCTCGGTCTTCAAGATCTTTTTTGGCCAGTTTAAAGACGTCTTGATCATTATTCTACTACTAGCTGCAAGCGTGTCACTAGTGCTTGGATTTATTGAATCCGGGCACGCTTCGACCGAATCTTTGCTGATCTATGCCATTGTGTTTGCTATTGCGATAGTTGGTTTCTTTAATGAATACCGAGCAGAAAAAACGGTTGAGGCTCTGCGTTCGTTGGTTGCGTACCGCACAAAAGTTAAGCGTGGTGGGCATGTTATTGAGATTGATGTTGAAGATTTAGTACCTGGTGATATCGTCATAATTGAAGAAGGCCAGAAAATACCAGCCGATATGCGCCTGCTCTTGGCCGAAACCCTGATGGTAAACGAGGCTAGTTTAACTGGTGAATCGAGCGTAGCAGATAAAGACAGTGAGCAATTGGGTCAGACACTTGCGTTGGGTGATCAGAGAAACATGCTTTTTAGCGGTACTTATGTAAGTAGCGGAACGGGTGTAGCGGTGGTGGTAGAAACTGGTGGCTCCACGCAACTCGGCAAAATTGCCCAATTAGTTGATGGCGTCGAGAGCGAACCAACACCTATGCAGCGTAAACTCGACGCTTTGGGCAAGAAACTCGGTATTATAGTCATTATTTTGTGTGTAGTCGTTTTTTTGGTTGAACTCTTTTTCGACAAACAAGCGCTCTCACAGAACTTAGCCTCGCGTCTCATCTTCTCCTTTACGGCCGCTGTGGCTTTGGCTGTAGCAGCTATACCAGAGGGTTTGGCATTCGTCGTGCGTATCAGCTTGGCGCTCGGGGCTCGGCGCATGGCCACGCAGAATGCTTTGGTCCGTAAACTCTCAGCCGTAGAGGCGCTTGGTAGTACAGATGTCATCTGTTCAGATAAAACCGGTACACTCACCAAGGGTGAAATGACCGTCCGCAAACTATATGTAGAAGACCAAATTGTGGAAGTTGAGGGCGAGGGCTATGGTACCGCAGGTAAAATCATCAGATCAGCTGCTTTATCAGAAACATCGCTTAATCAGCTTTTTACGGCGGGTGCTCTCTGTAATAATGCCCACCTGAAGCACGGTAAGGTCATTGGCGACCCTACCGAGGGTTCATTGCTCATTAGTGCTGCAAAAGGCAAAATAGAGTACCACGAGCTCCAGCAGCTGTATCCGCGTGTTAAGGAATTTCCATTTACTTCAGACCGCAAGATGATGAGCACCATACAAAAGAGCAAGCAGGGGTACTTAGTAACCGCCAAGGGTGCGCCAGACGTACTTTTAGAACACTGTAGTCATGTGTTGCAGGGTGGCAAACGCGTAGCCTTAACCCCAGCACATCGTAAAAAGATTGAGGCGGCAAATAAGAGCTTTGCCCAAGAAGCTCTTCGGGTCCTCGCTTTTGCCATAAAAGAAGAAAAAACTTTGCCACAAAAGGCCCAGTCTGCGGAAACAGGCCTCACGTTTGTTGGTCTGCAAGCCATGATAGACCCGCCTCGCCGCGAAGTGGCAGCAGTGATTGAGCGTGTCCAGGCCGAGGCTGGTATGCGCGTCGTTATGATTACAGGCGACCATATTGATACTGCTCGGGCCATAGCCTTGCAGCTCGGTATAAAAGGAAATTCAATTACAGGTATGGAGCTCGACAAGCTCTCGCAGAGTGAGTTTGAGCGCCGCGTGGAAACGCTTGGTGTGTATGCAAGGGTGAATCCAGAACATAAAATTCGTATCGTACAGGCTCTTAAAAAGCATGGTCACCAGGTGGCTATGACAGGCGACGGCGTGAATGATGCGCCAGCCATTAAGGCCGCAGATATTGGTATAGCGATGGGTATCACTGGTACTGATGTCACTAAAGAGGCGGCGGACCTTATCTTGCTCGACGATCAGTTCACAACCATTATTAAAGCAATTGAAGAGGGTCGAGGTATCTACGATAATGTTCGTAAGTTCGTCAACTTTTTACTCTCAGCTAATATTGCTGAAGTATTAACTATACTTGCGGGTATTATTTTTGCCCGTAAACTGCTGCTTAGCCCTTCTCAGATACTCTTTATTAATATTGTGACCGACGGTTTGCCGGCCATTGCATTGGGCTCTGATCCAGCAGCTAAGACTATCATGAAGCACCTGCCAAGCAAGTACCAAGAGGCAATTATTAATAAGCGAACGTGGTTTGAAATCTTTATTTTCGGTACGCTGATGACCATTGCTCTGCTAACGCTGTATAAAACTATGCCAGCCGAGATTGCTACTTCGGTTGTCTTTACAGGTATGGTAGTGTTCGAGCTGGTGCGTTTGGTTGATATTCGAACAGACTACAAAATTGCCTGGTTCAGTAACCCGCTGCTGACAGTTGCTATTGTTGCCTCATTACTACTCCAATTGAGCGTTATCTACATTCCGCAGTTTGCAAAAGTCTTCGAGGTTGTGCCGTTTGGTCATCAGCCATGGCTGTATATAGCGGGTATGAGTATAGCACTGGTACTTATTATGAAACTACTCAACAAGCCGCTAGATCTCCTCGGTAAAGAGAATTAACCAGCATATACTTGACAATTTAAAAAGCTTATGCTAGTATAGTAATTGTTGTTACAAACATATACAACAAAAATAATATAAAAAAGGAGCGGACATAACATGACCAAACCAAAAAAAATTAATGTGCGATATATCGACAGCAAAGTCACTAAAAAGGTTGTCGACGTAGATATTAAGAAAAAGCAACAGGAAAAGGCAGACGACGAAGGTTGCGCATTTTGTTAGAACTTTAGCCGACAGATCTGGCTCTTACGGGTCAAATCTGCTATAGTAGACCGCGTTTCTAGGTCGGTAACCTAGATCGCGGTCTTTTCATATTTTAAGATCAAAATCATACGGCAGCGTAGCTCAGTTGGTTAGAGCGCGAGACTCATAAGCTCGAGGTCACTGGTTCAATTCCAGTCGCTGCTACCAAGAAAAGTTGATCACCAAACGGTGCTCATTTTTTCTTGGTAATATAATCCAAAATTGAACCAATCGGTGTCTAGCTGGCATGCCGTGAGTCTGATATAACTTACAATCGTTTTAGACTTCTGGCCCCAGAGTAGCTTGTGTATTGTGTTCTGCCGTCAGACGTAATACACAACATGTCATTACTCCAGTTATAGTCATGCGACGTGACGTCTATGCAGCTCCATGTGGTTTTTGTACCTACTACAGTTACTTCATTGGTGGGTTGTCGAGTGACCTCTTCTCTGATCAACCTACGAGTAGTTTCCTGGCCATCAGTATATGTAACCTCATACGTATATGCCTTAACACCAGCTATGCCAGCTGTGCGGAGTCGTTTTTGCCTGTATGTTATATTGTCGTCGTTCACGGTGTGTCTACCATACGGAATGGTTTCGGTTCTTACTTCTTGTTCAATCCTAGTGGCTTGTGTTCTTTGTTCTTTCGATGCAGTGTGCGACGGTGTGTTTTGTTTGGGCACATCGTGCCGCAGGTTAGCAACCAATGCAAGAAACGCTACTATGACAAGTGCTACAAAAGTTAAAACAAAATTTTTGGCTAACCTCTGAGCATTATTTGTTTCATCGTTCATACTCTATCCCTGCGATAGATATCACTCTGTACCAACTTGTCTTGTTGTCCGTTCATATCCCTTCAATCTCCCTACCTTTATGGGCCAGTCCTGGCTCTATACGTCCACTCTTCGATAATAGACCAGTTTATTTGGCCTCTACGTCGAGAAATTCATCTTCTATGAGTACTCATGGGCGTTGCTTAATCGTACTTGGGCGACAAGGACAGTAGCTGGTATCACCAGCATTTCGTAGGTTACGTTGATGAACTGATAATCATGAATGAACCAATCGCCATAGTGAAAGATATAGCAATACCACCCCAAACACCTTGTTTGAATGTTTTTCTATCTTGTTTGTCCTCTATTTTGATCTTAAATTCATTACTGACAATCACGGCAATTATAAGACCACCAAATATTCCCATACCACAGCCTTGCCAAAATAAGTCTGCTGTTTCATTACGCTTGATCTTTCTATTAACATTTACCGATATTCCAATAAATATTGCCAGCGATGTTAGTATTAATATTCCCTGCATAGAGCACTCCTTTATTAGTAGTTGATAATTGGCGGCAATACAAAAAGCCCGCCGCCAGCGATGACCGAAGTCACCCAATACCGTTTCCAGTATTGACTATCGTGAAATAGGCTCTGACGACGAGCTTTATATTCACGATAGTTTTGACGACCATGTCCCGATAATTCGAGATTTAGGTCTGAGCTACAAGTAGCTTGATGGCATTATAACAGAGGCAACATATTCCGGACAATATAGATTAAAGGAGCCCATCTTTATTAGTCAGGACAAACCTTGTTGATCGTTCTGATGATTCACTAATCGGTAGTCATTTTTTATAATTTTACGAAAGAATAGTGCCATGATTTAAAAGCAGTCCGTAACGGACTGCTTTTAAGTTAGATCTGAAGGGCTTCTACAGGCGGGCTTCGCGGCCGTGTACGATCAGAGCGTAGATAATAATTAGATCTAGCACTGCTGCGATGGTGAGCCAGACTGGATAGGCTGGTAGAAAGGCGATGTTTATAAAGAAACTTATGATTCCAAATATTACACCAATCGTGCGTCCCCATAAGCCGCCGTTAATAACTGAAAAACCAGCGGTTAGTAAGACGATCGCTAGTATTAAATGAACCCAACCCCAAGCGGTAAAGTCGAAGAAGAGGGCATTATTTTCCGCGACAACGAAAAGATCACTGCGGGTAAACGAAACAAACCCAATTAGTGCTTGGAAAAAGGCCTGTATGAGTAGTAAAATTCCTGCAAAGTAAACCCAACCAACCCAACCTGACGACGTATTGTTCTTCTGTGCCATATAAGAATCCTCCCTTTAAATGAATACTCTCATTATTCACCCACCATGAGGTGGTGTCAAATAAACTACTTATGCTACAGATGGGCATATGCTTATCGACGCATATCTTGCTTGACAGAGGGGAAACTACCGTGGCATTATACGGATTAGGTTAGGTTCATCTAAAAGGAGGGAAAGAATAATGGACAAAGCAGAACGACAATTCGTATCTGATTACTGGTGGGTATTAACAGTACGTGGAATCGCAGCAATTCTATTTGGAATCGCAGCAGTTTTTTGGCCAGGGCTTACTCTGGTAACACTCGTATACCTTTTCGGTGCATTCGTGCTCGTGAACGGTGTTGTTAGTGTTGTGCATGGTATTGGTGGAGTTGGAAAGCACCAGCGTTGGATCTGGACACTTCTCATTGGTCTTATTGAGATCGGTGTAGGTGTGTACTTACTTCGTCACCCAGGTGTTAACTTTGCGCTCTTGATTCTTATCATTAGCTTCACGTTAATCGCTGTGGGTGTTGCTGAGGTTATTGCAACATTCGTAACAAAGAACATCGGTGCAACTGAGCGCCTACTAACACTTCTTGGTGGCGCAGCTGCTGTGATTGTTGGTATCGTCTTGCTCTTCCAGTCAGAAGCAGCTGGTGTGGCATTCGTATGGGTCCTTGGCCTATATGCTTTGATCACCGGACCAATTTTGGTAGCTCTTTCTATCGACGCGAAGAACATTGCCGAAGGCAAAAAGTAACACACAAATAAAATACCTGCCTAGCCTCAAATACCCCGCAACTGCGGGGTATTTGTACATCTAGGCACTGAGCTGCTGGTACAATCTAGAGTATGAAAGTGCATATTAAACCAGGTAGATATATTGTGGCGGTGAGCGGCGGGGTAGACTCGGTAGCTTTGCTGAGTCTACTAGTAGGTGTATCAAAGGTAGATTTGGTAGTGGCTCATTTTGACCACGGTATTCGTGCAGATTCGAGTGCCGATGCTCAATTAATTGCATCACTGGCTCGGCAATATGGTCTGCCGTTTGAACTAGGCCATGGTAAGTTGCCCGCCAATGCCAGTGAACAAGTGGCCCGTGAGGCTCGCTACCGCTTTTTACGAGACTGTCAAAAAAAGCATGAGGCTCAGGCACTCATCACCGCTCATCATCAAGATGATGTTGTCGAGACTGCAGTCCTCAATATTATCCGTGGTACAAGTTGGCGTGGCTTGGCAAGCCTACGGTCAACCGACGATTGCCTGCGCCCACTTCTAGAATATTCAAAAGAAGAAATCAGTACATATGCCCGTGAGCAACAATTAAGTTGGAACCAGGATAGTACGAATCAGAATCAAGATTATCTACGTAATTACATCCGACTCACCTTATTACCCAATGCCAAAACTCAAGGCACACGGTTTACGCAGAAATTTCTGACATCAATTCGCTCTGTACAGACACTTCGTCCAGAAATAGAAGGCGAACTAGATACTCTACTGGCTGATGCGAATCAGGCGGGTGGCATATACGTATTGCCTCGCTACCAATGTATCATGTGGCCAAGTGAAGTCACACGAGAGGTATTGTATGAGGTGCTAGCTCGGCTTGAAACACGGTGGCACCCTTCAACTATGCAGCTTCGCCGACTAGAACGGTTTATTAAAACCGGTCGCTCAAAAACTTATTTTCCACTTCACAAAGACCTTAAGATTAGGCTAGAACAGACCCGGGTTGTGTTTCAAAAAGTCTAGAAATGTGCTACTGTAACTGAGTATAAAAAGGAGATCCCAGTGGAACAGAAAAGTCCTAATTTGCCGTCTAAACGTAAAAATACCCTCAAGACCGTAGGGCTCATTTTATTAATAGTACTGATCGGTGCCTTCTTTTGGGCATCTACTACTCTCAATTCTACCGACTTTAAAAAAGATACCCTAACCTACACACAGCTGAACGAAAAGGTTGATGCAGGTAGTGTTGAGAAGATTGAGCAGCAAGGCAATGAGCTAAAAGTAACTCTCAGAGATGATTTACAAGAGGGTGATAAAAATCTTGGTAAGCAGTTTATTGTTGTACAGCCAACCGAGCTACGTGACGACCAAAAAATTGATGTAAGCAAGGTGCAGTATAGTGCCAAAGAACCCTCAGGTAGTAGTGGTATTATCTGGGGTGTTGCACAGTTACTCATACCGGGCATACTGATTCTAGGTTTCTTTTTCTTCATGATGCGTCAAGCCCAGGGCCAAAATAGCCAAGCCATGAGCTTTGGCAAAAGCAAGGCCCGCATAGCTGGTAATGACAAAGAAAAAGTTGTTTTTAAAGATGTAGCTGGTAACGAAGAGGCTAAGCAGGATCTTGAAGAAGTAGTGGAGTTCTTAAAATTCCCTAAGAAGTTTGCTGCTGTGGGCGCTAAAATCCCGAAGGGTGTTTTACTAGTCGGTTCGCCTGGTACTGGTAAGACTTTAATGGCTAAAGCCGTAGCTGGTGAAGCAGGCGTGCCATTCTTTAGCATCTCTGGTTCCGAGTTTGTAGAAATGTTTGTTGGTGTTGGCGCTTCGCGTGTACGTGATCTGTTTGCAAAGGCTAAAAAGAATTCACCGTGCATTATATTCATAGATGAAATTGATGCAGTGGGCCGCCGTCGTGGCTCTGGTATGGGTGGTGGGCACGATGAGCGTGAACAGACATTGAACCAAATTTTGGTAGAGATGGATGGTTTTGAGACTGGCGTTAACGTGATTGTGTTGGCGGCCACTAACCGTGCTGATGTACTTGATCCTGCCCTACTTCGTCCTGGTCGTTTTGATCGTCGTGTGAACATTCCACTACCTGAGCGTAGAGACCGTGAAGCGATTTTGAAGGTACACTTTAAGAACAAGCCGGTAGATGGTTCCGTTAACTTAAGCGCTCTATCTAAAAAGACAGTTGGTATGGCTGGTGCAGATCTGGCGAACTTAGCCAATGAATCAGCAATTGTTGCAGCTCGTTCTAATCGTAAGGTAATTCAAAATAGTGATATCACTGAGGCTTTTGAACGTATTGCTATTGGCCCTGAGCGTAAAAATAAAGCCATGGGTGAGAGAGAACGTGAAATGACTGCTTATCACGAAGGTGGACATGCTCTGGTTGGACATGTCTTGCCACTCTCTGGTGGTTTGCATAAAGTCACGATTATCCCACGCGGTGGTACTGGTGGAGTTACTTGGTTCCTCGACGAAGAAGATAAAAGTTACCACTCTATTAACGAATACAAAGATGTTCTAGCTCGTGTAGTAGGTGGTCGCGTAGCTGAGAAAGTAATTTACGGAAAAGACTGGGTCACGACCGGAGCTGGTAATGATTTGCAAAAAGCCGCTCAGCTGGCACGCGAAATGATCATCGAACAAGGCATGGGTACAAAGTTGCGTGACCAGGTTTTTCACGAAGATGAAGGCGGTATGATGCTTGACCGTATGGTGCACTCCAAACCGTATTCGGAGAAGACCGCTGAACTGATTGATGCTGAGGTGGAAGCACTCATTACCGAGGCTACCTCTCGTGCTGAGAAAATCATTACTGCGAATAAAAAAGCCCTTGAAACCATTAAAGATGAACTATTAGAGCATGAGACACTTGATGAAACTGAGGCTCATGCCGCTCTGAAGGATGCCAAGGCTCCGAAAGAAGTTGTCTTAACCTAGGTGCTTTATCTAGAAAAACGGTTCTTTTTTACTCTCTATACGCGTATACTATTTACAGATATAAATTTTAGTTTTATTTTATGGTAAATCGTCTTCTCGTTCGCGCAAATAAGAAAGTAAGTTTTGGCTGGGCTGCAGCATTGTTGGCCGGCTCTGGTTTAATTGCGCAAGTTTTAGGTTTACTGCGTGATGTCTTTCTCTACGGTAGCTTTGGTGTCAAAAGCTCAGAGGTAGCTGCCTATAAAGTAGCCTTCACCGTACCAGACTTTATGTTCTTTATTCTAATCTCGGGTGCTCTGAGCGTTACCTTTATTCCGGTCTTTAATGAACGTTGGCTCAAAGGTAATAAAAAGTCTGCTTGGGAACTAAGCTCCAGTTTACTCAACCTTTTTGCACTGGTCACTTTTGTGGCAAGTGTCCTAATTTTAGTTTTTGCCGAACCACTCGTGAAGTACGTTGTGGCACCTGGCCTAGACGAGCACACAACTTTCCTGGCAGTTTCTATGATGCGCATCATCGCTATTAACCCACTTCTGTTTTCTATCAGTAGTGTTTTTGCTGCTATGCAGCAGGCTGTCGGTCGCTTTTTCTTCGTAGCGTTAGCCCCATCTTTCTATAACCTGAGTATCATCATCGGCGTTGTCTTCTTGGCTCCAAGGTTTGGCATCATGGGTGTGGCGCTTGGTGTGGTAATTGGCTCGGTGCTACAGCTCATTATCAGTGCATTGGGGTTAGTGGGTCTCGGCTTCGATTATCAATCGAAGATTTTTTGGCGTAACAAAGGGTTCCGACAAGTCTTAAAAATACTTCCTGCCCGTTCAACCGACCAAGGTATTGACTACTTTCAGAATATGGTTGAAATCAACTTGGCTTCACGCTTAGGACAAGGTGCTATTGGTGCCTACAGTGCTGCCTATACGTTGCACAATGTCCCGATTACCTTAATCGGCGTAGCGCTTTCAACCGCTGCCTTTCCGCGCATGACAGAGCGGTTGGCTCAAAAGCGTACAGATCTGTTTAAAAAAGAACTCCGTAAATTGCTACGACTTGTCATCTGGCTTGTATTGCCTGCGGTTACGGTGACATTCTTGATGCGTGGTTATTTAGTGCGTATTTTGGCTCGTCAGGGTGATCCGGAAATTGCCGCTATTCTGGGTATTTTCACCTGGGCAATTGCATTTCGAGCAATTTACCATGTGCTGAGTCGTAGTTTTTACGCCCAACAAGATACAAAGACGCCACTGTATGTTTCGATCTTTGCGATCACCTTTAACGTTATCCTTTCTGTTTGGCTGGCTCGGCCAAGCCAATACGGTGTACTGGGGTTGCCGCTTGCCCAAGTGATTGTGGCAGCTTTTGAGGTGTTTGCCCTGACAATTATATTGCTCAAACGCTTTCCGGGTACACTGGATCGGCCCTTTTTTGGGGCACTATGGCGTATGCTTTCGGCCTTCGGTATTACGTTTTGGGCAACCTGGCTGATGCGCCGTGAGCTTTTTGAGCTGGGTGTTCAAGACCGAGGAGTACTGACATTGCTACCAAAGCTTGCGCTTGTTTCTATTGGTGCGGCATTGGTCTACATTGGAGTTTCCTGGCTTTTCCGATTGGAAGAGGTTGAGCCGATTATCGCTAAAGCCCGCACGATATTATTTAAACCGATACGACTACAATGAACCAAGAAAAAATCCGCAACTTTTGCATTATTGCACACATCGATCATGGTAAGTCTACCCTAGCAGATCGGCTATTAGAATTGACCAGTACTGTCTTAAAGCGTGATATGAAGGCTCAGTTGTTAGACAGAATGGATCTCGAGCGCGAGAAGGGAATCACTATTAAACTAACACCAGTACAGATGTCATATGAAGGCTATCAGCTCAATCTCATCGACACACCTGGTCATGTAGACTTTAGCTATGAGGTTTCTCGTAGCCTAGAGGCCTGCGAGGGTGCAATCTTGGTGGTTGATGCCAGCCAGGGTATTCAAGCTCAGACTTTAGCCAACGTGTATTTGGCACTAGGGGCAGATTTAACCATTATTCCAGTACTTAATAAGATTGATTTGCCAGCCGCAGATGTACCACGAGTTACTGCTGAGGTAGTAAGCTTGTTGGGTTGTGACGAGAGTGAGATATTACATATTTCTGCCAAGACAGGTGAGGGTGTTCAGTCAGTGTTAGATGCTGTTATTGAAAAGGTCCCGGCGCCTCGCGGTGAGCTTGAGCAGCCAACCCGAGCATTAATTTTTGATAGTTACTATGACGATTATCGTGGGGTTATTCTCTATGTACGAGTCGTAGACGGTAGTATTAAACGGGGTAGTGAAATTAATATGCTTAGCACCAAGAGCCATGGCCTGGCGCTAGAAGTCGGGCACCTGAGCCCGCAGATGCAAGCCGATGATGAATTGCAGGCTGGTGAGATTGGCTACATTGTGACGAACCTTAAATCTACTCGTGAGGCTAAGGTAGGCGATACCGTGGCGCTTAGCAAACAGACTGGTCAGCAACCATTACCAGGTTATAAGGAAGTCCAGCCGTTTGTGTATGCTGGTGTGTTTCCGGAAAGTAACGAATATTACGCCGAGCTCAAAGAAGCCATAGAGAAGCTGTCGCTCAGTGACTCAGCACTGCAATACGAACCAGAGAACTCACCAGTTCTAGGTTTTGGTGTGCGCGTCGGCTTCCTGGGCTTGCTACATATGGAGATTGTACGTGAACGGCTCGAGCGTGAGTATAATCTTAGCCTAATCGTCACTAACCCTAGTACTGACTATCATGTTTCGCTCCTAAGCGGTGACCGAGTAGATATTAAATCAGCTAGCGACCTACCCGATCCAGCTCGAATCAGCACCATTGCTGAACCATGGATCAAAGGCGAGATTGTGGTACCCAAAGAATATGTCGGCGCAGTCATCCAACTTATCTCCACGAAGAGGGGTATTCAAAAAGGCCTTAGTTTTGTCGATGCTCAACTGGCACTGGTAGCGTTTGAAGCACCACTAGCCAACTTACTGACTGATTTCTACGATCAGCTCAAAAGTGTGACGAGCGGCTACGGCTCATTCAATTATGAGCTAGACGATTACCGCGTGGAAGATTTGGTACGAGTAGATTTTTACGTTGCTGGAGAGATCGTTGGTGCACTTTCTGTTATGGCTCACCGTTCCGAGGCCCAATTACTTGGGCGTGAAACAGTTGATAAGTTAAAAGATGTTATTCCACGCCAGAACTTTAAGGTTGCCCTCCAAGCTGCTATTGGCGGTAAGTTTATTGCTCGCGAAGATCTCTCGGCCTTCCGTAAAGACGTAACGAGTGGCCTCTACGGTGGTGATGTCTCCCGTAAGAAGAAAGTACTGGCGAAACAGAAAAAAGGTAAAGAACGTATGAAGCGCTTTGGAAAAGTAGATATTCCAGCGGAAGCCTTCACGGTGATGCTTAAAAGAGATTAAGGCGCACAAGCATGGTTCGCTACGCGCAAAGTATCAGGTGTTAAATAATATCAAAAGTACCTTGAATTCTATCATAAGCATCATGTACTATATGTACAGAGGATAAGGACTTTTAAATCCTTGGTGACAAGTGTAATACGAGTTATCATACGTATTTATGGAGTGAGGAGTATAAAAAATTAAACAATGAAGAAGTTTATGGGGTTGAACAAAGCGCCAAAGTACCAATTTAAATCTTTATGGATCACTACGATCTTGCTTTTATTTGTGGCTGTCATGTTACCGATTGATATATTTGCTGCTCCAGTATTGCCAGATACGCCGGCATCACCATTACCTCAATTTAATTCCCGAGTGGTTAATAACATTGCTGCATCGGACGGCACCATGTATATGAGTGGTGATTTTAAATCAGTGGATGCTACTCGCTCTATTGGTGCGTTTTTGTATGATGAAAACACCGGACAGCCAAGTCAAAGCAGCATTTCTTTTAATGGTGGGGTACGTACCGCAGTGCCTGACGGCGCTGGTGGTTGGTATGTTGGTGGAGAATTTACCGCAGGAATATCAACTCGTAATCGGCTTGCACATGTTCTTCCCGATGGTTCACTGAATCCAAATTTTAATCCTGATATCAATGGTTCAGTGCTCTCTGTTGTATTGAGTCCTGACGCAAGCACACTCTACGTATCTGGTGACTTCACTACCGTGAATGGCGGCACTACCCGCAACCGCCTTGCCGCTTTCGATACCTCAACTGGCACAGCCACCAGCTTTAATCCAAATCTCAGTAGCTATGCTCGTTCCATTCTTCTTTCTAATGATGGATCTACTCTCTATGCGGGCGGTAATTTCACTACTGTGAACGGTTCAACGGCTCGCACTAGGATTGCTGCTTTCGATACCGCCACGGGCACAGCTACTAGTTTTAACCCGATTGCCAACAATCAAGTGTATTCTATGAGGCTGAGTACTGATGAATCTATCCTGTATGCTGCAGGTGACTTTACGACAGTTAACTCCCCCTCGACTACCCGTAATCGCCTCGCCGCCTTTGATACTTCAACTGGCACAGCCACCAGCTTTAACCCAAACCTTAATGACTTTGCTCGTTCTGTTCTCCTTTCTGCCGACGGGTCTACTCTGTATGTCGGTGGTAATTTCACTACCGTAAACGGCGGCACTACCCGCAACAGACTTGCGGCTTTCGATACCTCGACTGGCACAGCCACCAGCTTTAACCCAAACCTTAATGCCGGAACAGTCTTTAGTCTTTCGTTTGGTCAAGATGAATCGACTGTTTTTGTTGGAGGTAGTTTTGTGATGGTAAATGATACCGTGCAACGTAATAGATTTGCCGAGTTTAATGCAACTACAGGTACGGTTACTGACATGAATGTCTCAACAGATGGCGAGGTTATGTCATTGAGCTATGATTCTTTGACGGGTACTTTCTACGTTGGTGGATACATGGGTGGATACGGTGGAGTGCATAATAACCTTGTTCGGATTTTGCCAGATGGGAGCGTTGATGCCAGCTTCAACCCTACTTTTAATAATTCTGTATGGGGGCTCGCTTTATCACCTGATGAGAGCATGCTCTATGTGAGCGGACATTTTACTGGTGTCAATGGCCAAGTGCGCCTTCGTATGGCAGCGCTTAATACGAGTGACGGCAGTCTTACGGATTTTAACCCTGAATTGAATGCCATTGCGTTGGGTATTGAGCTTTCACCAGATGGTCAGACACTATATGCTCATGGTTCCTTCACTACCGTAAACGGCAGTACTACCCGCAACCGCCTCGCCGCTTTCGATGTAAATACGAGTCTCGCAACAAGCTTTAACCCAGATACGAATAATACAGTATGGGGAATGGATATTTCACCAGATGGCCAGACACTATATGCCGGTGGGGCATTTACGACCGTAAACGGCAGTACTACCCGCAACCGCCTCGCTGCATTCGATACCTCAACTGGCACCGCCACTAGCTTTAACCCGAATCTCAATAATGAAACACGAGATATATTACTAACGGCTGACGGTGACTTACTTTATATAACTGGTGTTTTTACTACCGTGAACGGCAGTATTTCCCGTAGTCGTCTTGCCGCTTTCGACACAGCCACTGGTCTTGCGACCAGCTTTAACCCCAATATTAATGATTACACCGAAACCCTAACACTCACCAGCGATGAGACGGTTTTGTATGTTGGCGGGGGAGGGATGTCTATGGTGAACGGCTCCGTGCCACGCAACCGCCTTGCCGCTTTCGACACAGCCACTGGAATCGTTACAGATTTTAACCCGGTAATCCAAAACGTTGCTGGCTGGAATATGGACAATCTACTCTTTTCACCGAGCAATAATGCATTGTATGTGTCTGGTAATCTCTTTGAAATTGACGACCAGAGCTTTAATTTTACCTGTTTCGGCAACTGCTTCCCGGGCAATCCAGCACCTCCGAACCCCCTAATACCTGGAGGAGATGGGCTAGCACCAACTGGCTTTAATAGGCGGCTGGTGCAAGCAGTGGCTCTTATTGTGTCAGGGGTGGCCCTGCTCTATGTAGTTCGACGTACATACTTAAGACTGCATAAGCATTAACTAGTCGATTGTAGTCTTTTGAGCTCTTCTACTACTTGTTCGCCGTGACCGAGCGGGGTGACGCGGCCGTAGGTCTTTACGATCTCACCCGAAGGGTTGATAATAAAAGTTTTTCTGAGAATTCCTTCTTTGCCAAACATTTTCTTGCCCCATGCACCATAAGCCTCGATAGTTTTACCATCAGGATCGCTTAGTAGTGTGAAGTTAAGCTGGTGCTTGGCCTTAAAATTACGGTGCGAATCTGCATCATCTTTGCTGATACCAACTACGTTAGCGCCCAGCGCAATAAGTTCATCGTTGGCATCTCGCAGGCTACAAGCCTCAACTGTGCAACCAGGTGTATCATCTTTTGGGTAAAAATAGAGAACTAACCATGTGCCTGCAAAATCTTTTAGGGTTTTAGTAGTTCCATCTTGATCGGTAAGTGAAAAATCTGCTGCTTTCATGTGGGTCTCCTTTTAGATAACTATAAGTATAAGCTAATTAAATACTTTGTCGACTTCACCAAGTAGATAGAACGAACCAGCTACTACGACGGGTTCTGGGAATTGTAGGCCAAAACGAAAAGCCAAAACTGGTTCTGGTATGATCTCTACCTGGCTAAAACCAAGCTTTCTGGCGGTTTCTCCAAGCACCCGAGCACTGACAGGTCGCCCAGGTACCTCTGGTTCGTGTAAAAAGAATTCACAGCAGATAATTCGCTGGGCTACGTGCTTGAGTGCTAAGAGTGAGTTTACGTAATCTTTATGTGTACCAATAGCCAGCACGAACGTACAGGGTGCAATTTTATCTCGGCCTAGACGCGAGCTTAGGGCAGTCAGTTTTTGAGGGTTGTGTGCACCATCTAGAACAACTGAGTGGTCTAAGAAGCTACGTTTTTCATAACGGCCAGGTATATAGAGTTTATGGGCAGCTTGCTTGGCAAGTTCTTCGTCAAAACTCCAGCCGTCACGTTCGGCTAGGCGCCGAACACAGTCTAGGGCTAAAAGGAGATCATCGGTCTCATAATCTTTGGAAGATTCTACCCAAGAGAGATCTGCTTGCTCGGCCTGGGCAGTTTTTGCAATAATATCATTAACCCCGCTGCGCTGGCGCAGAGCAGTCAGCCACATATTTGGCTTTATGATGCCAGATTTCTCAGTAGTGATCTGCTCGTAGGTGGTGCCAAGGCGGTCGGTATGATCAAGCCCTATTTGAGTTATGACGCCGTAAGTATCATCTCGGTTAACTAAATTCGTGGGTGAGTAGCGCCCACCTACACCCGCCTCAACAACCAGGTAATCTAGACTGCGTGTTGAGCTCGCCATAAACCCAAGTAGCAACAAAGTCTCAAAGTAGTGGGGTGTTTGTTGGGTGGTATTCAGTTTTTGTATAAATGGCAAGAGCTGGTTGAGGGTTTCTATAAACTGCCGTTCACTTATAAATTGACCGTTAAGTTGTATTCGCTCACGAATATCATACACATGAGGGCTAACTAGTAACCCCGTTTGTTTGTCGTGGGCTCGGAGCATGGCATCAACCAGGTAGCTAACGGTACCTTTTCCGCTTGTTCCCGCGACGTGAATAACCTTGTGTGTATTCTGTGGATTACCAAGCATTTCGAAGAGTTTTTGATTCTGTAGGTATCGGGATTCTCGGTCAGTTTTATGGTGGGCTCCAGGTAGGGCAGGTAAATCTTTGGTTAGGAAGGTCTGGGCTTTTTGGAGTGTATTAATAAGGTGAGCCGGGATGTCTGACATTGTCTCACTCTCCAGTCGCATGTTGGTACAGAAGCGTGATAATTTCTTGTTTTACTTCTTCTGGAGATTGACTGCCATCTACTTCAATAAGTAAGCCAAGTTGCCGATAGGTCTGCAGGGCGGGCAGTGTTTTTGTACGAAACTCTTCCATTCGTTTTTCTAGAATCTGCGTGCTAGCATCATCATTTCGGTTACGTTCAACTTTTGCCTTACGCTCAAACGCTACTTCCTCGGGTAGGGTAAGTAGGAAGGCCGCTTTTATAGGGTGGCCAGATTCTTGTGCAGCTTGAATCACCTTTGTTTCTTCACCCTTCCAGCGACCAACTGAGCTTAGTACAAGGGCAGTCTGCGAATATTCAGGTTTGTTGAAATAGGGCAGGACAACTCTAAAAAATTCTTCGGAAGGGGGCAGGTTACCAGCATCCATTGTTTCTTTGGCCTCGGTAGATAAAACACTACTGCGCAGTATGTCACCGCTACCGATCACCGAGGCACTCAGATATTCAGATAAAAGTTCACCCTGTGTGTCTTTCCCAGAAAAAGGTATACCAAAAATATTGATACTACCCGTACCGAGCCATTCGCCAATGATCGGTAGCATTTCAGAAGATGTGAGCTTTTTCATGTCTGCCTTTTAGTATACCGAACTCACCTTTATGCAACAAGCAGCGTTGGCACTCTTGCTAGTTAACTGCTAAAACTATATACTAAAAACCATTATGACTACCCGTCAAATCAGTATTCTAGCCGCTATGATTGAAGAGTATGCCGAAGTCGCATCACCTGTTGGTAGTGTTACGCTTGCGAAGCTCTTTAGCGTCTCAAGTGCAACAATCCGTAATGAGATGGCAGAACTTGAACGACTTGGTTTCATCAAGCAGCCACACACTTCCGCTGGCCGTATACCAACAGACAAGGGATACCGTTTCTATGTTAATCATATTAATGAACAGCCTACGCAGTTACCGCTTATCTCACGTGGTTCAAAAGCTATGACAACTCGCATCTCTCACGCCGGTGAGCCAGCTATGGCAATCAGGAGTGCTGTAGATTCGCTTGTGCAACTGACCCATAACCTGGGACTTGCAACTATTGGCAATCAGCTTTATGTGGCGGGATTTTCAAATCTATTTGGTCAACCAGAATTTTTAGATCCGATCCATTCACAAGGTGTTGCTCGACTGCTAGATAATTTAGAGCCCTGGCTACGCGAGGCAGCGCCAAATGAACCACTTAGTGTTTATATCGGTCGCGAGAATCCTATTGGTAAAACAAGTGAATCAGCTCTTATTATTAGTCGCTTCCGCTCACCCTATTCTGACCATAGTTATATTGGGGTACTTGGACCAACCCGACAGAGTTATAAAAATGTAATGAATTTAGTAGCCCATGCTGGCGAAACCTTGGAGGCAATACTATGAGTAAGAAGTTAACCAAAAATGAAGTACTGCTTGAACAGCAAATTGGAGAACTAACGGGTGATTTGCAGCGTGTGCAAGCAGAGTTTATTAATTATAAAAAGCGAGTTGAAGAAGAAAAGACCCAACTTTCGCAATTTTCGAAAGCTCAAGTAGTAAAAGATCTACTGCCTGTTATCGATGATCTCGAACGGGCACTAAACCATTTGCCAAAAGATCTAGAAGATAACAAATGGGCGCAGGGTGTGCAAAAGATACATGACAGACTTTTGCAGCAGTTGGCGAAGTTAGGAATCGAGAAAATCGATGCTCTTAATCAGCCGTTTAATCCAGAATTTCATGAAGCAGTTCAAGTAGAAGGCGAGGGTCCAGAGCAGATTGTTAGTGAAGTCTTGCAAGAAGGATACAAAATTAACAATCAAGTTATCCGTCATGCAGTCGTCAAGGTTACGCACCAATAAATAGTGTGTGGAATATCACAACTAAATTTTATAACAGTAGTATAGTGAGCCATACTAAGGGAGTCCACTATGTCAGAAGCTACACCACAAGTAATTCAGGATCCGACGTATTACTATCCTGACGAAGGAGAGGCTCTGGGCTTAGTCTTAGCCGACTCAACGAGTGCTCATGCGGACCCTGTAGATACGATTCAAGGACGTCCACTACCAGTAGATTCTACTAAAACCACCAAAGCAAGCGGTATGGGCCTTGCCCAATAAAACTAGAATCGCGTAAATTAGCACTCTTGACTTGCGACTGCTAATTTATATATGATAGAATTACTTTAGCAATCAAAATAAACGACTGCTAAGCAACTTGTATATTTTTAAAAAAGCATAACCTCTAGATCAGATGGTCTAGGGGCACAAAAGGAGTAGATTGTATGGGTAAAATTATCGGAATTGATTTAGGAACTACCAACTCAGCCATGGCTGTTATGCAGGCAGGATCACCTGAAATTATTACCAACAGCGAAGGTAATAGAACAACACCTTCAGTTGTCGCGGTAAAAAAGGATAAAGACGGTAAAGAAGAGCGCTTGGTTGGCCAAATTGCAAACCGTCAGCGAGTTACAAACCCAGAAAACACCATCTTCGGTGTAAAACGTTTAATCGGCCGTAAGTGGAAAGATAACGAAGTCCAAAAAGACCACGACATTATGCCCTACCAAATTGTAGAAAAAGGTAATGGCGTGGCCGTCAAGATGGCAGGTAAGGAATACACGCCAGAAGAAGTTTCAGCCATGATTCTTTCTAAGCTAAAAGCTGATGCTGAAGCCTTCTTGGGTGAGCCAGTGTCTGAGGCAGTCATAACTGTACCTGCCTACTTTGACGATTCACAGCGTCAAGCAACGAAGGATGCGGGTAAAATTGCCGGTCTTGAAGTTAAGCGAATCATTAATGAGCCAACTGCCGCAGCACTTGCCTACGGCCTTGATAAAAAGAACAAGAACGAAACTGTAGTGGTATTCGACCTTGGTGGTGGTACCTTCGACGTTTCAGTACTCGAGCTTGGTGATGGTGTCTTCGAAGTAAAGAGTACACACGGCGATACACACCTCGGTGGTGAAGACTTCGACAATAAGATTGTTAACTTCTTCCTCGACGAAATTAAAAAAGAGCACGGCAAAGACCTGCGTAGCAACGCTATGGCTATGCAGCGTCTCAAGGAAGAGGCTGAAAAAGCCAAGAAGGAACTTTCTAGCGCGCAAACTGCAGAAATCAACCTACCATTCCTTGACCAAGGAGATGATGGTCCGATTAACTTTGAATACAGTATGACTCGTGCCAAGCTTGAAGATTTGGTTAAAGACTTTATTGAACGAACTGCTGGGCCTTGTGAAAAAGCCCTAAAAGATGCCAAGCTTACACCAAAAGATATCGACGAAGTTATCTTGGTTGGTGGTATGACTCGCATGCCCGCGGTAGTAGCTAAGGTAAAATCAATCTTTGGCAAAGATCCACTTAAGGGTGTAAATCCTGACGAAGTAGTCGCTGTAGGTGCTGCAATTCAGGGTGGTGTACTAGCTGGAGATGTCAAAGACGTACTACTGCTTGATGTGACCCCGCTTTCTCTTGGTATCGAAACTATGGGTAGCGTGACAACCAAACTGATTGAGCGTAACACGACTATTCCAACCAGTAAGTCTGAGACCTTCTCAACTGCTGCCGATAGTCAGCCGCAGGTTGAGATTCACGTACTACAAGGTGAGCGTGAGATGGCAAACGACAACAAGTCACTCGGACGTTTTATTCTAGATGGTATTGCTCCAGCGCCACGTGGTGTGCCACAAATTGAAGTAACCTTTAACCTTGATGCCAACGGTATCTTAAATGTAGCGGCAAAAGACAAAGGCACGGGCAAAGAGCAGTCTATTACTATTCAGAATTCTGGAAACTTGAGTAAAGAAGACGTAGAAAAGGCACAAAAAGAAGCTGAGACTCATGCTGAGGATGACAAAAAGAAGCGCGAAGCAGCTGAGTCTAAGAATTTACTTGAGAATGCCATCTACCAGGCTGAGAAGATGCCCGATGAGTATAAAGATAAGATCTCAGACGATGACAAAAAGATCATCACTGAAGCCGTAGAAGAAGCTAAAAAGCACCAGGCTTCAGCTGATAAAGACGAGATTGAAAAAGCTACTAAAGAGCTGATGGATAAAATTCAGCCAATTGGTGCCAAGATGTATGAAGAAGCTGCCAAGGCCGAAGAGGCTGCTAAGGGTGACGAGAAGAAGGATGACGCGGCAAAGGAAGACGAAGCTGTAGAAGGCGAAGTTGTTGAAGAAGAAAAGAAAGAAAAGTAAAACAACCTTAGATCTATCAAGCCAGTTGAGATTCTGGCTGGCTTGATAGGTATGCTCTCCATGAGATCGTACAATCGAGATCAACTTAACGTATAATGAAGCCATGCATATACTAAAAAAACTATCGTTTGAAAAAGTGTTTCCCTGGGTTTTGGTAATCGGTGCGGTTATCGGCGTATTAGCATCCACTATCTTAACTATAGAGAAGATACATATTGCAGCCAATCCAGACTACGTCCCGAGCTGCTCAATTAGCCCAGTAGTGGCCTGTTCGCCAGTTATTGGCTCGTGGCAGGGCAAGGTATTCTTCGGTGTTCCTAATCCACTCATTGGTATCTTTGGCTTCGCCTGTGTATTGGTTGTTGGTATGACACTCCTAGCTGGTGTCAGGATTCCAAAACGTTGGTATTGGCTAACATTTCAAGCTGGTACCGCATTCGGTTTCTTGTTCTGCGCTTGGCTGATCTCTCAAAGCTTGTACGATATTGGTAAGCTTTGCCTGTACTGTATAGCCGTCTGGACCGTCACTATTCCAATATTCTGGACAACGTTGGCTTGGAACATTCGGCAAGGACACATTAAACTAAGAGGTGCTCTTGGGAGCGTATTTGCTAATAACTCGGGCAAGTTCATCGCCATAACCTACTTAATTGTTATCACCCTCGTACTAACCCGTTTCTCTGAATATTTTTATAGCTTGATAGGATAAATTAATGGCAAAACGTGATTATTATGAAATTTTAGGTATTAAAAAAGAAGCCTCAGCAGATGAGATCAAGAAGGCTTTTCGTAAGCTTGCCGTTAAGCACCATCCAGATAAAGAGGGCGGCGATGAAGCCAAATTTAAAGAAGCAAATGAAGCCTACGAAGTCCTAAAAGATGCAACCAAGCGCCAAAGGTATGACCAGTTTGGTCATGCTGGCGTAGGTGGAGATGGCGCACCTGGGGGTAATCCATTTGAAGGTTTCCAGGGCTTTGGTGGCCAGGGTCAAAACATGCATTTCGACTTTGGCGATATGGGCCTCGGAGATATTTTTGGTAGCTTTTTTGGTGGTGGTGGCCCACAACAACCCCGTGGCGAAGATATGGGTCGGGATGTTCAAACTGAGGTTATGTTAAGTTTTGAAGAGGCAGTATTTGGTGTTGAGAAAACTATTCACTTGCAAATGAATGATGTTTGTACGCACTGTAAGGGTAGCCGAGCAGAGCCCGGATATGGGCTAAAGACCTGCGACGTCTGTAAAGGTTCGGGCCAGGTCGTTCAACAGATGAACACCGTGTTTGGTACTATTCAGCAAGCCGCAGTTTGTCGTAACTGTCACGGCCGCGGTGAAATACCCGAGAAACCATGTAGTGTTTGTAAGGCAACTGGAGTAGAGCGGGTCAAGCAGGAGATTACTATTAAAATTCCAGCCGGAATTGATGACGGAGCGGTGATCCGCCTCCGCGAGCATGGTGAGGCCGCAGCTAACGGGAATAAGGGTGATCTGTATGTGCAGCTGAATGTGAAGCCGCACAAGCACTTCACGCGAGAAGGTGATCTTATTCTCTCCTCGGAACATGTAAGTATGATTGATGCATCGCTGGGCGCCGAGATAGAGGTTCAAACGGTAGATGGCCCCGTGAAGATGAAGGTCCCAGCAGGAACTCAGAGTGGTACAGATTTTAAACTTTCTGGTCACGGTGTACCACGCTTGCGCGAGAGTAGCCGCGGCGCGCATATTGTTACCATACTGGTCGATACCCCAACTAACTTAAGTAAGCAGCAAAAAGATTTACTCCAAGAGCTTAAGACCAGCAAGAAGAAGGGTATCTTTCACTAGAGCTAATAAAATTACCCCAATGTATATCAGGGTATTTTATATCAGGTCAATTGAGACTATTTAATAATTTCGATATCACCGATAAGTGGTAATTTTTCCATCTTGCCACCAGCAGCGTTAACGATACCCATAATAGCTAGTACGACAACGACGATCCAACCAATGAAGCCAATGAGCCAACCCAAAATTGGAATCCAAGATATAACCGCAAGTGCCACACCAGCAATAAATAACACGCAGCCTTGGTTGGCATGGAACTTTGCAAATGGTGATTTTGGTGCAGCAAGTAATGGCACGATGAAAAGAATACCAATATAGGCTAGGATGCCGTATATTTTATTCTCTTCAACATCTTTTGCATTAACCGCAGGCACCTTTACCTTTGGTGTTGTTTTCTTCTCCTCAGCCATAGTTCCTCCTAAGTTTATATAAATAACTACCCTCATAATGCCAAACTAATTATTGAAATACAAGATGTAAGCCTATAAAGTATGCAAATCAATTAATTCGTCAGTGTGAAGTATCCGAGTTTTGGTGCCAAGTTCAAGAAGATGAGCCCACTAGGGTGACATAGTCTAGGTATGATATAGTAGTTTCATTATGTCAAACAAAAATACCCTCTGCATTACAACATTATCTCGTACAAGTCCTGGAGCAAATGCATTGTTGCAGGCTGCCGATGGGCTCGGTTGTACATCAAAGCTGGCGTTGATTACGAGTGATACAATTTTAGAGGATATAGAGCTTGCGAATAAAGTAATATATCGTCTTGGGCCAAAAAGCTACACCTTATATATAGAGCTTGCCAAGAATCTGAAGGGTCAAAAGTTGAAGCAACTTCAGTCAGTACTTACTGGATTTGATAAGATCAAAACATATGAAATACTCATATCTCATGATGTGCCGACACCTAAATCGAGCATTATTACGTGTCTTACGCCCGTAGAAACACTTTCATTTCCTCTCGTACTTAAGGTTCCACATGGTAATAGGGGCATTGGAGTTGAACTAATTAAAAACAAGGAGGAGTTTGCTAAAAAAGCAGAAGAGTTATTTGCTGTTAGCCCGAAACTTCTTAGCCAGGAATATATAGAAGAATCACAAGGCTCGGATAAAAGGGTTATTGTAGCAGGTGATAAGATTATAGCAGCGATGAAACGTACGGCTGACTCCGGAGATTTTAGGGCCAACCTTCACCAAGGTGGTGCAGCAATTGCACACAAGCCTACGGAAGAAGAGAAAAGAATCGCAGTAGCTGCTAATAGAAGCTTAAATCTCGACTTTTCAGGAGTAGATATTATAGACAGTAACAAAGGTCCGCTTGTACTTGAAGTTAATCCATCTCCAGGTTTTGGAATCAGTGAGCTTGTTGGATTTAATGTAGCAGCTAGAGTTATCGAAGAATTATGTAATGAATAAGAAGGGACGTTGAGTATATGGTAGATTTTTTAAGTATTGATACAGCTAGTTTGAATACGGGACAGCAACTTATTCAGGACGAGATAAAACGCCACAACTGGAAGGCGGAGGTGCCCTATGTTGGCTGTCCAAACATATTCATAACCAAGGGTGACCGAACAATACATATCTTTAGTACTACGCCTCCAACGAGTAGTTACGCGGCAGGGCATATTGCAAATAATAAATATGCCACACATTGCCTTCTTGAATCAAACGGTATTAAGCAACTTCCAACTATACTCGTAAAAGATAAGGAAAAGGATGATCCGCGAGTCAAGAAATTTCTACAGGCGTCAGAGAAGGTTGTGGTGAAACCACTTGATGGCGGGCATGGCAAGGGAATCACCGTCGGAATCACCGAGAGTAATGCTCTTGATGCTGCACTTAATATTGCGATGGATAATGCTAAAAATATTCGGGCAGCAGTTATTCAGAAACAGTATGATTACCCAGAGATTCTAGATATACGAATAGCCACTATTAATTACGAATTTGCTGGTGCGATTCACCGTGTACCTGCGCGAGTTACAGGAGATGGTGTGCATAGTATTACTGAACTCATAGAAATAGAGAATAATTCTGGAAACAGAGGTGAGCCGTATCGTGCTGCACTGGCGTACATTAATTCCGAAGCAGCTGCGACGTATTTGGGCGATGATGTATCAAAAATCCCAGAAAGAGATGAAGAAGTATTTGTATTGGGTATCGCCAACTATGGTGCCGGGGGTGAGATTATTGACATTACGGATGATACACCTCAGTGGATGCGCGATATGGCTACTTCTGCTTCACGGGCTATTGGACTTCCAGTATGCGGTGTTGACTTCATGATGCGCACACGGCCCACCAAAGATGCTACTGTTGATGATCTACAACCGGTGATAGTGGAGTTAAATAAGTGCCCGTCACTGGCCATACATGATAAACCAACCAGTGGTAAATCACGTAATGTAACTCAGAAGTATGTCGAGTATCTTGCGACCCTGCTGCCGTAACTTACTGTGGGTCTACGTTGGTAAGGACTCTAATTTTATCCTGAATTATAAAGAGGTCACGTGTGAGAATATCAGAGTTCGAAGCGTGTAAGATAATAACGAGCGGTGTCTTATATCCATCACTTGATTTACCAACTGTCTCGCCATGTTTCACTTTAATACTATAGCGCTCAAGGGACTCCAGATTTTTTAGTACAGATTCATTAGCGATACCGTTAAAAGCACCTTTTCTTCGTGGGAATAACTCCAGCACTGCACACGATTCATTTTTTGTGGCAGTAATGTTTGGCTTGGACCCTACTACAAGCGCAAGTGCGGCCCCAGTAATATCAATCCCGTTCGCTAGTTTGTGCATTCTTTCACGGTAGCCACCGTTACGAGCACCAATCTCAACAAGTCGAGGGCCATCTTTTGTCATAATAATTTCTACGTGTGCTGGCGAACTCTTCATTCCGAGGGCACGAATACCTACTTCTGCGCAGTGGCGTAGTGCCTCTTGATCGTCGTTGGACAGCTGAGAAGGGAGTACTCGACTGTAGTGGAAGTTGTCATCGTATCCAATATCGTACCCAGTTTGATAATCAACAACCTGGTTTAATACCTGAGGGGTACCGTCTTTGTCGACAAAAGCATCAACCGAGTGAATGGTTCCTTCCATAAACTCTTCAATAAGTAGTTTTGGTTTACGGTCGGGCGCATACTTTAGGTAGACATCATTAATGACATTCATGGTTTTACGGTAGTTCTCGAGTAGTTCATTAAGGTCATGATTTTTTGTGACCAAGAGACTTTTAGAGAGATTGGCGGGCTTAATAATTAATGGAAACTCGTGATTTTGGGCAAAGCTACGAACATCTTGCTCTGAGTTAATTACCATAAAATCTGGACTAATCTTCTCTGGTGCTTTGGCGAATAAGCTTCGCATGATGAACTTATCCGTACAGGCCTCGGCGCTTTTGACTGGAATACTCGGCAGCTGAAGATGCTCTGCAATCCAGGCGGCGGGTAAAATGTAGGTTTCGTAAGTGGCTATTATTCCATGGATAGGTTTCTTGATCTCATCAATAGTGGCAAGGACTTTATCGCGACTCGAGAAATCGCATAGCACGCGACGCTTGAACTGACGATCAGGAAACTTGGTGCGCTTTACGTCTTTTAGGACGATATAGTCATAACCGTTCTCTTCCAGATAATTCACCAGGATAGATATCTTTTGACCAACAATTAGTATACGCTTTTTCATATTGACTTATTTTACTACTTATGTTAGAATATTTCAAGTATTAAATGACTAGTCGATTATTAATGACCAATATACATTAGCAGTATATACTAACAATAGGTAACTCACTTATGGCAACGAAAAAAGATTTTCACAAAGTAATTATTGGACGTGCAGAAGTACTGCACTTCTTAGACTTTGATATTAGCGGTATTCCCGCTAAGACCGATACTGGTGCGTATCGCTCGGCTATCCATGCTGAGAATATTGTACTTATTGATGATGGAGCCAAGCTTAAATTCGACTTATTAGGTGGTCACCCCGTCTGCGGAGCGCTTTCTCAGACCATTATTGCAGATACATTTAAACAGGTCGGAGTAGCAAACTCATTTGGGCACCGTGAAGATAGATATGAGGTCTGGCTAAGGGTAAAGCTGGGCCCTCGAGTTTTCAGAGCATCCTTTACTCTTGCGGACCGATCTAAGAAGATATACCCAATTTTAATTGGTAGAAAACTTTTGAACGGCAGATTTTTTGTGGATACAAACGAAACCAGTATAAATAGAATTGAGCTTAAGAAACAATACGGTATCGAGATGCCAGATGACGAAGAGGATAGGGCGGACGAGTCATGAATGTCATTATTCTTTCAAACGGACCCGGAAACTATACAACTAAGAGGCTGAAAGAGGAGGCCAAGCTTCGCGGACATTCGGTTCGAGTAGTAAAACATAGAGAGTGCTACGCCTCTATAGAACGGAGTAATCCGACGGTCAGTTACAGGGGCGAAGATCTACAAAATGTAGATGCAATTATTCCACGTATCGGTAGTAGTATGACACGGTATGGTACGGCTATTGTGCGCCAATTTGAAATGCAGGGAGTTTATACCACCGCAACCTCCATTGCGATTGTTCGTTCGCGTGATAAGCTGCGTTCTTTGCAGCTTCTTTCTAAGGCTGGAGTGGGGATACCTAAGACAGTTTTCTCACGTAATACTACCGATATCGAAGATCTCTTGGAGCAGGTTGGTGGTACTCCAGTAATCATTAAGCTTGCACGTGGTACACACGGAAATGGCGTGGTACTCGCGGAAACCAAAAAAGCTGCAAAATCTGTGCTGCAAGCCTTCTATCTGCATAATGAGGATGGGACCAACATCCTTCTGCAAGAATTTATTGAGGAATCTGCTGGTGAAGACATTAGGGCCTTCGTAGTGGGTGGTCGAGTCGTTGCTAGTATGAAACGACAAAGCCTTGACGATGACTTTCGTAGCAACCTACACCAGGGTGGTGAAGGGGCATCGATAAAACTAACTGATGAAGAAAAGAAGACTGCCCTTAAAGCCGCCAAATCTATGGGACTCCCAATCTGTGGTGTAGATATGATGCGATCAAGCAGAGGCCCTTTGGTGCTAGAGGTTAACTCAAGTCCCGGACTTGGTGGTATCGAGAAGGTAACGGGGCGGAACGTCGCAGCCAAGATAATTGACTATATCGAGATCAACGCAAAGCGGAGTAATAAAAAAGACAAAGTGGGTGCGTAAAACGGCTACTTTAGGTAGTATAGGCATAGTTTTATGCATTATTTTGGTACTTCTCTTATTTTTTGCGACAAGATCGCAAAAAATTATACCCACTGCTACTATTCATGATCAAGCGTTAGAATTACAAATTGCGACATCATCGCAAGAAAAAGAACGAGGCCTATGTTGCCGTGACAGCTTACCGGAAAACGCTGGTATGCTCTTTGTCTACGACATGCCTGGTAGCTACGCTTTCTGGATGAAAGACACTAGAATTCCATTGGATATTATGTGGCTAAACTCCGAAAAAGAAATTGTACATATTGAATCAAATGTTCAGCCCGCCTCATACCCGAAAACATTTGTCCCTAAAATGCCTGCACAGTATGTACTTGAGACCAATGCTGGCTACGCCCAGAAATATACCATCAAGATTGGTGATAGGGTAGAATTTGAGCTGTAAGATTGTTTTGATCTGTTGGGAATGATACCATAAGCATAGTGGCAGATATAATTATGCTTGGAATTGCGATTTTCGTAACGCTTGTGGTCTTTGTAAAGAAGACGAGCGCAGGCGTGGCCATTTTAGGGCTGCTGGCTGGAGTTTTACTCAATCAGTTACTCGGTACTTGGGTTATTGGTCTCTTGCCTTCGACCAGCTCTAGTGTTCGGGTCTATGTACCGGTTGTAGTGCAGCTAGTACTAACGTTTTTGCCGATGCTGGTTTCACTCTTTGCAGTTAAGGTCCATCGATCTAATCCTGTACTTTCATTACTAACGAGTATTATGCTAGGTATTTTAGTAGTATTTTTTGGGGTTCAAATTCTACAACCACTGAGTTTTGTGCCAGCCAGTATCACAACCTCAGGTTTTCTCTTTTTCCTAGACCCTTACGAAAACGCTATCTTAGCAGCTGCTGCGGTACTGGCTGTGTTGGAAATGACCTTAACTCATAGCGTGAGAAAAGAACCGAAAAAGAAAAATTGATTGTAGTGGTCTGTGCCAGAGTGAATAAATCGACATTGCGCTTTATCTGTAAATATGCGAAAATAACCTAGTCCTTCGGTCCGTTTTGGTAAATGAATAAACAAAACGAAGACGATAAGCACGGTGCTCTAACCATTCGGTAATCACTGCACTTATGTATCAAGTAGTACTTTACTGTACACCCAACATTTGGGTCCATAGCTCAGCTGGTTAGAGCACCTGCCTTTTAAGCAGGGTGTCGTGGGTTCGAGCCCCACTGGACCCTCCAAACTAAGAACTCCCATTTGGGAGTTTTTTGTTTGGAGGATTCTTTAGCTCGGTTTCACGACGCGCCAAAGGGTGGAGTGGGTGAGAAATGCCTGTGGCATTTTGCAAGAGAATCTTCACCTGGCAACTATGTTGCCTTGGCAGAAGTTCTGGGCCTGCAGGATGTGGGCGAGCCCCACTGGACCCTCCAATCTAGACCCTAGCAGGAATACTATAACAGAAACTCCCGTAAGGGAGTTTCTGTTATAGTTATGACATGAGCAAATACACAATACCCAGTCACAAAAAATTTCTTCTATTTGATATGGACGGTACGCTCGTGGATACTGAGCCTGTAGGTCCTGCTACATTCCTAGAGCAACTTTCAAATCATGGAGTAGAACCAGAAGAAACTGACTACGAATTATTCGTAAAAGTATGGCGTCGTGATGGCACTAACATCAACGAGGAATATTTCCTTGCGAGCATGATTGCCAAATATGGCATCAATTATAACGCCAAGGAATATGCTGCAGAATTTTTTAAGCTATACGAAAGTAACATTACCACCGCAAAGGCTCTGCCTGGAGTGGATTCATTTCTTGAGCGAGTCTCTAAACTACAATCACTCAAGCTTGCTGTCGTGACTGCGAGCAAGCTTTCACAAGTCAATGCCGTACTCGGTCAACATAACTGGACAGGTTATTTTGACGCCATTATTAGTGAAGAAGATATTACACAGCACAAACCAGACCCAGGGCCATTTATAGCTGGAATAAGAAAACTCGGGGCAATCAATACTGAAACTATCGTTTTTGAGGATTCAAAGAATGGTGCGATTGCAGGCAAGGCAGCAAAATGCACTGTTATAGGGCTACGTGTAGGTAACGTTAAAGAACAAGACCTAAATGCGGCCGACGTTATCTTAAATACCTTTGATGATGTATTGGTTGAGTCGTAATTCAGTTGCAATAGTTTGCACCTTGTTCCTCCAATTTGACCCAACAGATGAACCTAGTAGAAAATTCTGAACAAAAAGAGCTTATTTTGGCTCTCTTTGTTATTATTAGGTAATGAATGAGCTACTTGCAAAGTCCAAGAATAGAGTGCGCGTTGTCTACGACCCTGTGGGTTCACATACCGCTACCCATATTGATGACACTCCTCAACTAAAGAACCTACTAATAGAAGTTATTTCTAGAATGAGTTTAGAAGATGATGAAATAAAAACTCATGTGGATATAGGTCGCACAATTGGTGTTTGCGATGTTATAGAAACGAATGAAGATGACATATTAGTGTATGGGGTTAGAAAAAATAGGGAAGATGATGGTCTTGTACCTTTTGTTAAGAATCGCAAAGGAGATGATTGCTCTACTGTAGCAATGCATCTAGTTCGCCAGGCGAATAGCGACTACTTTTTATCAAGTGCTTGGATCGGAGTTTTTGATGAGAAGAATGATGAGCCTTTCCCGCAATCAGCTACTGCAACCAAGAATAGTATAGATTTTTGGGATAAACACGCTTTCGTGTATGGAAACCAAGAAATTATAGCTGGCACAGAAACAAACTCTTGCCCTTGGTAGCTAATCTCGTTGCAATAGTTTGTACCTTACTCTTTCGGTGAAGTAATCTCAGGATCGCGCGGTGTGGTCAGGTATTATTAAATACTTTTCGGACCGTTTGGCTTTTGCTAGTATGAGCTTATATGGACTTGATACGCAGGGTGGGAGCCTCAAAATCAGCTTGTATCGGCTTCTGTTTGGCGGGCCTGGTGGGTGGTCTCTTTTTGGGCAGATATGGCCTTGACTTGCCGATAGCCTCTTTGGTATTTGTGCTACCACTTGTACTTGTAGGGCTAAGGCACAGACAACTTGCTCTACTTGCTTTCTTTGCTATGGGACTGCTCGTAGGATTATGGCGTAGCGGTATGGTTTTCAATGAGGTGAGGAAATACCAGCAGTACTACACTCGCCCTGTCACGGTTATAGGGAAGGTTATTGACGATGTAGGGTATGAAAAATCACAAACGGAATTCCATATTAGTCAGATTTTAGTAAATGGTGAGAAACTGCCGGGTCGTATTCGGGTACGAGGTTTTGGTGCAAATAACATCAAGCGTGGTGATAAAATTCAGGCTCAAGGTACGCTGAATAGAACACTGGGTGTTAGTCGTCAGGGCGCTTTGTCCTTTGCACAGATACAGGTGCTGGAGCAAAATACTAGTTGGGTCGAAAAATTACGTAGTCGATTCTTTGCCAGCGTTACCTCGGCACTGCCGGAGCCCCAGGCAAGTTTTGGGCTTGGATTTTTAGTGGGCGTTCGGACAAGTTTACCTGAAGATTTTGCCGAAGCCTTGGCAGTAGTGGGCCTGACACACATTATTGCGGTGAGTGGTTATAATCTGACTATTTTAGTGCAGCTCATACGCCGATTATTTGCGAAGCGCTCAGCGTATCAATCGGTCCTGTTTTCGATTCTTTTGATAGCTGGCTTTTTGGTTATGACTGGCTGGAGTCCATCCATTGCTCGTGCGGCGGTGATTGCTGGTCTGAGTTTGCTGGCTTGGTATTATGGTCGAGCAGTGAAGCCGCTCATACTCATTTTACTAGGCGCGGCTATTACGGGTTTTGTGAATCCGCTTTATGTGTGGGGCGATGCTGGCTGGTATCTTTCATTCTTAGCCTTTGCTGGAGTACTGATACTAGCACCGTTAATTACCTGGCGGATATGGGGTGAAAAGCATCCAAATTTCTTAATCTTGTTACTACTGGAAACTCTGTGTGCCCAGGCTCTAACCTTGCCGTATGTAGCATTCTTGTTCGGTGAGGTGTCGCTGATTGCGCCTCTCGCTAATATTTTGGTTGGTCCGCTCATACCGCTAACTATGTTACTCGTCTTTACGACGGGCTTGGTAGGCTTAGTCTCACCTATTTTGGCATTATGGATTGCTTTGTGGGCACGGGCGATTTTAACCATTAATATCTGGACAATCGAACGGCTTGCCCGAATTTCATGGGCTCAAGCCCAGATAAAAATTCACTGGCAGTTAATGCTATTTCTCTACCTGGCTTGTGCTGTGGTTGCGCTCTGGCTTTGGCGGTCATATAGAAAAAAGGTAGGACAGCGCCCGCAAGCTCAGATAGATTGGAATCTGGTATAATAGATGCAACCAACGTCCTAGGTACTGCTTAATATATGGAAGTGAGAAGATATGTCCGGACACAGCAAATGGTCAACCATCAAGCGTCAGAAGGAAGCCACCGACGCCAAGCGCGGCGCTGTATTTACCAAGCTCGGAAATCAGATTGCTATTGCGGCCAGAGCAGGTACTGACCCAGCTAGTAACTCTAGTTTAGCGTTAGCAATTGAGCAGGCCAAAAACTCTAATATGCCACTGGCCAACATTCAGCGGGCAATTGACCGAGTAAAAGATAAAGGCTCAGCCCAATTGGAAGAGGTTATGTACGAGGGTTACGGCCCGGGTGGTATTGGTGTGATTATAGAGTGTGCGACTGACAATCGAAACCGAACTTTCCCAGAGGTTCGTACGGCACTCACGAAGAATGGCGGTACAGTGGCTGAATCTGGTAGCGTGAGTTTTCAGTTTACTCGCAGGGGTGTAATTCGCATTAAGCAAGTAGGTGAGGAAACGCTATTGATTGTACTGGAAGTTGGTGCTGACGATGCGCTAGAAGAAGACAACGAAACAATTGTCTACACTGCACCAAAAGAGTTAGCCAAGACTCGCCAGGCATTGCTAGAGGCAGGTCTTGAAATTGAAAGTGCTGAGCTTCAGTATGTGCCCAACAACACAATTACCATCACTGAACCTGAGGTTGCCCGTAAAATCATTAAACTCATGGACACGCTAGATGATCTAGATGATGTCTCGAATGTGTTTAGTAATTTTGTGATTTCTGAAGATATTACAATCGCCTAGATTATTAACTTTCGCTTAAAACTTTGACCAGGTTAAAAAGCTTCTATTATCATAAGAATTATGAAGCGATTTATCTTGGCTGTTGTATTCTTTTCCATTTCTTTTGTAGCAGTATCGCTTCCCGCCCAGGCTGTAGCTTCGACTGTTTTGATAAATGAAATCAAACTGGGCGGTGCTGTTTCGGGTGAGCTTACAGAATACGTGAAACTATATAACACGACTCACGAGCCGCTAGATCTGACGGGTTGGGTATTGGAATATGCCAAACCAAGCGCACATCTTCCCGACTGTAACGTGCCGAGTTGGAAGGTCAGCGATAATTCCTCAGCAACAAGCGAAGTGGGCTTGAGTGGTCAGCTGTCAGCCAAGAGTGAAGCACAGTTTGCAGTGAGTCTAAACGATAATGTTGGCGGATCTCTGCGGTTGAGACAAGATAGTCTTGTACACGATTTGGTTGGATGGGGATCTACTCAGAGTAATTCACCTTGTTTCAAGGGCAAACCGGCACCTGTTCCATTAAGCACGCAGTTTTTGACAAGGAAGACAACTACTCAGGATCAGCTCGTAGACACGGGTCATAATCTCAATGATTTTCAAGTGAGCCTACTTGATAGTTGTCTGAATCTTTCTGGTTTGCAAGAAGATCTCCCGGCTGGCTATGAAATAACGGCGGGTGGAGACTGTACACTTATCTCTTTGCCCGTGGCCCAATGTCAGGGTATTGAAATTAGCGAGATCGTACCTAATCCTGCTGGTAGTGATGCGGGTACAGAATTTATAGAGCTGCACAATACTACCTCACAACCCATAGACCTTACTGATTGCGTGCTAAGGGTTGGTTCTGCTCAAAAAATATTGCAAGGCTACATACAACCAGGTTATCAGGCATTTTATGGTTTAACATTACCCAATAGTGCGGATGGAACCGTAGAATTTATTACACCGACAACCAAACAAGTAGTACAGTATCCGGCTCATCTTGCTGATGATACGGCGTGGATGTCGCTACAAGGTGTCTGGCAACTCACACTAAGCGCCACGCCTGGTGCTGAAAATCAACTAATACTTCCTGAACTAGAGGCGGTAGTGAGTGAGGCTGAATCTGCGGCTTGCCCAGAAGGCAAATATCGGAACCCTGAAACGAATCGATGTAAGAATTTAGAAACTGCCGAGGCCACACTGGCTGCTTGTGATCCAGGGGAAGAGCGTAATTCCGAGACGAATCGTTGTCGCAAGATTGCAGGTGCTGTTTCAGTACTTGCGCCTTGTGGAGTTGGAGAAGAGAGAAACACGGAAACTAACAGATGCCGTAAAGTAGCCGCGACTTCATCGAGTCCGACACCTTGCCAGCCTGGCTACGAACGCAACCCTGCAACCAATCGCTGTCGAAAAGCAACCGGTGCAGGTTCGGGGACTGCCACCGGTACACTCTCACAGCCAGCTGCTATCAATCCGGTGAGGCTCAATTTCTGGATCATTATTGTCGTGACGTTGATGGCCGTGGGCTATGGGCTATATGAATATCGCAACGATATCAAAAACTTCATCGTGAGATTACGAGACAAGTCTGGCGGATCTCGACCATCGGGATGAAGAGACTGACTGTCAGAAGATGATTCGAGAACCATAAGACTCTTCAGAACACTTCTGGTTTTCGTTTTTTGTAGATGCCATCTATACTAGTAGGTAATGAAGAATGAAGATCTACAAACGTATCTGGATTTTGCAAAAGATCTCGCCATTGAAGCTGGTGAAATTATGAAGCGCTACTATGGCCAGAGTGTTTTGGTTGAGATGAAAACAGGTAACTCTCCAGTTACGGTGGCAGATAAAGAGATCAACAAACTAGTTATAGAAAAAATCAAAGAAAACTTTCCTGATCATGGAATTTTGGGCGAAGAAGAAAGTTGGCATCCAGAACGATCTAACCTTTGGGTCTGTGATCCGATTGATGGAACTGTTTCTTTCCTCTTACACACACCTATTTTTATGTTCTCATTGGCTTATGTAGTAGATGGCGAAACAAAGGTAGCAGTTGCCTATAACCCAATGACCAATGAGCTATTTTATGCCGCTGAGTCTTCGGGTGCATGGCTTGGTGCGCATAAATTACAGGTTTCAAGTCGTGTATGGAGTAGAGGTACTCGCCTAATCCGTAAGGGGTCACCAGCTGAGCTTAATATATTAGACCAACATGAGCTTGCCACACGCCTTTATGCAGAGGGTATCGGGCTATTTTCATCTCAAGCGGCAGTTTTTGCTGGCGTGTTAATTGCCTCGGGTTCAGCTGATGGGTATATATTTGAAGGAAAAGATGCGCACGACGTGGCAGCAGTTAAACTGATTGTCAAAGAGGCAGGTGGTATAGTCACTGATCTTGAGGGCAACGAGCAGCGCTACGACCAAAAAATTAACGGAGCCATTGTGAGCAATGGTAGAATTCACGGTGAACTACTCAAGATTGTACAGGGGGCAAAGGTAACTCTATGAAAAAGACAAAACTTGTACTCATGAGCATCATCTGGCTATTTTTTATGATAATCACAGTAGCTGTTATTAGTGCCTGGCCACGCAAGGAAGAGTTCTGTTTGCTTAGTTATCCTCCCCAGTGCATGGAGCGTACAACCTATGGCTGGCCCCGACCGATAGTTGTCAAACAGGGTACCGATATGGTCTTCCAACAGTCAAATGTTTGGTTCGCGATATTCGTGCTGCTAGGGGCTACAGGTGTATCACTTAGCGTTATCTGGTTGATTATACAAAAAGGTATGAATCGTGCGAATACTCGGGATTGATCCCGGCACTGGTATTGTTGGCTTTGGTGTTATTGATGTTACAGGCCAAAAAAAGTCCTTCGTTGATGCAGGGGTAATTCGTACCCCAGCTCATCAGCCAGCCAGCGAGCGCCTGGTAACTATCTATGATGAGCTGAAAGAAATCATTGAAGCCACTAAACCAACCGTTATGGTGGTAGAGCAACTCTTTTTTGCCCGTAATGTGACCACGGCCATGACAGTTGCACAAGCCCGCGGCGTTATATTATTGCTTGGTGAGCAGATGGGGTTGCGACTTGTAGAATTCACGCCCTTGCAAATAAAGCAGGCTACCACTGGTGATGGTAGGGCAGATAAGAAACAGGTTCAAGAGATGGTTCGAGTACATCTAAAGCTTGCTGAAGTACCAAAGCCAGATGATTGCGCCGACGCTTTGGCCGCTGCCTTGACATTTACATATTAGTATTGACAAACATAAGTATTTTTGCTACTATGAAATAGTAATCATAAAAACACAAACAAAAGGAGATCGAGCCATGCCCGAGCAGTTAAAAGGTGCTTCAAATAGCCCAGAATTTGAAAAATACTTAAAAACTTTCATCAAAAAGAAAGAGCGCCAACATCGTCTTAAGGTAGTGCAGGAAATTGCTACTTCGGTTTCCTTAATGCTTGCCGACTAGCCAAAAAGAGCCTGCCATAGGCTCGGTGTATATCGCTAATACTAGACTATATGAATAGTACGAGCCATAGGCTGATATACTATTAGATATGATTGCAACACTTCGAGGTATAGTTTCCGATAAAGACGACGGCATTGTTATTGAGTGCGGTGGTGTAGGGTATGGTGTGACCGTAACGCTCTCAGATTTTGGTCTGCTGCAAGGCGGTACGGAGGCAAGACTGTATATTCACGAACACATAAAGGAAGATGCCCACACTCTTTACGGATTTATTAATCTTGAGACAAAGAAACTCTTTGAACAACTCCTGAGCGTAAAAAAGGTTGGTCCTAAAGTTGCGCTAAGTATTTTAGATGTTGGTAGTGTAGATTCGGTGCGGGTAGCAATAGCTGAAGGCGATGTAAAGTTGTTGACCACTGCCAAGGGTGTTGGTAAGCGAGCGGCTGAGCAGATTGTAGTAGAGCTGCGCGATAAAGTGGGCTCACCAGTTGGCGATGCCGCCGAAAAGTTAATTAGTAGAGCCGGTATTAACCAGAGCGATGAAGCATTGATGGCTCTTATAACTTTGGGTTACAGCGAGAACGACGCTGCTGAAGCTTTGGCAGATATCGACCCCCTGCTTCCTGTAGAAGAACGCATAAAACAAGCCCTAAAAGGAACACGATGACAAAATATATCCTTAATTCTGGAGGCTTGCGGAACAATATCTCCGGTGCCAAGAAGTTCATGGCTGAGATGGTTCAGGGTCTTGGAGAAAAACCTAAAGTCCTATTCTGTTTTTTTGCGCAGCCCAGAGAGGATTGGGAGACACAGTTTCCAAAATACCAAGAAGGATTTCTAGACTGGACACCTAACGGAGTTGCTCCTGAGTTTGAACTAGCATTTCCCGAAACCTTTAAAGAGCAGATTAAAAAATGCGATGTTCTCTATATTCATGGTGGCGACGATCACCTCATGCGTCATTGGTTCGAGCAGTTTGACTTGCCTAAGATATGGGAAGATAAGGTAGTTGCAACTAACTCAGCTAGTACTCATATACTTTCTGAGAGTTTTTGGACATGTGATTGGCGGATGTGTAAGAATGGGCTTGGAATTCTACCGATTAAGACCATTGCACACTACGAATCAGAATATGGTGTCGATGATCCGCGAGGGCCAGTCGATTGGCAAGCTGCGTATCAAGAGTTAGAAAATTACGGTGACAAATCTTTGCCAATCTATGCACTCAAAGAAGGTGAATTCAAGGTATTTGAAATTAATGACACGAAAGGGTTAAGATGATAGTTATTACAGGTGCCAGTGACGGGCTCGGTAGGCAGGTCGCTAAGCTTTACAAAGATTCGGGTAAGAAAGTTGTAAATATTTCAAGAACACACAGTGAAGTGGCTGATATAAACATAACTTGTGACTTAACAGATTCGAACCAAATATCTGATGCTGTAAAACAGATTTGTAATATTGACGAGCGAATTGAAGTACTAATTAACTCTGCAGCCGTGGTAAGTTATGAAGATATAGATAAGATTACTCCATCAGAGCTGGATAGGATGTTTAAGGTTAATGTTACGGGTATGATGCTAGTTACCTCTGGATTACTGGCAAAGGTTAAACAAGACGAAGGCGACATTTTGAATGTGGGTGCAACTATAGCCATGAGAGCGGGTGGCCCACAGCAATCAGTTTATTCAACAGCCAAATGGGCAGTTAGGGGTTTTACTGAAAACCTTCAGGCAGAGTTAAAGAGTACTAGATGTAGAGTAGTTAGCTTTATGGTTGGTGGTTTTCAATCTCGTTTGCACGAGAAAGTAACCAACAAGCCTCTAGAGAGACCTGAAGAATGGATGCCTGTTGAAGATGTTGCCTTATGTATAAAGCAGATCCTAGATCTACCGAAGAGCATGGAGATCAGTGAGATTGTAGTTAATAGAAAGACCAATATTTAATGGCGATTGAGAGAATTGTAAACACAAGTGTTCCGGATGATGACCAGGTTGAGGAGCAGTTAGAAAATACGCTGCGACCGCGTGATTTCGGTAATTATATTGGTCAAGAGCGATTGAAGAAGAACTTGAAGCTGGCTATTGGTGCCGCCAAAAAAAGAGGTGAACCAGTAGACCACGTACTACTCTATGGCCCTCCAGGACTCGGTAAGACCACTATGGCGAGTGTGATTGCCCACGAGATGGGTGCGCAGATTAGAATTACTAGCGGGCCTGCAGTGAGCCGAGCGGCGGATCTAGCGAGCCTACTCACGAGTTTACAAGACGGCGACATTCTTTTCATTGATGAGATCCACCGGCTCAGCACCAGTATAGAAGAGGTCCTCTATTCTGCTATGGAAGATTTCAAACTTGATATTATGCTTGGTAAGGGTCCGACTGCTAAAAGTCTGCGGCTCGATTTACCAAAGTTTACGATCATCGGTGCTACGACGCGTATGGGAGATTTAGCAGCTCCGCTACGAGATCGATTTGGTATTATGCACCGACTTGATTTCTACACTCCGGAAGAAATTGGTCAGATTATTGATCGCTCAGCCGCTATCTTACAAGTAAGCATTAACCAAGAGGCAACGCAGAAGATTGCTGGCCGTGCTCGGCTGACGCCACGTATTGCTAATCGCCTACTCAAACGTACCCGAGATTACGCTGATATTAACGGGGATGGCATTATTGATACCATCACGGCTGAAAAAGCTCTGGAGCTACTCGAAATTGACCATATTGGGCTCGATCCGGCAGACAGACGCCTAATGGAGACGATTATTGAAAACCATGGCGGAGGACCAGTCGGCGTCGAGACGCTAGCTGCCTTAACGGGTGATGAACGCAGCACAATTGAAGACTTCTTTGAGCCGTACTTGCTACAAATTGGCTTTCTGGAACGAACTCCTCGCGGACGAAAGGTTACGGCCAAAGCTTACAAACATCTGGGCAAGGTACAGGCAGCTGCAGATAAGTAGGCAAACTTGCTATACTAGTAGTATCAAGAAAGAGGTAGTATGAATCAAAGCAAAAAACCCCACCAGCAACCCTCGTCACAGTCATCTGCTAGCGAAGATCTATCTCGTTCACCACAAGAATTTGCCAAGATGGAGCCCTTTCAGCCGACAGCCACAGTGGTAACTCCAAATTACGGTGAGGCAGGGTACGACGGAGTAGGTGAGAATTTGGCTGGTGTAAAGCCTGAGTTCCTCAATCTATTTGAGCACGATCCAAGCGAGAAAATTACTTACCAAGCAACGCGACATCCGATAGGTGTGAGCATAATTTATGCCGTGACCGCACTTGCACTTATGGGCATTGTGCTTGCCTTCATTTTCTTCATTAGTGATTCGTCAATACTGGCTAGTATAGGACTCTCAGGTGGTGGTGTTATAGCCGTGGCAAGTGTCGTTACTTTTATTGTACTGCTGATGGTTGGTACGGTTGGTTACGTGTACGCAATGGTATACCAGAAAAGTCGATTTATTCTCACAAATCAAAAAGTGGTCTTCATTCATTATCATAGCTTGGTCAGTCGACAGGTTTCACAACTAAACATCGCCAACGTAGAAGATGTGAACGTTTCTCAACCGCATTTACTTGATAGGATATTTAAAATGGGGAAAGTAACTATAGAAACTGCAGGTGAACAAAACAACCACGTTCTGTCTCAAGTAAGTGAGCCATACGAGTTCGCAAGGCGCACTATTCAAGCACATGAGAGTTCTATTGCCGAATACGGTAACTAGGGCTACTTATTGATTGAGACTCGTTTTTATAAAAGGCGCTTCTTTTTCGAGATCTACCTTAAGTTCGAAGCCCTTGCACTTGTTTTCGCCACAGCCTCGAACGGTGTATGTATAGGTACTTCCAGGTGTACCAACGGCATTATTTTTATTATCTAGCAGTGCCTCGGAATCAACGCCAGGCAGCGTTTCGCTATTTAAAACTGCTGGGTAGTAACCATTCTCTTCATAAAAAGATTCAAGTTGATAATCGAGCGTGTTCAGATCAGCCTTGCGCGTCTGGTCACGGTTTTCTGCCCGAACATTACGGATACTCGTGGTGGCGACAACTCCTATGAGTAGTAAGATGGTGATAAAAATCAGGAGTTCAATAATGGTAAAACCGGGTAGAGATATTCGTTTCATATATAAACATTGTAGCAAAAGATGCATGACGGGTATAATAGAATAGATAGTAAACGGGTGGATAAAGCCGAAAGTGAGGGTAGAGATGGCAAAAAAGACTCCTAAATCAGATAAAGCAGCAATGACCGTACGCGCCACAGATAGTGAGGGTAAGCAAAAAGCCCTTGGACTCGCTATGGAACAAATTACTAAGCAGTTTGGCGACGGCGCTATTATGAAGTTGGGAGATTCCCACGCAAGTGATGTAGAGCGTTTTAGTTCTGGCGCACTCTCTATTGACCTCGCACTCGGCGGCGGCTTCCCTACCGGTAGAATTATTGAAATTTATGGTCCTGAGAGTTCTGGTAAGACAACCCTTACTCTGCATGCTATTGCCGAGGTTCAAAGAAAGGGCGGCACAGCGGCATTTATAGATGCCGAACACGCACTTGATCCACAATATGCTAAGCGTTTGGGTGTAGATACTGAAAATCTCTTTGTCTCACAACCTGATAACGGTGAACAGGCGCTTGAAATTTGTGAAACACTCGTTCGTTCCAACGCTGTTGATCTTGTGGTAGTGGACTCAGTGGCGGCACTTGTACCACAGGCAGAAATTGAAGGAGATATGGGTGATTCACACATGGGCTTGCAGGCTCGTCTGATGAGCCAGGCACTGCGCAAACTCACCGGAATTATTAACAAGAGCAAATGTACCGTCATCTTCATCAACCAAATTCGTATGAAGATCGGAGTGATGTTTGGTAATCCTGAAACTACAACTGGTGGAAACGCTCTTAAGTTCTACTCTTCGGTTCGTATAGATATTCGCCGCATTGGCCAGATTAAAGACGGTGAGAACATTATTGGTAGCCGCACAAAGGTTAAAGTGGTGAAGAACAAAACCGCTCCGCCATTTAGAATAGCTGAGTTCGATGTTATGTATAACGAGGGTATCTCGGCCACTGGCGACGCCGTAGATCTGGGCGTACAGTACGGTATTGTTGGTAAGGCTGGCGCTTGGTTTGACTACAAAGATGCAAAAATTGGTCAAGGTAGAGAAGCAGCCAAGCAATACTTAAAAGATAATCCAAAAGTGATGGAAGAGATTATCAAACAAGTAAAGGTAGAAGCAGCCAAAGCCGAAGACTAAGTTATAGGTCACTAGATAGTAAAGTATACTTGGGAATATGACGGCTACAAATCATGCTTTAACTGGTGCCGCTGTGGCAGTTATTATACGCCAACCCCTTTTGGCGCTACCCCTTGCTTTTTTAAGCCATTTTGCGTGCGATGCGCTACCCCATTTTGGTTTTAAGATGAAATTTGGTAGCCGTCGGATGTATCTGTATCTTATGGTTGAGGCTGTAGTTCTACTGGTGGTGGCAATAACACTAGTTTTAAGCGGTGTACCGAACCTCTTGTTACTCGGCGCCTGTGCCGTTGTAGCAATGTCACCCGATGTCGCCTGGTTTTTTTATGGGCTGAAGGGTCAGACTGGGAAGACTGGTAGGTACGATGCACTCAATCGCTTTCATGCCAAAATTCAGTGGAGTGAAACTTCTTGGGGTATTATTCCAGAGTTCTTTTGGACGGGCGGCATGTTGATACTTATTCTATCTCACGCGTAGCACTCCTTTGTTTGGTAGCAGGTATGAGATAATGTGCTAGATATGAGACGCAGCTTATGAAGATCACAAAGATTACACCACAAGTGAAAAAAACTGATCGATTCTCGATCTATGTTGATGAGAAATACAGTTTCTCACTTAATGAATACCAGCTGGCAACAGCAGGACTTCGGATTGGCAAAGAGATTTCTGTTCAAGAACTCGAGGTGTTTAAAAACGAATCAAATTTTGGTAAAGCATACGAGCGGACGCTGGGTTACCTTGCAATAAGGCCTCGTTCGCGTCGGGAGCTTGAAGACTACTTACGGCGTACATTTTTGTACCCAAAGCCAAAGATATATATAGACAAAAAAGGTGAACGCCAATATAAAAAACAAGTCGTCGATAAGTGTGTGACCCAGGCCATGATTGAACGAATTTTGCAGCGCCTAGAGGAGAAAAGATACCTTAACGATGAAGCATTTGCACGAGCGTGGGTGGCATCACGGCAACTGACAAAAAAATCTAGCACAAGGCGACTGCAACAAGAACTGCAAGCGAAAGGAATTGACAGTGAAATTATTGCGACAGTATTGCAAAACGAAAACATAGACGAAAGAGCTAACTTAGAACTGCTTGTTCGTAAGAAACAAAAATTACCTCGGTACCAGAGCAAAGACAAGCTTACACGCTACCTTGCTGGGCAGGGTTTTAATTATGATCTCATCAAAAGTGTTTTAGACGAACTGGCCGAGAGTGCCGACTAGTTTTCTTCCAGCTTGGTGGTTTCAGGTGCCAGGGGCTGTGTTGGCTTCTTAAAAGGATTCAAAGCTTTTACGAGCCCAACTGGCTCCTGTACAGTAGCGGAGCGAACAATAATGCGCTTGTCGCTGAGTTCTACAATCTGAGAACGGTGGATAATGAGGTTACTGTTTGAGAAGTTCTTGAGTAAGGATTGGCTCACATGGATCTTTTGTACATAAAATCCGCCTGTTTCAATAACGTATTCAATAACCTTGCCAAGGATCTTGTTCTGCTCGGTTACAACCTGCTTACCAAGTAGCGAGAAATTCAGGCTGATGACCTCCTGAAGGCGCACTAAGCTATCGTCGAGTGGCATGATATCGTCAACGGTATCAATAATAAAGCCAAGTGGTCCGAACTCACGAATATCACTTATATGTAGCACGTTCTTTCCAGGACCGAGGGCACCCGATACGTAGAAGGCCACGATCTGGAGCTTTCGCGGGTCGATAATAATACCCGACACCGCACCAAGCATGCCGCCAGTTTGTAAACTTACAATGTTGGTGCTATCAAGCTGAGTATTTAAGACAAGCATATGTTTTATTGTACCACCCACAACACGTAAATACGTTTAAAATGCTTATGATTTGCTATACTAGAAAAGATCATGCGTATATCTGATAAGACCGTTAAACAATTACTGACGGAACATAAAAAAATAGCTGAAGCTGAACTCACAAAATTAGTGCAGACAGCTCAGCATCAAAAGAAGACATTGCAAGATGTCGTTATCCGCCGCGGCGTGGTGGCAGACGAAGATCTAGCGCAGTGGTACGCTGCAGATAGTGGTATCGCTTTCACGCAGGTAGATCCTAAAAAGATTGATCCGACCCTGTTGAAGTTGATACCTGAACGGATGGCTCGCCGTTATAGCGCGGTCGTGTTTGGGGAAGAAGATGGCATCAAGCAACTCGCCATGGAAGATCCTGATGACATGCAGGCGATTGATTTTTTGCAAAAGCAACTCAAAGCCAAGCCAGCCGTTTATTTGGCGACAAAACAGAACATCGCCGCAGTACTCGACCTCTACCGCGGTGAAATGAGTTCAGAACTTACTAAGGTAATGTCTGAAGATACCGAGGGTGAAAGCGACCAGGCCGAAGTCAGCGAGGAAGATCTAGCCGAAGATTCACCAATTGCCCAAACGGTTACTTTACTGATTGAGTACGCTATTAAGGCGAATGCCTCAGATATCCATATTGAACCACGCGAAGAGTACGTACAAATTCGTTACCGTGTAGATGGTGTGCTACGTGAAGCCGACAAGCTACCGAAAAAAGTTCAGGCAGCTTTGGCGAGCCGTATTAAGATACTCTCTAATCTTAAGATTGACGAACGACGCATACCGCAAGATGGTAGATTTAAGATCACGCAGTCTGGCAAGACGTTCGCCTTGCGTATTTCAACTTTGCCAGTAGCTGACGGTGAGAAAATCGTTATCCGTTTACTCGACGAAACCAATAAGGCTCTGAATCTTGAGGAACTTGGCTTTTGGGGTAGTTCACTGTCCACGATTAAGAATGCTATGATTCAACCTCATGGCATGGTTTTGGTAACGGGGCCAACGGGCTCCGGTAAATCTACGACGCTCTACAGTGTTCTGTCGTTGCTCAATGACCACTCAGTTAATATTTCAACTGTCGAGGATCCGATCGAATATAAAATTGTAGGAGCCAACCAAACACAGGTGAATCCTAAAGCTGGTATGACATTTGCATCAGGCTTGAGGGCTCTGCTGCGTCAGGACCCTAACATTATCATGGTGGGTGAGGTTCGAGACGGTGAGACGGCGGATATGGCGGTGCAGGCTGCGCTCACTGGTCACCTCGTTTTTTCTACGCTGCACACAAATAATGCTGCGACCTGTCTACCTCGTTTACTCGACATGGGTATTGAACCATTCCTCATAGCCTCAACCGTGCGAGCTGTGATCGGTCAGCGGCTTGTGCGTCAGGTTTGTTCAGAATGTCGCACCAGCTATACGCCAGATGATGGTGAACTTAACGAAATCAAGAAGATGTTTGGTCTTGGAACACCAGAGGCCCTCAAGCATATACACGAACTAGAGAAGGTTGCCCAAGAACAAGGGATTGGTATACGAGATAAGGAGCTTGCTACTAGCGAGCAGGGGATTCTAAGATTGTGGCGAGCCAAAGAAGAAGGCTGCAATAACTGTGGACACAGTGGCTACCGTGGCCGTATCGGTATTTATGAAGTACTTGAGAATACGACCGAAACACAACATCTGATTATGCATGATACAACCAGTGATGTTATTCAAGATACAGCCATTAAATCTGGCATGGTAACGATGCAGATAGACGGTTTTGTCAAAGCGCTGCGTGGAGATACGACAGTAGAAGAAATATTGCGGGTTACCCGTGAATAAGGGATATTATGGCAAAATTTAATTACATAGCAACAGACAGATCAGGTTCGACTGTTCGGGCCACAGTCGAGGCGGAAGATCGAGAGGGTGCGGTCAAAGCGCTGCGTAAACAAGGTATGCACCCACTCAGCGTGGAGCCCATCAAAAAGAAGAAGGGCCTCAACGCAGACCTTCCATTTGGAAACAAAGTTAAAACAAAAGAACTCGTCATCTTTACCCGTCAGCTTGCAACACTTGTCAATGCCGGAGTACCGTTGGCTCGTTCGCTCAGTACCTTACAGGGCCAGGCTAGCAGCCCAGCTTTAAAGAAGCAGCTGGCAAGTGTTGTAAAGCACATAGAGGGTGGCAGCTCTCTTTCAGATGCATTGGCCGAATTCCCAAAGACTTTCCCTGAGGTCTACGTCAATATGGTGAAGGCCGGCGAAGAAGGTGGAATTTTAGACGAAGTACTACGTAGATTAGCTGTCCAGCAGGAGAAAGATGCTGCAATCCGTTCAAAAATTAAGAGCGCCATGACGTACCCAGGAGTGATTTTGGTTATTACCGCGGTAGCCTTTGTGCTCCTCATGACCAGTATTGTGCCGAAGATCGGAGATATTGTTAAAAATATTGGTGGCGAAGATGCCAAGCTGCCAATATATACAGAAATACTACTGAAAATTAGCGATGTTATGAAGACGCCTCAGTTCCTGATTGGTATGTTTATTGTGACGCCAGTTGTTGTCGTGCTCTTTCGTAAGTACATTAAAACACCAAAAGGTAAATATCAGTGGGCAAGCTTCTTATTGAAGGTACCTATTGTGAAAGTGCTGCTTACCAAAGTCGCCATTGCCCGTTTTGCCCGAACCTTCTCAGCTTTGATGGGTGCAGGTGTTCCTATTACCGATGCCATCAATACCACCTCAGGCGCCGTTGGTAATGCGGTGATTGCCAAAGAACTAACCGATGCCTCTAAAGCGGTTGAGGCAGGTGAGCCACTCTCTAAACAGCTTGAAAAGAGCAAGGTCTTCCCGCCACTTGTCAGCCAGATGTTGGCAGTTGGTGAAGAGACTGGCCAAACTGATCAGATTCTTGTTAAAGTGGCTGAGTTCTACGAGGAGGAAGTGGATGCTTTTGTGAACGCTCTAGCTTCAATTATTGAGCCGGTTATGATCGTAATTCTCGGTTCTATCGTAGGTGTTATTGCGGCAAGTGTTTTCGGTCCTATCAGTCAGTTGAGCCAGAACATTAAGTAATGCTTGACAAGAGGTATAAGCATAAGCAATAATTACCACCAGGATTGAGCTGGCTTGTTAGCTAGCTCACCATAAAGTAAACACTTCACTCAAAGGAGGGTGGGCAATATGAATAAAATTAAACAACTAAGTCAAAAAGGCTTTACAATCGTTGAGCTCTTGATCGTTATCGTCGTGATTGGTATCTTGGCTGGCCTCGTATTTGTACAGTTCAACAACATGCAAGCACGTGCTCGTGATTCAGAACGCAAAGCTGACGTTCGTCTTATCGAAAGCAAGCTTGCTGAGTACACAGCAGATAACAACTCGTATCCTACGACTGCACAGGGACTAGCCGTCTTGAGCGAGCTTCCTGCTGATGCGCTTGTAGATGCAAAGAGCGCTAGCTACACGTACACTGCGCTTCCTGTTGATTGTGTGGAAGGTGAATGTACTGGCTACGAAGTAACGGCCACTCTAGAAAAAGAGACACCAGCTGCCTATACTCGAACAGTTAGTGAATAGACCGGAAAGTAACAGAGTATTAAAAAACTGCCCCATTTGGGGCAGTTTTTGGTATGATTAACATAAGCATGAAAACAAATGAAGCTGGTTTTACTATTGCCGAACTTATCACGACAATTATTGTCTTTGGTATTGTGGCAGTCGTGATTTCCAACCTCGTCCTAAGCAACCAGAGTATACAGCGTAAAACTGCCATGCTTGAGAGCGCTACGAGGGCCGCGCAGCGAGAAGTGGAATCGTTAAGAAATAATAACTACAATACCCTGACGGCAGGTCAAACAATTAACTTCACGAATGAATTACCAGACAATTTGCCAAGTTCAAAATCGGGCACCGTAGTTGTGAGCGAGCCATCTCCAGGGTTGAAGCGCGTAGATGTTACAGTTAGCTATAACGACGGAAGCAAAGATCGAGAAGTAAAACTAAGTTCACTTATTGGTGTGATTGGTATTGCGCAGTGAGGCTACGGAAACTCGCACAGTCTGGCTTTACGATCGTGGAGGCAAGTGTGGCACTGAGTGTAACAGTCTTTTTGCTGATTGTTATTTTAAATTTCTGGAGTGACAATCTTGTTCAGTACAGTATTAATGAAGTGCGAGCCAATCTCCTGAGTGAAACACACATAGCGCTCGATACAATTAATGAAGATATTCGCCTCTCGGCTACGGCTGACCAAAATAACCGCTGGCAAGACCAACACGCTCCAGGGGCTCCCACTAATCTTTTGAGCTGGCAGTCGACAAGCAGTACGCTGGTTTTGGCTACAGCGGCGCAAGACCACGACGGTAATATTTTGTTTGCTGATGCCTCAAAGTATATTTCGCATAAGAACAACGATATATATTTTGTAAATGGAGGTAACTTATATCGGAGAATTCTAGCAGCACCAGTTGCCAATAATAAAGCTGTTACTTCGTGTCCGAAATCAGCAAGTTCGAGTGCGTGCCCAGCAGACAAAGTGCTTGTAAAAAACGTGACGAGTTTCGATATTAAATACTTGAACGGTGAGAACCAAGAGGTGCAGCCAACCCAAGCGCGAGCCGTAGAGTTGACGCTTAAGCTTGCAACGAGTAAGTTTAATAAAGATATAACGGCTGAATATACAACGAGAATGGTTTTTAGAAATGAGTAAACTATTTACACACAAAAGTATGAAGCAAGACGAAACTGGCTCGCTGCTCGGTACGTTGATGATTTTAACAGTCGTCATGCTTGTGCTTGGGCTCTCACTCGCCAACTTGATTCTCGGGCAGTATAGTATTACAACTCGGAACGTCTATACTGCAAACGCTCAGTTACTTTCTGAGGCAGGAGTTGAGCAGTCTATTCTGCAGTTAAACCAGAGTGACGATTTTGCGGGTTATGAGACAGAACAGGAATTCTTTAACAATGAGACTCAAGGTAGAGGCGTGTTTACTACAACGGTGACAAATGCTGCTGCTGATAATTCAAAAACCATCATTTCTATCGGGAGGATATACGCGCATGGCTCAGACAAGCTTATTAACACACGTGTTGTAAGAGTTACTACAGTTGGTACGGGGTCGGAGGGTTATTCTGTGCACACTGGTCCTGGGGGGCTAATTTTGGGTGGTAGCGCGAACATTACGAACTCCGATGTTTATGTGAACGGTACAATTCGCCTCAACGGTGCTGCCCGTATTGGTACGCAGAGCCAGCCACTACAGGTGAAGGTGGCGAACCAGGTGTGTCCTACAGGCAATACCCCAGGACCTACATACCCACAAGTTTGTACAAGCTCACAGCCCATCACCATGGATTGGAGTACCAAGATTTATGGAACTGTTTGTGCAACTGGTCAAACGAGTCGAGGTCCAGATCCTGCTGGTAATATCTTAGGAGGTAGCAGTGGCCAGGGGTTACTGCTCAGTTGCGTGAGTCCACCAATATCTACCCCAACCTATGACAAGCCAGCACAAGTTGGTGCGGTGCAAACTACAGGTACTGGGTCTTCTAATACCTATGTCTGTGCTGACTGGCCGTTTGATCGTACGTGGCCAGCCGATCTTAGGCTGACGGGTAATGTGAACGTGGGTGGAAGTTGTGACATTGTTATGAGGGGCAATACTTATATTACTGGAGATCTAACTATCGGTGGTGCTTCAAAAATTAAGGTAGACGATAGTGCCGGTACGACTCGCCCGGTGGTCTTAGTAGACGGCAAGATCACAATTGGTGGTTCTGCCCAGTTGGTCGCTAACAAGTTTGGTACAGGTATTCACTTTATTAGCATGAAAGCCTCGGCAAGCTGCAACCCGAACTGTACGGCGTTAACTGGTAATGATTTGAAAAACTCGCAGGGTGTTGAAACTGTTCGCGTTGATGGCGGAACAAATCTGCCGGGAATGATCTTCCAAGCTTACTGGGGTAAGGTCTCGATTGGTGGTAGTGGTAACGTAGGTGCTGCCCTGGGTCAGACGGTGGATATGAGCGGTGCGGGTACGGTTACATTTGGTACAAAACTTTCTTCAGGCAATAGAACCTGGACAATCACGAGCTATCAGCAATTCTACGAATAGCAATAGTCTGGTAATAAAGATTTGCGCCATGTCAATAAACCAGTTATGCTTATACTAAGTATCAATAGAGACGGAATACATAGATAGAATACTATAAAATGAAAACACAGCTCTTTTATCATAAACGACCACTTTTTGGCTTAGATATTGGCTCACAAACTATCAAAGTAATGCAGCTCGAGACACATCGCCAGAAGGCGGTTGTAAAGGGTTATGGTAGTATTGCGACAGATGAACACATTGTTAAAGATGGCGTTATTACGAACATACCTGAGGCTGCAAAGCTGATAGATGATCTACTGGCAAATCATTTGCAGGGCGAGCTTATGACAAACCGTGTCGTAATGAGTGTTCCGGTTTCGCATGTGTTTACGCGTGTGTTAACACTGCCGAGAATGTCAAAAAAAGAGCTTGATAACGCCGTACAGTTAGAGGTTGAGCAGTCGGTGCCACTTTCCGCAAAAAATATTTACTATAACTACGAAGTAACCGAGACAGATGACCCCGACAACACGATAGTACGTATGGAGGCTGCACCCCGAGATATCATAGACTCTTACACGGCAGTTTGTGACCTACTGGGTCTGGAGTTAGCGGTTGTGCAGACTAATATTCGGGCAAACGCTCAGCTTTGTAAGATGTACGAAGATCTGAATGTCGACAATCCGTATATTATCCTTGATGCAGGGGGCGATTCTACAGACGTTGGAATTCTTGATGCTACACTGCGCGTTACGGGTACGGTGGACGAGGGTGGCAATAGCTTAACTGAAGCAATCGCTAAAAAAATTCATATCGCACAAGACAAAGCCCAACGACTTAAGATATCTCATGGTCTGAGTGCTGGTCCAAGTCAAAAGAACATTCAGCAAGCAGTGGCACCAATCTTAGACAAGGTTGTTGTTGAGATTCAGAACCTCGTTCGGTTCTACGAAGAGCGGATACGGCAAGATAGCGAAGTAGCACAGATTATTATTGTAGGTGGTGGTGCAAATATGCCAGGCCTTGGAGATTACATTACAAACGCAACTCATATTCCAACCCGAGTTTCTGCACCTTGGGGCAAGCATATTTCATTTGCTCATCTAGAGCCACCTGAGTATGCAGATCTACCTAGGTTTTTAACCTGTGCCGGATTAGCGCTTACTAAAGATGATGATGTGGTGGGTGCATGATTAATCTTTTGCCACCCAAAAAGCTCCTCGATATGCGCATTGCTCGGAGCAATACAATGCTTCGCCGCTATATCGAACTCGTATGTATAGGTGTGATTATCTTGGCTGCGGTTATTGTCGGAGCTTATTATTATTTGTATCAACAACAGCAAAACACTCGGACGAACCTTGAGCTAACTCAGCAAAAATTAACAGAATTGGAACCTGTGCAAACAAGGGCCGAAGGACTTTCGATATCAATTAATACTATTTCGAACCTTATCTCTCAAGATATAAGGTTTTCAGCAATGCTCACGCAAATCGGCGGGCTCATGCCGCAGGGCACGGTACTGACTGGCCTCAAGTTCTCTATAGGTGACAAAGCGGCCCCATTGGTCATTAGCGCTCAGGTTGATACCGAAGAAAAGGCAGCGGTACTCAGAAATAACCTTGCTCAATCGTCTCTATTTGAGAGCGCGAACATCAAGAGTATTACAAGAAATGATACTGAAAAGACACTGGTTAGTAGCGATAGTACCTCGGCCATTGATGAAAAACTTCAGAGTAGTGCCTACCCGTATACGGCCGTCATAGAGACGTATTTTAAGGGAGCAGCCAAGGCGAAAGTGGAGAAAAAAACATGACACCAAAGCGCATGAATACCACTTTAAAGATTCTTTTGGTACTGCTGTTTATAACGGTTTCTGTCGGGCTATTCTTTGCAAACAAATACCTCACAGCTATGGCTAGCGATACTGCTCAGTTGAAGGCTCAAATTGAAGTAGACCAGAAGCGACTCACTATTTACGAGCGCACTAAGGTAGCAATACAAGATCTCAGTTATGTTGATGAGCTTGCAGCGGAGGTTTTACCAGCTAGCGAAGATCAGTCGGTCATCATAGCTGAGGTGTCACAATTTGCTAAGCGCTCTAATCTGGGCGTGGCTAAAATTACCTTTGACGTCACTCAGACTGCAAAACCATCTAGTACCACAAAAAAATCAACAACCTCTACTATTCCAAAAGGGGTTAATATTACGCCTATCACGATTCAGCTTGCCGAAGGCGCTAGCTATAAAGACTTGCTAGATTTTCTAGTAAGGCTTGAGGAGAACCGACGTAGAATGCAAGTGGTAGACATCTCTCTGGCACCGAACGCCGAAGATCGTTCCAAGCTACAAGAGGTTATAATTTCCATCAATCTCTACACCCAGGCGCCAAAAACCGAGGAGAAGAAATAATGAAACAAAAATTGACAGCATTTTTATATAAATTTAAAAGATTCTTCAAGGTTCACCAGGCTTTCGTGACGATTATTGGTATGCTGTTGGTTATTATTGCAGTTGTTATACGTTTGAATATGCTGGGTAATATGGAACCCAATCAAGCATATGTAGATGACGAGACGACAAAAATTAAGACAGTTCAGTTTGATCAAGAAGCCTTAGGGGAGATACAGGCCCTGCGTGAGAGTCACGTGACAGTTCCTGGTACTCAGTTACCAGAGGGCAGACAAAACCCCTTCAGCGAATAAGGATATAGTATAGTAGCTGGTATGCAAGAAGTGACTTATACCACCACAGATCCCGAACAAACCGTTGAACTTGCCCAAAAAGTAGGCCAGAAGTTAAGGGGTGGGGAAGTGTTTGAGTTCAAAAGTGACCTGGGCGGTGGTAAAACAACCTTTGTGCGTGGACTAGTGAAGGGCTTTGGCTCGCCGGATCCAGTTGCGAGCCCGACTTTTACGATAAGTTATGTGTACGGGCGAGAAGACACTAAGCAGTTTCATCATTTTGATTTTTATCGCCTGCAAGATGCGGGCATTGTAGCGAATGAATTGGCTGAGGTTGAGGGAGATGAGCAGATGGTGGTGGCAGTAGAATGGGGAGAGATCGTGCACGATGTTTTACCAAAAAACCGTATTACCGTACATATTACTGCCCAAGATGAAACAAGGCGTACGATTACCTTTACCTATCCGGTTGATTACAACTATCTTTTTTCTGATTTACCAAAGTAATCTATACTAGATATATGTATCTTTGTCTCCGAACAGATAAGCCAGAAGCCGAACTGTACCTCTATGAAAATACGGTTCAGGTTGATAGCCTAATTTGGCAGGCTCATAGAGAGCTTTCTATCACACTATTACAGAAGATTGAAGAGCTCCTGACGTGTAATCAGCGAACCCTTCAGGATATCTCAGGTCTGCTTGTGTATCAGGGCCCAGGCTCATTTACGGGCTTAAGAATTGGTATTACGGTTGCTAATACGATGGCTTATAGCCTGGATGTTCCTATTGTGGGAGCTGAGGGAGAAGATTGGCAGCAAAAAGGTCTGCATGAACTGTCTCAGCAACGGGGTCCTCAAGTGGTCATGCCTCTGTATGGTGCTGAGGCGCACATCACAAAACCCCGCAAGTAGTACCGACACTACCTATAGCGTAGGTATACCACAGGTAGTGTGGTAACAGATAGAGATAAGGGACTGTGAAAAGCTAATTTGCAAAACATAAGAAGTTTGTTATTATATCCACAACACCACAAAAACAAAAAGGAAAATAAATAAAATGAAAAAATTCCACTTGTCATTAAAGCTGATGGTTTTTGTATGCGTACTCTTTGCAGGCGTCGCACTCTTCAGTACTGGTGAAACATTCGCAGCAGCTAAAACCTGGACTGGCGGCGGTAGTGACGACAATATGAATACCGCAGCAAACTGGGCAGGAGATTCTGCACCCCAAGCCGGAGACGATCTAGTGTTCCCTGCTAATATTTCGAAAAGAACGATAGAGAATAACTTTACGGCTGGGACTTCTTTCAACTCAATCACCTTTAATGGAACCGCATCGGGTAACTCACGCTATATTATTAACGGGAATTCTATGGTGCTTGTTGCGGGTATCAATGGTGCAATGATTGGCGAAGGTTCGCTCCACCGAATCAACACACCACTTACATTAAATGCCAATCAAACAATCACAACGACGGCAGACACGGCATTGCGGCTAGGTGGGGTGATTTCTGGTACGGGCAATATTACGAAGGAAGGAGACGAGACTCTTTATTTAGAGGCTGAGAATACTTTTTCTGGGAGCTTAACTATTACCGCTGGAGAGGTGCGGGTTCAAACCCCGACAGGTCTTGGAAGTAGTACTACAGGGACAATAGTTAATAACGGTGCTGGCTTAAGTTTTTATGAGTTTGATGTGTCAGATTATAATGCAACTATTAACGAGCCAATCACCCTAAACGGCTCGACCTATTTGGACACGGGAATATTAAGGATGACGCCCTGTACTCCTGCTATTTGTCCTGAATCAAACACCGTAACATTGGCAGGTAGTATTACGCTCGGGACAGATGTCAAAATTGGGATGGATGTAAATACAATTATTACTGGTGCTATCAGTGGCTACTACACAATTGGTGTTATCTCAGGTAGCTCAAGAACGCTCACTCTTAACTCTTCCAATAATGGTTCGGCTACACCGAATGGACCAGTCGAAGCTCCAGCTGAGACGATTGTTATAACCGCTGGCGATGATCAGCCCGATGTGAATATTGTGGTTCAATTCAATCAAACATATATTATTGATGGCATACGGGGTACGACAAGTATTTTGCAGGGTGGGACATTGAAGGGTACAGGTATTGTCGGCAAGATTACTGTTTATGCTGGCGGAAAGTTGGCCCCTGGCACAAGTCCTGGATGTCTTACGTCTTCTGAGAATGTTGATTTAGTTACAGGGTCAGTATTTGAAGTAGAACTTGGGGGTACTGTTGTTTGTTCGGAATATGATCAACTTATCGTAAGTGGCACAGTTACGTTAGGCGATTCTACACTTAACCTGATCTCGTTACAAGGTTATCAGCCGAGAGCTGGGGATAAATTTATCATTATTAACAATACGGGTAGTGGTGCGATTGAAGGTACATTTAAAGACCTTCCCGAGGGTTCTGTGGTGAATATTAATGGTGTTGACTTCGTAATTAGCTATAAGGGTGGTGACGGTAACGACGTTGAGCTGTTTTCGTTACCAGGGGGGTCCAATACTGGTGCAGCCAATACCAAGTTACCGCTGCTGGCTATGGGGGCACTTGGTGTAGGTGTGGTCACGTATGGTTTTGTTCTAAGTAGGAAGTTATTGGCGCGGCTGAGATAAGCATGAGCTTGACAGTAGTACTAGAAGGCAGCTATACTACATAATCATAAGTAATATAAAAATAGGAAATTAAAATGAAACAAAAAATTACACGGATTGTTCTCTCGTTAGCAACAGTTATGTCTTTCAGTTTGGTAGCTGTACCAGTGGGTGCTCAAGGGGTTGTCGAGGTTGGTCCAACCGCGACTCCGCCACCCGTCACTACTCCAGCACCAACTGCGGCTGATACAACCGGAGGCAAAGGTGCCGGTGTTCCAGCAACTGGAGTCGCTCCACAAAGTAATCGGGTTGCACTGGCCACGTTGATCTTCTTGGGTGGTAGTGCTGCAGGAGCCGCTCTCGGCTTTGGTGTTGTTCAGCTTCGTAGAAGCCGTAACTCACTTTAAATAAATAATGCATATGGTTTTAGCCACTTTCATTGCCAGAAAGTGGCTTTTTCATGTACACTAAATATAGTGTCGGTACGTTGCCCAGCGACTACAGATTGACTGAAATATTACCGTAATATACCCGACACCAACCTGTTTTTCTTTTATACATGAAACATGTGGTGTCTGGGCGTTTTGAAAGGATTCGATATGATCTTATTTATCGTGTTAGCAGCACTGGTCGGTGCTGGTATTGGTGTTGGTGGAGCGGTGGTAGCGACTAGAAAAACTGCTCACTCAGTAGCAGCAGAAGTTGAAAAAGAGCTGACTGAAGCCAAAAAAGAAGCAGATAAATTACTACTCGAGGCAAAAAAAGAAGCTCTCGACACGGCCGAAGCGGCTAAGAAGGAAGAGCTGAGTCGTCGCAGGGAACTCAAAGACGTAGAAGATAGATTACTTGGTCGCGAAGATAACTTAGACAAAAAGTTTGACGATATCGACAAGCGTAGCGAGAAATTACGAGCCCAAGAAGATGAACTAGAGAAACTAAAAGACGAAGTTCGAGCTATTCGAACCAGTGCTAAAGAAAAACTTGAGAAGATCGCTAAACTGAGTAAGCAAGAAGCGGCCGAGAAATTGATGCAGATGACTGAGCGAGATATCAAAAAAGACCTTGAAGGCCTTGTGGCTAAATTGCAACGCGATGCAGTTGAAGACGCTGAGGTGCGAGCTCAGGTGGTGCTCACGGAGGCTATGGAACGCATGGCAAGCGAAGTAACAGCTGAAAAGACTGTCACGGCCGTTAAGTTGCTCGACGAAGAAATGAAGGGCCGTATTATTGGTAAAGAAGGCCGTAACATTCAGGCGCTGCAGCGTGAGACTGGTGTAGATATACTGGTAGATGACACGCCTGGTATGGTTATTCTTTCTAGTTTTGACCCAATTCGCCGCCAAGTAGCCCGTGTAACGCTTGAGATGCTTATGAAAGACGGTCGAATTCACCCAGGCCGCGTAGAAGAGATTGTTGAAAAAGCTCGTAAACAGATCGACAAAGAAATCGACCAAGCAGGTGAAGATGCAGTTCGTGAAGTTGGTGTTGTAGGTATGGTGCCAAAAGAGCTCATGCGACTACTCGGAGAATTAAAATTCCGTACTAGTTATGGGCAGAACGTACTCAAACATAGTACTGAAATGGCGCATATTGCAGCAGTGATTGCTGAGGAGATCGGCGTAGATGTGAAGACTGTGAAGGTCTCGGCATTGCTTCATGATATCGGCAAGGCTCTGACCCACAAGATAGAAGGCAAGCATCATCATATTAGCGCCGAGATGGCTCGCAAGTATGGCATGAGCGAAAAGATTGTACATGCTATAGAAGCCCATCACGATGATATCGAGGCAACGACACCTGAAGCACTGGTAGTGCGGGTAGTCGATGCGCTTTCAGCAGCTCGCCCGGGTGCCCGTAATATATCTGCTGAAAACTTTGTAGAACGAATGCGTGAGCTAGAAAATGTCGCTACAAGTTTTGAAGGCATAGACAAAGCGTACGCAATTTCTGCGGGGCGCGAAGTAAGAATTATCGTCAGACCTGAACGTGTTGATGATCTGACTGCTATCAAGCTAGCTCGTGATATTGCCAACAAAATCGAGAGCACTATGCAGTATCCAGGAACCATTAAGGTAAACGTCATTCGTGAAACTCGAGCAACTGAATACGCTAAGTAGTTGACGCCGCTTGTGTTTATCTGATAAGGTTTTCTAAGATTCTATGAAAAACATATTACTAACAAAAATTCGCCTCAGCTGGTATTACGTTATTTTCTTTGTTTTTTACTTCTTGCTGCTGCTTGTACTTCCACGCTACAAGTTTGATAGTGCGGCATTAACTCTCTTTTCGGTCAACTCTTTTCTCTACGGATTTTACATATCCCCTATATTGGCTGGTCAAAAAGCCAGGATAGAAGAGTTGCATAAAATTGTGCGTACAGAATCAAACGCTATCTTCACCATGATGCTACTCGTTAAAAAACTGCCAGAAAAAACTAAGGTTACACTCAGGCAGATGTTCACTAGTTATCTAAAAAAGTGTACTAATAATAATCATAAACTTGCTGAAAAAGAATACGAAACATTGATTAGTTACTGTATTGAATACCAAGGTCCCGATAAGGATGACATAGACAAGCTACTCGAGAAGTTAGTGGCGAATCAGCAGAACCGCACAAACTTTACTATGCAACTCAATAACAGGGTCTACAGTAATGAATGGATGATTATGCTCGTGCTATTTTCGATTACACTATCTTTCATTCTACTTATTGATACGGGTACGAACATACTTGTAAAGGTTGTCACGGCACTGCTATGCACGGGGCTAAGCATGTTGATTTTGATTGTTGTAAAACTGAGTACTCTAACCCATAAAAAAGCTAAGCAAGTATGGGAACCTTTCAAAACGTTGATCGCGACCCACTACTATCGAATAGGTTAAATTCTCTCCTCTTGGCGAAGCGTAAGCACTTTGCTACAATAAGCATATATAAACAAGGAACTACGTATGGATCCCAACGGTGATCTGAATCCCTCACAGCCATATCTTGATACAAACCCGCAAACAGCTGGGCCAACAATTCCAACGCAGGCACCCGGTATGCAGCCCATGATTGACCCATATCAAATGCCAGCCGCTCCAGGTATGCCTACCCCAGTCGAGAGTAGTTGGCAGCAACCGATAGATCCTATGCAGACACAGGCACCGCTACCTCCTGCTTCTGGCGGTAAGGGTAAGGCTGTACTGGTTGTCGGCCTGGGTATTGTAGTGGCTATAGCACTTGCAGGTGGAGCATGGTTTATGGGTTATACCAGTGGTCAAAGTGCTGGTAAAAATGCCGCAGCAGCTGCATTTCAAGCCCAGCAGGCTCAGCTTCAGGCAGAAGAAGCTCCAGTTGTTGAGGATGAGACTCCACAGCCTGAGACTCAAACCCTCGACGTAGCAACACTCAAAGCACCTGAGTATATAGATCAAACAACTGAAGGCGAAGTTGGTCAGCAGCTTGCGAATGCCGACGGGTTTGTATTGAAGGTGACAAATGTTGAACGTAACTTCCAGCCAAATGACCCAAACTTTAAAGCAGATCCTACAAAAGAACTCGTCAAGATCAATTTCTTAATGGGTAATACTGCAAAAGATAAGCCAAGTGATGTAGGTGCTTTTAGTTTCCGTCTTGAAAACGCTGCTGGAGGGCAGCTTGTTCCTGAGAATCTAGCAGACTATGAAGGGAAGTTTGATACTGTTAAATTAGATCCAGGTTCACAAGCCAAGGGCTCAATTGTCTACTCTGTGAAGAAGGATGAAAAGCCACTTAAATTTATTCGAGAACAACGGTATAGAATTACAAGTCAGAATCGTGAAGTGACTCAAAAAATCATAGTACTTGTTGCAAAGCCGTAACGAGATTCGAAAATCAGCTTAGATACCTACCAAGACTCAGGCTTCTTGTCCACCACGAAAGCCAAGCAGGGCCACTACGCAGCTTGCCGCAAGGTTAATGAGTACAACGTTGATAACATCTAGCTCACTATTGATAGCTAGCAGAATAGCCGTACCGAGCCACATGGTGGCAATTACTCCGGCGGTGTAAGGGTATTTTACAAAAAGTATGATATCTTTGAACATAATTAGCTAGTATATCATATTTTAACAAAATTTACGAGTTTTAGGCTTTTCTATCTGGTACCGCAGCTCTGGCTACAGGCTTTTTGGGTACGATAGGCTTAGTCTTTTTAGCTGCACTACTCGCATTAATCTTCTCCATAAAACTTTTAAAAAGTGCTGGGTCGCGGTCGGCTACTCGCTCAAGCCATTTACTCACGGTCTCCATAGCTCGGTTAACGCTCGGTAGGGTCGGGCTATCTTGGGTGTATTCTGGAAAATCATGGGCAACTCGAGAGAGAGCTTCGTTAAAAACTTCTGGCAGTACACTCGTGCGGCCACCAACGCTTTCTACTAAGGTGATATAGCTCTGAGCAGCACGGAGCATTTCACTATCTTCAATCTTCATAACGAGCCCAAAGCGATTACCTTTGTTCACTACTTGGTTAACCATGCTTAAGATATTGCCGTTTTCAATAATATTCTGCACATCACTGCTACCCATTTCTTTATGAAAGTTACGCTCTGCCACAAGTCCCATTTGCCTGGTTAGATCATTTGTCCGATCATCTCCGGGTAGGAGGGTGGTTATTTTTTTAAGTGCTCGGTAGAGATCACTCACAAAAAAGCGCAAGAATTGACCAAATAAAGCCGGGACGTCAACATCACCGCGTAAGAGCTTTTCGTATTGTTGGAGTAGGGCATAAAAAGCCGCCTTCTCTTGTGGTGATTTTGCTGAGATACCAAAATCGATCATTCCAACCCTGTTGTTTTCTAGAATCTTGATGTTGCCTGGGTGCGGATCACCTTGGACTCGCGGCAGAGCAAATATACCATAAATTAGCTCACTTCCAATCGTTTTAAGCTGCGTATTAAGATCGGACTGAAACTGTTCTTGTACGTAAGCCCGAATATCTACACCTTGCTCCTGAAATTTAATCAGCTGGGCAACTGATATACCACCTAAGTATTCTTGTACGATAATATTTGGTGTACAAAGTTCTAAATATGTTTTAGGAATAATAAAGTTTGGATGGTCTTTGTAAGCACGATACAGTTCGTCTGCGAATCTAGCCTCTTCAATGTAGTCAGTTTCGCGTAACGTTGCTCGCTTGAAGTCATCAATGGCCTGATTGATGTTGAGTTGCATATTGTTGTAAAGTTTGCTCTTAAAGCTCTTCATAAATATGCCAAGCAACTTAAGGTCGAAGACTAGCGTCTCTCGCACCATAGGGCGCAGTACCTTGAGAACTATGGGCGTACCATCTATGTGTTGCCCAAAATAGACCTGACCAAAACTACCGGCAGCAAATGGTTCTGGGCTGATACCAGAAATCTGCGCTACCTTAGTGCTGGATAATTCTTTTTGTACGAGCTGATGAATATTAATAGGCTCAGATTCTAAGTTCTCAAAAATGTTAAGCCGATTTGGACTGCGCCAATTTTTCATCAGTGAACTCTTTAAGAGTACGCCTTGTAAGAACTTAATGTAGACACCGCCAAGCTTCGTAAACTCATCACAAATAATATTGTGCATTTCCGCATCGAGGCCTTTACGGTGTAATACGTAAGAACGAGTCACGAGACTCATGAGTGTCTTTGTCCGGTAGCGTTTGATTTGTTTAACGCGGTGGGCTACAGGATCTTGAGCCATAGGGTCTTACTTACCTTTGCCAAAACCGATAATGAAGAGCGTTAGGGTGAAGACGGTTAGGGCTATATACAGTTTAAACATGTCCGCTGGGTCTTTCACGACAAAGGCCATGAGTATGACGGCGATCCAGACAAATAAGATGGTAATAAAGATTGAAGCGTATTTCATAAAACTGTATGTGCACCTAACATTACTTTGCACTATTATAGCAAATATTTTACAATAAGTCAATCGTCACTAGATTTTTCTCTGTTGGTGCGCTACAATAACCAGGTCCTTAAGTACCTAATAGAGAACTATATGCTTAAGCTTTCAGCATCGGGGTGTGGCGCAGTTGGCTAGCGCGCGCGGTTTGGGACCGTGAGGTCGAAGGTTCGAGTCCTTTCACCCCGACCAAGTAAAGAGTCTATCTTCGGATAGGCTTTTTACTTGGTTTTGAGTCATGATTCTGAAACTTCGAATTCACGACGAGGTCGAAGGGGGAGAAATGCCTGTGGCATTTCTCAAGGAAATCTACTCTTCAAAACTTGTTTTGAAAGATGTAGCTTCGGGGTCGCAGAATGCGACCGAGTCCTTTTACCCCGACTTTACTTCAGAAGCTCGCTATACCTTTTCTCAACCAAAAGTCTAAATTTGTATTTAAAGCTTTGGTTGAGACTGGACTCCGGATATAATCCGGAGTCCAGTACCCACCATGGTTTATGTTCTTCTGCGGAGCAATCCCGACCTACTTGATCTAGGTTGCTTACACCACGGAGCGGGTTGACCAGGATTGAGCATCCCGTCCGTACTACCAATATCGGTACGCAGTTGGATAATTGACATTTCCACGTCCTGACTATTGTCCCGCTCACTCAAGTCGGTGGGACGTAACGTCAAGAGGAATCGTTCAGTGACACGATCCCAGCGTACAGAGACCAACTCCTTAGATTCGCTACCGAGCATAATGCGAGGATGGCCGAAATCACCGAAGTCATTCCAGTGTACCGTTATTCCACCACCACCTTCACTAAAGTGAGTCGATGGGTCGTCGGGTTGCTTCGCTGTCGTGACGAGCATAACTCTCTCACGGGATCCAAAACTACCGATCAACCATCGCATGATTACTCGATCGAGATCATCGAACTCAAAGTGGGTTTGATCCCCTATCCCACCGAAACCAACAGTGTAGATAAGGTTCGTAACCCCGATGTCCAACAAGAGCTGTCGCAAGCTCGCTTCGGGTTCGAGACCCGTTGCGATAAGTAGCTCCTCATACTCTTTTTGTTGGGCGTAGTCTCGAAGCCGAAGCTCGGCAACCTCAATCCGGTTAATTAGTTCCTGATTTGCCTCGATCTTGTTAGATGCTATCGCGTCACGAAGCACCCCTGCCAATTTGTCTTGTTCATTTGTAGATAACTTATCCCACATAGGACAGAGATCGCTCTGCGTGGGCCACAGTTGGTTCAGTCGCTTGAGCTCGACGTCTAGTTCCTGGATACTCATGCCGAGATCTTTGGCTCGCTCGCGCATTCGGTCCTTATTGTGATCACCGTTCATAGCGATAACAAGGCCACACATGGTTGAGTCGTAGCCACCACGATTACGCATTGTCTTGATCCTTGAGAGGATCTGGGCAACCCGCCAGGCTGTGATTAGATCACACGTGTTCGATGAGTACCAGTAGCCGAAGGTATCCTGATTTCGGAAAAACAGACCAACTGTTATACCGAATGAGTAACTGGTGATGGTAGGAGTCGCTTTGATAGCAAAGGGCTCTCCTTCGTCGACGACACTAAATTTGCAGGCATCTTGAGCTCGCCAGATCACTCGCTGCAATGTCATAATGTTAATCTCCCATGATGGGTCAAACAGCGTGGATTTCACGCTGTCATAATATTGTTATAGCATTAAATACCAATATATCCAATCACCTAACCTAGACTAGTCAACCAAATAGGGGTAATAAGATACTGTTTATGCTTGCAGTTTAGGGCGTCTCATGACACATTAGACGCTATGAACATTAAAGAATACTACGGCGTGCCGCCAGGCTGGCGCTTTAATCGACACAGTAGATCATTTAAGTGGGCAGTGGTAGCAGCTTATGTTACGAGTGTGAGTTATGTTTTGGCCGCAGAGGCATTTGTGGACATCGCGACAGATGGATCGCTGATTGGGACTGCGCCGGAAGCTCGCTTCATTGGAGCTGTTGTGATTGGCCGCGTGAGTAGTATCTTGGGTAACCGGAGTCTTGAGGCAAGCCGTTTGCCGCAACCAGAAAAGATCCCGCACATTCCTGAGAATATCATCCTGGGTGAAGAATAAACCCAGAATTAAAAGAATAAATCAGCTACAATAATGAGCATGAAGCTTTTTAAAAAATACTTTGGTGAATTTGTGTACGGTGGAATCGATGGTATTGTGACTACTTTTGCGGTAGTAGCAAGTTCCGCCGGAGCAAACCTCGGTACGAGAGTCACCCTTATATTGGGTGCTGCCAATTTAGTGGCAGATGGCTTTTCTATGGGGGTTAGTGCCTACCTTTCTAATAAATCAAAAGATGACATTACCCCTACAAAGCAGACAGGAAGCGCTCTTACTAAAGGTTTAGTTACCTTCATCTCATTCATACTTGTGGGGCTGATACCACTCTTGGTTTACATAGTAGAGCTTGTGACAAATGTACAGTTCACCCATCTGTTTCTTTACGCATCAATTCTTACTGCTTGTGGTTTTGTGGGTATTGGTGTACTCAAGGCTACCGTAGCTAAGTCTCATCCGCTTCGCACTGTTGCCGAGACGGTAACGCTGGGTGCTATTGCCGCAGTACTCGCATACTACCTCGGCTTCTTTTTGGAGAAGCTACTTACCTAGCGTGGGTCGAGTATCTGGGGGTGTACCCCAGGTGTAGAAATGGTACAATAAGCTTATGATTTTTCTACTTGGTATACGGTGGTGGTATACGGCAGGTTGGTTGTGGGCCGCCCATGAATTTCTTCTCTCTCGGGTCATTCGTGTCATGGAATTCTTTTCTGTTACAGAATTACTTAAAACTCTTTTCGCACCATTTCGACAAGATGTTGTATCTGGTAAAGGTAGAACACTTGAGGCTAAACTTGTCATTTTAGGTAATAATCTTATCTCTCGATTCTTTGGCTTATTGATTCGTAGCATGCTAATTATTGCCGGAGTGGTAGCGGCGATGTTGGCTACTGTTTTTGGTCTACTAAGTCTTGTAATCTGGCCGCTACTACCGCTACTACCAATTATTGCTATTGTACTAATGAGCACGGGATTTAGCTTATGAACCCGATAACATTCAACTATACAAGTAGCCGAGCTCGTAAGGCACGGCTTAGTATAGTGTTTGATAGCATCTGGTTGCGACGTATAGGTATTTTTCTAGCCCTTGTAAGCCTCATTGGCTGGGGATTCTTAGCATTATTTGAACAGTTGGCCATTGCGCATCTGCTGCTGATATTCGTAGCTGTCTTTCTAGTACCGATTGCATGGTACGAAGGTGAGCTAAAAAACCTACCAGCTGCAAAATCAATAACTTCCATAGACGACGCACTAGATAGAAAAATATTAGGTAGGCTACCAGCAAGCCCGACAATTCAAGATATTGCACGAATTTCTACAAAAGATACGGGCGGTAGGTTTTTTGCGGCCCGTTTTGCAATATCTTCTGAGTTGCTCACACAGCTGACCAGCGCCGTACCAGAAGATGCTCAAAAGGTGTGGCAATACGCTATGGAGCTGACTGGGCAGACTGACCAAACACTTATCAATAGTGCGACTGTAGTTGCTGCTATCATCTTTACCTTACCAGACTATAATTTATATTTAGCGCAGTTAAATCTTGATGGTGATGATATTACGGCTGGAGTAAAGTGGTACGCACACATTCAAGTAGTTGTTCGGAACTTCCAGCAGAAAGGATCCCACGGCGGCTTGGGGCGAGACCTAAGCTTTGGTTGGGCACCGCTCTTGAATCGGATTGGTCAAAACATTACTGAGAGTATTGAATCGGGGGGGTTGTTGCACCGAGCGATTGGAGGACATGAAGAAATCATAAGTCAGATTATTCACCTACTGACACAACCTGGGCGTAGAAACGCGGTCTTGGTTGGTGAAGTTGGAGTTGGTAAGACTACCCTCGTCTACGCCTTAGCACAAAAGATGCTTGGCGATAAGGCTGTGCCGCGAGGTATAAAATATCAGCAAATTATCTCACTCGATGCCTCAAGTTTGATCGCTCAAGCTAAGGGGCGAGGAGATCTTGAGGAGCTTTTGATCCGTCTCCTGAATGAAGCAGCTTCGTCTAAGAATGTCATTCTATTTTTAGATGAGGCACAACTCTTTTTGCAAGATAAGACTGGATCAGTCGATCTTTCTAACATCTTATTACCAGTACTAGAAGGCGGTGGTATTCGCTTAATTCTAGCCATGAGTGATCAACAGTGGCTGGCGCTCTCGCAGACGAACCCAGGTCTCAGCCAATTAATGAACAGGGTCGTAGTGAATCCACTTGACCAAGCCGATACTATGAGCGTTGTAGAAGACCAGATTCTCCTGCTGGAAGCGCAGCACAAAGTAACCTATATGTATCAGAGTCTGCAAGAAGCCTACAAACTAGCAGAACGCTTTATTCGTGACCAAGCATTTCCAGGTAAGGCCATACGGTTGCTTGAGGCTGCGGCAGGTTTTCCTGAGCAAAAGGTATTTATTACCGAAAAATCTGTACAGGAAGCGGTGGAGAAATCTTTTGATGTAAAAGTGCAGACAGCCTCAACAACCGAAGAGCGAGACATGCTCATGAACCTAGAGGGCAAAATTCACGAACGGATGATTAACCAAACTCATGCCGTGCAGGTAGTTAGTGATGCACTGCGTCGTGCACGAGCTGGGGTGCGTAACCAATCTAAGCCAATTGGTACTTTTCTATTTCTTGGTCCTACGGGTGTTGGTAAGACTGAGCTTTCTAAGGCTCTGGCTGCAGTTTACTTCGGAGGAGAAGACCATCTTATACGAGTAGATCTCAATGAGTATTCGCAGGCTACCGATGTAACACGGCTACTCGAAATTGGTTCACAAAATACTAATAGTCTAACTGCTCAAATTGCCAAGCAGCCTTTTAGTGTCGTGCTGCTAGACGAGATTGAAAAAGCTCACCCCAATGTACTGAATGTGTTGCTGCAAATGCTAGACGAAGGAATGCTGCGCGATAGTGACAATAAACCCGTTAGCTTTCGTGATGCGATTATTATTGCTACCAGTAACGCGGGGGCAGATAAAATACGCGCGCATATTGATAGCGGTGAGGCGCTTGAGCAGTTTGAGGAATCTTTTGTCAATGAGCTGATAGATGCCAACATCTTCCGCCCAGAGTTCCTTAACCGTTTTGATGAGATCGTGCTCTTCAGGCCTCTTTCTAAGCAAGAGTTGATGCAGGTTGTTGATCTAATTCTGATTGGTATCAATAAAACACTTGCTTCCCAAAAAGTCTCGGTGCAGCTAACAGATTCTGCCAAGCAAATTTTAGTAGATGTTGGCTACGATCCACGGCTCGGTGCTCGGCCGCTAAGACGCGTTACGCAGCGCAGTGTAGAAAATGTAGTAGCTCAGAAACTACTTACTAATAGTGCTGCCGCTGGCTCAACACTACTGCTAGATGCTCCCGAACTCCAAGCTGCCCTCGATAAGCGTAGCTAAATCTTTGGTTTAGTGGGCGTGATATATAAAAATTAGAACTGAACTATACCAGTCGCTTAGAAATGGTACCCCGGGTAGGAATCGAACCTACGGCCTGTGGGATAGAAGCCCATTGCTCTAATCCTCTGAGCTACCGGGGCATGTGGTGCGGGTGCAGGGAATCGAACCCTGGTCCTGAGTTTGGAAAACTCATATACTAGCCGTTGTACGACACCCGCATACCTGATGATTATAGCAAATGTAGGAGCTAATTGAGTATACTAAATACATTATGAGATGGCAGGGAAACCCAGAACTTGTACGGTATCGGACAAAACTTGTTCGTCATTCACTTTACTTAGCGCGTGAATTGGGCCAAAACCTCGAAGAGGAAGATGTGCCAAAAGAGGAGCTTGCAAGAATCGATGAGCTTCATCGAGCTAGTGGGCAAATGATATGTTCACTGTGTGATCTCGAGTACCGCGTACATCCAGATTATCCTTATGCGATTGGTTGGGGCGAGAGACCGTTCTTACTTGAAACTTGCAACGGTGACCTTATAAAGACGTAGTGGATTGCACATCTAGCACGACGAAGGGGTGACGCTAGTGTTATAATAGAAGGTACCGATTAATAAACTATGAAAAGAGGGTGTATGGATACAACAGACTATGGTCAACAACCTTACGTGGTTAATATTGAAGAGCTAACAGTTAGTAATGATAAGTTTCGTGTTGCAAAATGGACGGGCAGAAACTTACAAATGACCGTTATGGCAATTCCAGTCGCTGGAGAAGTCGGTCTTGAGGTACATGACGACCACGACCAGTTTCTGCGTATCGAAGAAGGGACAGCCAAGGTGGTTATGGGTCCAGCTAAAGATGATTTGAGCTTTGAAAAAGAAGCTGAGGATGATTTTGCTATCTTCGTACCAGCAGGTACTTGGCACAACATTATCAATACTGGTGATGTGCCACTGAAGCTTTATTCAATCTACGCTCCAGCCGAGCATCCTAAGGGTACAATTCACGAAACATTTGAGGAAGCTGAAGCCGCTGAGGCTGAGCATCACGCACAATAATAATTAACTAAGAGTAGGATAGTAGCAAAGGTATGTATTTTAAGCATAAAGAAGGTCTTATAAAGTCTGGAAAAAAACGACCAGTCCTCTCTGCGCTACTACTCTTTGTTTCGCTCAGTACAATGGCAGCAGGTATGTATATTCTGCTACTTGTTATGACGCCAAATATTCCCGTGTTTTACCCAGTGCAGCAAATTGATGCCAAAAGCTTGTCACAGCCAGCCGGTGATATGGTCTATATACCTAAAATTGGCGTCAGCGTACCACTGGTGACCGGTGGGGCTGAAGCTCTGGAAAAAGGTGCCTGGCACCGCTTTCCAGAACGGGGTGACCCAACTATTGGTGGTAACTTTATTGTGAGTGCCCACCGTTTTAGTATGGGCTTAACACCTGGCCAAACACGTCAGAAATCACCTTTTTACCACATTGATAAATTAGTCATTGGTGACCAAATCTTGGTAGATTTTCAGGGAAAGCGCTACGGTTACGAGGTTGAAAAATCTTACGAAGTAAAGCCCGATCAGGTTGAGATTGAGCAGAAGAGTGATACTGCCAGGTTAACGCTCTACACCTGCACCTTGAAGGGTGAGTCAGACGGACGAGAAGTCTTTGTGGCCAAGCCGCTGGGCGAAGTTACCGAAGACGGCTTGGTTGCTAGGCCTTAGCTTGAGCTAAATATCACCACGCATAGTGGTGATATGTGCACCAAGACTATTAAGGCGTTCTGCGAAATCCTCGTAACCACGAGCAATTGAATACGTGTTACGAAGAATGCTTGTGCCAGGAGTGGCCAGCATGGTAATAAGGATAATAACAGCTGGACGAAGCGCAGGTGGCGAGTTAACATCTGCTGCAACAAAAGTGCTTGGCCCTGTGATGAACGCGCGGTGAGGATCAGCGAGTTTGACATCTACACCTAGTTTGCGGAGGTCTGTCATATATAGAGCACGATCCTCATAGCTCCAGTCGTGTATTAATGTGGTACCTTTGGCACGTGCTACGATCGGTGCGAAGAAGGGCAGGTTGTCCATATTAATACCAGGATGGGGAAGGGCTAGTAGTTTGTCTTCTGGGGCAATAAGTTTCGGTGAATCGAGCGTCGTAATATCAACCAAGTTGCCTCGGCCATTTTCAGCTTTATAGCTTTTGGAAACCTTAAACTTACAACCCATCTTTTCTAATCGGAGTAGTTCAACTTGTAGAAAATCTATCGGGCAGCGTTTAACGGTAATTTTAGAATTGGTTGTAAATGCAGCGGCCAAAAAACTCATTGCTTCGATAGGGTCTTCGGTTGGAGCAAAAGTAACATTAGCATCAATCTCTTTCACTCCGTGTACTCGTAGAGCGTTTGTACCGACACCCTCTATAGTGACGCCTACGGCCTCTAAGAAGAAGCACATATCTTGCACCATGTAGTTGCTGCTAATATTGCGGATTTCAGTTATGCCCTCGGTTAGGGCAGCTGCCATCAAGACATTTTCACTTACCGTATCACCCATTTCATACAGCACAACTTGTTTAGCAGGGGCTCGTTTACTTACTTTAACTTCGTAGTAATTGTCTCGAGTTGCAACCTTTACGCCAAATTCGGCAAGCGCGTGCAAATGGGGCGCTACGGTACGTTTGCCTAACTTGCAGCCACCAGCATAAGGGAGCTTAAACGTCTTATATGTATGCATGAGTGCACCAAGGTACATGATAATGCTTCGGGTTCTGCGAGCAGCACTGACATCCATCTTCTCAAGCTGGAGCTTTTTTGGAGGCTTTATCTCTAAATCTCCATTATCTAACCAGGTGGCTCGTACGCCAATACTTGTTAATACCTCGATTAACCGAAAGACCTCTTCAATATGAGGAGCTTTCTTGAGGGTAGTAGTACCCTTGTTGAGTAGTGCAGCGCAGAGTAAGCCCACGGTGGCATTCTTGCTTACTTTTACTTCTACCGCACCACTTAGTTTATGACCGCCTTCTACACGTAGATTCACTGAACCAGTGCCAAGACTGATAAGATCTTTATTAAGTACATCACTGATACGAGCGAGCATCTCAAGTGTGACGTTCTGTCGCCCGGCTTCAATACGGTTAACAGCACTCTGACTTGTACTAAGTCGCTGGGCTAACTCTTTTTGCGTTAAGCCCTGTTGATTACGAATTCGGGAAATAAGTTCCCCGATTTTCTGTTGATATTCTTGCATCATAAGCACTATAACATATCACATATGATATATCAAGTGCTATTTGTAAGAATCAAGAGAAGAAATAAGTATTACAAGTATAGCATGCTGTAGTATTATGAAAAGATAGTATATACGCGAAAGGGGCAGATATGGCACAACATGACGAGGTAATACTGAAATTATTGGCAGCTGAAGAAAAACGTCAACGAGAAGGGCTTGAGTTAATTCCTTCAGAAAACTATGTCTCACGAGATGTACTTGAGGCGATGGGTAGTGTTCTAACTAATAAGTATGCTGAAGGCTATCCAGGCCGACGTTACTACGGTGGGCAAGAGAATACCGATAAAATTGAACAACTGGCAATTGACCGAGCTAAAGAGCTGTTTAGTGCTGACCACGCCAATGTACAACCCCATAGTGGTGCTCCAGCTAATATTGCCGTTTATCAGGCATGGTTAGAACCGGGAGATACGGTTATGGCTATGAAGCTTGACCAAGGTGGGCATCTCACTCATGGGCAGCCTATTACAAGTAGTGCTAAACTCTACAATTTTGTCCGTTATGGTATGAAAGATATAGAAACCGGTGAGATTGATTATGAACAAATGCGCGCAGTTGCACTTGCTGAGAGGCCAAAGATTATTCTGGCAGGCTTTAGCGGCTATCCACGAAGCCTCGATTACGCAAAATTTGCAGAGATAGCGGCTGAGGTGAATGCCGTATTGATGGCAGATATGGCTCACATCGCGGGTCTCATAGCTGCGAAGGTATTACCAAATCCTTTTGATTTTGGCTTTCATATTATTACCACCACAACTCACAAGACTCTGCGTGGTCCACGCGGTGGCCTGATTTTAACAAAGGGCACGGCGGGTAACCCGCTAAAGGCACCAGAGAAGACTGTTGACAACCTCCCTACCTTAATTGACCGAGAAGTTTTCCCGGGTTTCCAGGGTGGTCCACATATGCACACGATTGCGGCCAAGGCTGTGGCTTTTCGTGAAGCAGCTCAGCCAGATTTTAAACTATATGCTCAGCAGATCCTCAAAAATGCCAAGCGTCTGGCCGATGAACTTATAAAAAAAGGGTTTAAGTTAGTAACGAATGGCACTGACAACCATCTTATACAAATAGACATGATGACCAGCTTTGGTATTGATGGCCGTGAGGCGCAGATTATCCTCGATAAAATTGGTTTGAGTGCCAACTGTAACGCTATTCCGAACGATACACTACCACCGTTTCGTCCAAGCGGCCTACGTCTTGGTACGCCAGCCATTACCACTCGTGGACTAAAAGAAGCAGATATGGAAACAGTAGCGAGTTGGATGCACCAAGCAATTATTTCACGAACTGACGAGAAGAAACTGCAACACTTACACCAAGAAGTCATCGCTTTTTCCAAGCAGTTCCCTTTGCCAAGTGATAACTAAAGATTAGCTCGCAAGAAATGTCAGTATGAGCCGCTGTACGCCAAGAATCAGTGGGCTAATGAGTGGGAATCCTACGAACATGAAGATCAAGATAGCTGTAAAGCCAAGTTGTTCGATCTGCATCATTACTTTTTGTACAGCCTCAGGCGCGAGTGCGTATAAGACACGGGAACCGTCAAGCGGCGGAAAGGGGATCATATTAAAGACAAATAATCCCACATTCATCATTACCATGTAGCTCAAGAAACCAACCAATGGTTGGTTAATAATGATCTGTCCATTTGCAAGAAGATCAAGTGCACTCGGCTCGACGAACTTTAATAGCAACCCTGAGATAATTGCCAGCAAGAGGTTGGTTAGCGGTCCAGCAAGCCCGACTAGAGCCATACCAAATTCTTCAAATTTTAGTCGGTGCATCTGAATTGGCACAGGCTTAGCGGCCGCAAAAGGTGGTAGACCCATCACGACGAGTATGAGTGGTAGGCCAATCGTGGTGACTGGGTCGATATGCTTGAGCGGATTCAGGCTAATGCGTCCGAGCATTTTGGCGGTGTCATCTCCTAGCCAATAGCCAACTACGCTGTGCATCATCTCGTGCAGACTGATGCTTATAACGAGGGCGGGGATCGCATAGATTAATAAGATGATAATATCAGACGACATGTATCAATTGTATCATTTAAAATCACCGAGAAACTTCACTTCAGGCTCGAGTGTAATCTCAAGTTTTTGTTTGACTGTCTGTATGATTTCCTGAGCAACCGTATAGATTTCTTGGGCGGTTGCTCCCCCTGTATTTTCAAGTTTTAGCACGTGCTTAGGGTGTAAGCGAACGTTGCCCCAGGTCTGGCCACGGCTAAAGCCTGCAGCCAGTAGTACGTGAGCAGCCGAGACGCGCTTGCTAGTACCACCATGTACTTGGTTTTGCTTCATAATTCGCTCCAGTGATTTACCGGTTTCGTCGAAAGAGGCAAGTTGCAGAGCCTGTTCGGCCGAAACGAGTGGGTTCTTGAAGAAAGAACCTGCTGTGTACTGAGCGGTTGGATCAGTTGGAAGATAAAGGGAGCCTGCTCGACGACGAGCCTCAAGAATAATCTCCCGTCTATCTGTAAGATCCTCTACATTTAGGTTTAATTTTACTGCTGCTACGCGAGCTGATTCGTAGGTTAACGGCGTGGTCTCTGCTCGCGAGAGCTTGAAAGCAGCTCGAGTAATGATGAGCTCCGGGTTGTCTTGTAAAGAACTGCTGCGATAATCAAACATAATTTCAGCAACAGACATTTTGCGAAGTGTTTTGAGGCTAGTATCCAAAATCTCTATCCAGGCAAGGGTTGAGGCAGCTTGTTGACCGTAGGCAGCAATATTGCCACTTACGGCCGCGCCAACGCTTCCGGGAATACCGCTCATAAGTTCTATGCCCCAAAGCTCGTGCTCAATACTCGTACGCACTACGTCATCCCACCAAGCCCCAGCATCTGCTATGAGCATATCATTCTCGCGATTTATCTCACCACCATGCAGTAGTAGTGTAGTGCCGGGTAGTCCTTTGTCAGAGATAAGAACATTTGTACCATAGCCGAGAATCCAGAGTGGCGTAGAATTTACACTAGACAGCACCTCTCTGACATCTGCAAGTGAGGTACAGAATATAACTCTCTCAGCTATCCCACCGCAGTGCAGGGAAGTATAAGGTGCAAGGGTAACCTGGTCTTGAACTTTCATTTACTCCATAGTATAGCAAACGTGAGGCTCGAGGCGCCTAAGAAGTGCCCAAAACTCATAACAGATGATATACTAACTAAGCGTTTATATGCACCCGTAGCTCAGCTGGATAGAGCATCTGTCTTCGGAACAGAGGGTCGGCGGTTCGAATCCGTCCGGGTGTACCAAACAAAGAATCTACCCTGCGGTGGATTTTTTGTTTGGTTATATTCGCGAAGCGAATACGAACCGTAGGTTCGATAACCAAAAGCTCTCGCAGAAGTTTACTTCGAGAAAGCTTGCAGGCTATACCTTAGTAATCCGTCCGGGTGTACCATGAAAAAAGCCAGATCTTGTACCTGGCTTTTTTCATGGTCTGTTTCGATGAACTCGGCCTGTCGACCATATTTACTTTAGTAAATATATGAGGCATTCTGTAGCTTGTATTTTCCTCATCTGTTAAAGGTCCGACCTTTATGATTGCATGGTTCTCAATACCAAAGTGGTGACAGTCGCGTGTCGTATGAGGTATGATTAAGACTAAGTAATGATAACAATATCCCTAGCAAACAAAGGCTACCTCTACACCTACCTAGCGGTATTGCTTGGTTATGCTATGGCGGTAGTCCCCACCTCAGCGTTAGGAGTAATGGCGCTCGTATCCTTTATGGGCGCTGAGAAGAACGACCTGTCAGATCTTGGTTTTCTGTTTTTTGCCTTCTTTGCTGTGGGTATTCTGTGGGTACTTATCGTCCTAGTAGCTGCACCTTTACTAGCTTTTTTATTTTTGAAAAAATATCCAGCTAGAATTTCAACAGTGATCAGTATTTTTGGATTAAGTATTTGTACTCCTTTTATCTTCTACTTCGCTAATACACTTAATCATGAAGTAGGACTCACGACCCTGTGGCTTATCGTGTACCCTGGTTTAGCTAGATTCATTGCAACGAGGTTCTCATCGAGGACCAAGCAGCCACTGAAAACTGACCTATAGTAGTAAGGTGCTCATAACTGTTAAAGCCGACCCCTACAGTCTCGGGTATCCTACCCATCCGTATGCTTGGAGCGGCGAGTTAGGAGGGTGGCGAGTCGTTGCTTTATTGTTTCGATATCAGGAACAGATTGGTGAGAAGTTTGCAGGGCGTCGGTGATTGCAAGTTCTCCAAGGTGCGGAAAACGGAACAATACATTAGCCGCTCCAATGCCGTCTCGAGTCGCTTGCGTGAATTCTTCCTCATAAGCAGCTTGTACAATCGCTACTTCCTCTTGAGTGAAGTAGTACGCAAAATCTCCAGAAAGTGTTTCAAGTCGGCTCTCTAAAAACTGCGCTTGGCTAAAAAAGAATTCAATCACCTCTTCAGGGTTTGCAACCATGTCTGCAACCGTTCTGTGTCGTACCTCCATGTAGAGATTAAACACATCATTAATCATGGTGGGGATGCCCTCCATGGCGACACCGTTAATATCGGCAGTAGCTAAGATTAATCTCAGAGGATCTTTGTTACCCGAGCGGATGTTAGTCTGTTTTATTCGGCCCTGTTCATCGTGCTCAACAATAGTAGTAAGAATAATATCGGCTACCTGCTCGCACATAGTATCTTCGCACCCAGCTTCTTGCATCCGTGCTGCGATAAGCTGTGCGCTCTGTCGTTCATCTTCACCGAGCGTTCCACCTGTGCCACGTACTACATCATGACCAAGCGAAGCCCAGAGTAATGCCTCGTAATCGGAGCCACTGAATTTTTCAGGCATGATCTTTTGTAAAAGTTGCAGCAGACGCCAGCTGCGACTTAGTACTTGTAGGGCGTGTTGGTCATTATGGTATGGTTCGTATGTTTCACTATTGGGGTCACCACATCTAGCATGTATATCCAGCAGGATCTCTGAGCCACCAATAATTGCCTCAGGAGAGATGGTTTCTGCCGACAGGCCTACCTGATCTATAATTGTATATATCTGACCAGCATATGTTTGAGCAGTTTCGCCCGATTTTTCACCAAATAATTCCATAGCAACCTCAACCTTTATATCTATATTATATCATAATTGTCAATAAGTTGCATCTTTTCTGACCAAACGATCTGATATCAAAAGAGCTGTATGCTTTCTCAGCCTTAATATTTAATTTTTTGTTATACTGATGCCATAAGCCATGCAAGACTATTATGAAGTATTTATTTCAGCAGAAACCCAGGAACAAGCAGACAGTATTCTTAATTCATTGCTTGAAAAGAAGTTAACTACCGGTGGGCAATTTTTGAAGTCACCAGCTCGTTTTTTGTGGAAGGGCAAAATTGAGGAAATGAACTACGTGACCATTACTTCACTTACCACAGCAGCGAAAAAAGAAGCACTAGTCCACGATGTTGAAACTGTTACTTCAGAAGAAGTTCCCATGATACGTCTTATTCCAGTAGTAGTTAATTCAAAGCTAGCTGAGTGGATTGACCAGACACTCGGTTAGATCTAGCTCCACCTCGGTATTCCAGGTAGGTATGTAGTCTATGGCTGTAGTGTGCGTAGTATTGGGATCTGCTAAGCTATATAGCAATGAAGAAATATAAATATCTGCTTTTTGATTGGGATGGTAGCATCGTAAGAACGCTAGACATATGGCATAGTTCACTAAAATCTGCTCTTGAGAGGCACGACTATTTTCTGTCTGACAAAGAAATAGGAGCAAACTTTGAACTGTTATCACATCGTTTAAAAAAGCTAGGCCACGAGAATCCTGAAGTGATAATAAGCGAAGCAGCGGCCTTGTCGGAAAATGATCTGCCACTTGTTCAGGCATATGCCAACAGTGTGTTTGTTTTGAAAAAATTAAAACAGGCTGGAAAGAAGACCGCACTAGTTACTACCTCTGTACACTCTCAAATCGACCCACTTTTAATAAGCTTCGATATTGAAACACTATTCGATACGGTGGTCTGCGGAGATGATGTGCGCAATATAAAACCAGACGCGGAACCAATTCTAAAAGCTTTGAAGCAACTGGATGCACTACCAGAAGAATCTATAATGATTGGAGATTCTGAAAAAGATATAAAATCTGCACATAACGCTAATATAGACGCCGTACTTTTTTATCCACCAGAACATGAAAAATTCTACGATTTGAAAGAACTTCAAAAATTAAAGCCTACGGCCACCATCAGCGATTTTACTGAACTACTCTCATTAATCTAATCTTGTCCTCAAGGTATCACTACCACCGTTATCTGCTATTTTTGAGCAAATACAGTTGACGCTGAGCGTATAATAAAAGGTAGATATAAGGGGGTACATTATGGTAGAAAAACAGTGGGATTTTAGCCAATTACGAGCGCTGTATTTTAACTGTACGCTCAAAAAGAGCCCAGAAGTGAGTAACACCGAAGGCTTAATAGACGTGAGCATAGCAATTATGCAAAAACATGGCGTCAAGACAGAGGTTATTCGGCCGATCGACCACGATATTGCCACGGGCGTCTATCCAGATATGACTAAGCAAGGTTGGGCAACCGACGAATGGCCCGAACTTTACAAAAAAGTACAAGCAGCCGATATCTTGGTGGTCGCTGGCCCAATTTGGTTGGGTGACAATAGTTCTGTTACTAAAAAGATTATTGAGCGGTTGTATGGAAATTCAGCTGAGCTAAACAAGCAAGGACAGTATGCGTTTTATGGTAAAGTAGGCGGTTGTCTGATTACGGGTAACGAAGATGGCATCAAACATTGTGCTATGAATATTCTCTATAGTCTGCAGCATATTGGTTGCACTATTCCTCCGCAGGCTGATGCAGGTTGGGTGGGCGAAGCTGGCCCTGGACCTAGTTATCTTGAAAAGGGCTCTGGTGGCCCGCAAAATGATTTCACTAATCGTAATACTACCTTTATGACCTGGAACCTTATGCATATGGCACAGTTACTAAAAAATGCTGGGGGTCTTCCACCTTATGGCAATGTCCGTTCCGAATGGGATGCAGGCGCGCGTTTTGATTTTCAGAACCCTGAATATCGATAGGTGTGGGTAGTTACACAAAAAGAGCTGGCCTACGCCAGCTCTTTTTGTTACGTATTAAGTAGTTGCCTACAGCGCAAGCGTATATTTTACGGTCTCAGATTTGTACGTATCAGGGTTGTAAGCGTAATCATCTGCGGTGAGTCTGAGGTCGGTTGCAGTCTTGTCTACCTCAAAGACTACTTCACCACTTGTACTCGCGCCCGGATTCAGTGTTATTGAGCTGAGCCCAGTGCCTGGGCCAGTAACAAAGCTGGGTCCGTAGGCAACACCACCTGATTCAAGTTTGAAGGTGTACGGAGAGATCATTTCTGATTCAGTTCCGGTATTCTTGAGCGTCAGTCCAACAACAACGAACTCTTTGCCTTCGGCAGGTTTGAAGAAGCTATCTGCAGGTATATAACCTCTAGTGACACTAGTAGCCGTAACTTGGATATTACCAAATTGAGCTGCCTCACCCTTAGTAAACTCTTTCTGGCTTGTTAGTGCCGCACGCTGTTCTTGGTTAAAGTCGTTCACATTATTAGAAACATCGTGAGCAGCTTTACCGAATACCAGAACCCAGAAGAGAATTCCTAAAATTGAACCAATAATACCAAGAGCACCAAGAATAATGCCGGCAATACTAAGGCCTTTACCACCACCTCGTTTAAGGCCAATAATACCCAGTACAATAGCCGCTATTCCGAATAGCCCACCTACTAAGAAGAAGCCTCCTAAGAAAGATATAATACCAGTTACTAATGAGGCCACCGCTAGACCGTTGGTGGGGTTCGCACTAGGGTTTGTCGCTTGTTGTGGTGGAGTTGACTCCGATGTTGGTACTGTTGTTGGTTGCTCCATGCGTAACTCCTTATCTTTTATCTAATTACTTATGGTTATAGTATATCACCACATATTTATCTAGCTAGGGCGGTGTCGATAGATTCAATCAATACTGGTATCCAAACATCATAGCCCGCGGTATTGGGGTGAAACTTATCTTGTGCAAAAAGAGCTGGATCTTGTGCGAACATACTCCCTGTCCGCTGGGCAATAGGTGAGAAGAGGGCTTCCTCATGAGCAGATATCACCTTCTGAAAAACTCTATTCACTTGAGTCGATCGGAGCCCGAGGATGTATTTTGTAGGTTGTATGAAACGTGGAATTGAGCTCATCTCGGGCGAGCCGATAAAGATAATTTTAACCTTAGGGTTATTCGCACGTAAGCGGTCGATAATTACGTTAACATCATCTTCAATCTTCGACAGGGCAGTGAAGTGAGTGACATCGTTCGCTCCAGCGGAAATCAATACCAAATCAGGCTTGAGGCCTGTAGCTTGCGAGACTTGTATATTGGCAACATCCGATATTCGAGCACCAGAGCTGCCAAAATTCTTGAATTCAACGGAGTAATTTTTTGCTATATGAGCGGCCGTAGCAACCGCAATACCTTTGCTATATTCACCACCTTGTCCAACGGCCGTGCTGTCACCTAGTACAGCGTAGGTAAGTGGTTTGCCCTGACCTAATTTTTGTATATTTTGTGGTATATTTGGCGGCGATGTCACGGTACCATTGTAGAAAATAAAAGCCATATTTAAGACAACGATGGCCACCAACGGAACGCTGATGCATAAGATAATTACTAAAACTTTGTGACTTTGTAGTAATTGCATATCTTTATCTTAACCTAAGCATGATTTACATCAAGCGTTCAATCTGTTATAGTAGCCAGTTGTTCTGAAGCGCATCTTCGTTTTAGATACGGCCAGTAGCTCAGCTGCCCTGTCCGAGACACTTGTTGTCGAGTAGCGTTATGTAGCACCAAGTGTTCTAACTAAATCTCACCTATGTATCGGCTATAAATAAACTGAGTTTGTACATTCCAAAACTAAATACGGGCCAGTAGCTCAGCTGGTTAGAGCACCTGCCTCTTAAGCAGGGTGTCGAGGGTTCGAGTCCCTCCTGGCCCTCCAATTTATGAATCCACTTTATGTGGATTTTTAAATTGGAAATTTAGCGGCGTGCTCGAACCCGATAGGGTGAGAAATGCCAGTGGTATTTCGCAAGGAAACCTTTCAGATTTGTGGCTATGCCATAAGTATGAAAGTTTCGGGGTCGCAGAATGTGACCGAGTCCCTCCATTAACTGTTCTTAAAAGACTTCTCTAGAGGTCTTTTTATATACTCTCGAACTTTGATATAGTCGTCGGTTGGGAAATTTACATTAAAAAAAGTTTGTTCTTTAGTGAAATAATCCCCGTATAATTTAATTCAGGTATTGACAAATATCGAAACATAGTTTATTATTAACATAACCTACATACAGGATGAAGGTTACCCTAGCACAGGCTAGGGGTTAGTTGAGCCAATAGGAGGCCCAACATTATGGCAACCGAGCTTGCAAACCAGGACCGTCGCACTCCCACTCGGGAGTACGACATGAGTCGGGCCTTGCCGGGCCAGGTGGTGCGGGTCTCGACCCGTAGCTCCACCTGGTGCTTCGTCACCATCCAAGGGACCCGTGCCCAGCGCACGACCATCCAGGGAGTGTCGATCACCACCACCAACCGGAAGCACTACCCGCCCCTCCCGGAGAATGTGGTCATGGACCGCTACCTCCGGCTGGGAGCGCCGATCTACTTCGGCAGCAGAGGTTCCCACACCGGGGACATCGAGCGGGTGACCGTGAACGGCCAGGTGGTCATCGGGTAGCCGCCCATCCATATACGCTGCGTAAATGAGATCTTCGCAGATTAACGTACGGGCAACCGATCTCGGGCCGCGCATTTCTGCGCGGCCCAATTACATTTAGACAAGTTTCTTGGAACACTACAGAGACGTTCAAGAATTACAAATTGTTATTTCAGTTACGATAATGTCCACTATAGCCCTCCAAAATAAGAACTCCCATCTCGGGAGTTTTTGTTTTGGAATGTTTAGGGCTTGAACCCTAGACAAATATGCGAAGCAGATTTAGTGTCGAGGGTTCGATAATCAAGAGCTCTCGCAGAAGCTCGCTTCGAGAAAGCTTGCAGATTATACAAAGTAGTCCCTCCTGACCCTCCAAACATAAGCACTATGAAAGACTTCTTGGCTAGAGGAGCCTTTTTGCTTGTGCTTGCATACTCACCTCAATAAGGATATAACTAGCTGTAATTACTAAGTACGGAGTTAGGCAATGGGAAAAGTAGAGCAATTTGAACTATTAAAACGATACCCTGTATATGAACAACTTGAAGACCTTGATGCCTATAATGCCGAGGCTGCTATGCTTCGCCAAAAACTCGGTATGGGAGATGAGCCAGCAATTCGTATCGTAGAAAGTGAAGAAGTTTTTATAGACACCTATGGACGGACACCAACGGCTGCATATCTCGGAAGTCTTACTAAGGGTGAATACCTTGTTTCACAATATTATGATGCTATTAAAGACCAGTTGGTAGCACCATATGAAGAGTTTATATTTAATGACTGGCGTCGTCATGATGAGGTGACACACTTTAATGCTATCGCTGTCATGCACCCACAAACGGCTCGATACGTGATGGATATTGCTAGTCACGGACAGGCAGCTCTGGCCGAACAAGATATTGAAACTGCTGACACTTGCGGAAGCGTCTTAGATGTCATGCTTACGCCAAACTATATGGGTAATATAATTAGATATCTTTCGCCTTACGACTTGAGAATGCCTGCTGTGGTTTCGGCCGCAATAGGCCTGTCAACTGATGCGGTGAATGCGCATCATGAGGAGGTTGAAGTTCCACATCAGCAACGAGTAGAACTTCTTTTAACGCAAAGTTGCGATAGCTAGCACGATGGACCTCCAAAGCATAAGCACCATGAAAGACTTCTCATCAGAGGCGTCTTTTTTGTTATAATAAATTTATGCCTATTTATTTCTACGGCCAGTGGTACGATGTTCTGAATAATTTCTCGGCTAATGCGGTAGAAATTAATGGAGTTCTGTATCCAACGAGTGAGCACGCGTTTCAAGCTGCTAAATGCACTGATCCTGACGGAAAACGAGAAATAATAGCAGCAAAGAGTCCGTTGCTTGCCAAAGAAGTTAGTAACCAGAAGTATGAGTCAGCAAAAGATTCTGACTGGAGTGCAAAAAAGCTGTCAGTAATGGAATCCATCCTTCGGGCAAAGCTTGATCAACACCAGGAAGTCCGTGATGCATTGGTTAAAAGCGGTGACGAAGAAATTGCCGAGGATTCGCCTGTTGATGAATTTTGGGGTCGAGGTAAGGATGGAGGCGGCGAAAATCAACTCGGCAAATTATGGATGAAAATACGTTCTGAATTGTAACAAGATCGCATAATACTAGTCCTGATAGGTTCCACTGTGTCCCTCCAAACATAAGCACCATGAAAGACTTCTCATCCGAGAGGTCTTTTTGTTTGGTATGATTAATGCATGCCCAAAGTACCAAGCATGCAAGAGATACTAGATCAGATTGAATTCTTGTTCGAGCACTACTCGCTTGAACGACGAGCCACTACACAGCCGTACCTACTGAAAGTCGCACAAGAACAGCTCAAAGGATACAATTACCATCCTGACGATGACATAGTGCGGGAAACACTCATAGAGCATGTCGGCTCATTACCTATGCTTGGTACTGCATTATATCCTTACGTTAAGGATTCGGATGTTGACTTGGGTCAGTCGTTAATAATGATGGCGATTCATGACATCGGAGAGCTAATCACAGGTGATGAAATGGTATTTACTAAAAAAGTCGACTCTCATATAACAGAGCGAGAAGCGGCTCTCGGGCTCCTTAATCCTATATACCATGATATTTACGATGATGCCGAAACAAAGTCTAGTAAATCGGCAAAATTCGCAAAATCAATTGATAAAATCAACCCAGATATTATTGACTACTTAATGCCACCTGAAATTACTAAGTGGCGATATAAAGAATATGTAGGCATTGAGCCAGATAAAATAATTGAAACCATCGTAAAACACAAACGCCCCCATATGCTCTGGAATCCATTCATGACTGAGTTTCATGTATTTCTTCTGGAACAACTTGATATAAAACTGCGGGCCTAGGCATTGCGATTAGCTTTGTCCTGATAAGTTCCACCGTGTCCCTCCAAACATAAGCACTATGAAAGACTTCTCATCAGAGAGACTTTTTTGTTTGGTATAATAAGCTAATGCGAACAATTCATCGAGATATAGTTGGTACCTTTATTTTCTCTAACGATAATCAACTCCTGCTTGGAAAAAGCCGCAAAGGTGGAGTCTACAAAGATTCGTGGATAATTCCAGGTGGTGGTATTGAAGAAGGTGAAACAAAGCTTCAGGCTGCCATTCGAGAAACGATCGAAGAAGTTGGAATTGATATCACGCCCTACAAAGTAAAATTGCTAAATACCGTACTAACTGGTGAAAGCGAAAAGGTTTTACGAGATACAAATGAAAGAGTAATGGTGGCTATGACGTTCTATGATTTTACTGTGTATGCTAACAAGCCAGCAACCGAAATAGCCATAAGTTGCGATGACGATATTGTCGAAGCAGCCTGGCATCCTATATCGAGACTTACAAAACTGACCCTAACCCCTCCAATTAAGACAACTCTGCAAAACCTCGGATATTTGTAGCACTCATCACAATTTTATCCTGATAAACTCTACTATGTCCTTCCAGGCATAGGCACCATGAAAGACTTCTTAATTTGAGGCGTCTTTTTTGCTATAGTTAATACTAATGAAAAAAATAGTCACCAGTAAACAACTAGAGGTCCTTGCGTACTGCGGCACGTTAGTTTACTTAGCAACCGTTAGCTTGACGGTTATTTGGAGTAAAATTTACTCTTCAACAAAGCCTTTTTACGGCTCTCCTCAAACGGTAGCGTTACTGTTTGTCTTGGGGTGCGTAGTAGCATCTGGGCTGTTTGGCTTTGCTCTCGCACACAGGGGAAAGAAGGTAATTTTCGTCCCAGCTTTGACGGTTAGTGTAATAACAGGAATCGTGGGTTTATTGGTTTTGTGGTTTGTTAGCGCCCTGATGAGTTGGGGCTCTCAATAAAGTTGCGATAGCGCCTACTATAGTCCTCCAGATATAAGTACTAGGAGAGACTCCCTATTAGGGCGTCTTTTTTGTTATGATTGGATAATGAAAGATTACGAGACTATTGCTTTTAAGAATATTCAGGAGTGGCGACAGTGGCTCGCCGAACATCACTCCAAAACCGATGGAGTATGGTTACGGCTGTACAAAAAATCGTCTGGGCTTGCTTCGATTACCCATGCCGAGGCTTTGGATAGTGCATTATGCTTTGGATGGATTGACGGCCAGAGGAAGAAAAGTGATGAACTCTCATATTTACAAAAGTTTACACCAAGGCGCAAGAATAGCTTGTGGTCAAAACGTAATATTGAACACATTCAACGGCTTACTGATGCGGACTTAATGATGCCTACAGGTATTACAGAAGTAGAGCGTGCAAAGGATGATGGCCGATGGAGTGCAGCATACGACAAGCCAAGTGACATGGTAGTTCCAGATTACTTCTTAGCAGAGTTGCATAAAAATCCTAAAGCAAAAGAATTCTTTGAAACACTTAATAAAACTAATAGGTATGCGATTGCTTGGCGTTTGCAGACAGCTAAAACCGATGAAACTCGCAAAAGACGACAAGACAAAATACTAGCAATGCTTGAAGCTAACGAAAAAATACACTAGCCCTTGGTCTGGGGTATGCCGTAGTTCGGTTAATCTTTTGTCCCGCTACCCTAGACGCACTTTGTGTGCTGATGATATATCAAGGCTACCTTTGTACAGTATGTGGGGAATGAACTGATAGTTAAATGGTTGTTCACCAGTTCCGACGAGTGATTTGTAATAAGCTATTGTAGCTGGCGGGATCTCTCGAAGAGTAGCAAAATCAATATCTTTCAACCATTTGGTTTCGGTATTTTCTTCGCCAGGCCCGGTTTTGAAATAAACAACCGTTTTTCCAGGATCAAGTGTTGTGAGATCAATCTCGAAATACTCACATGAGGGCAAATCTAAGATTAGTCCCAGCTCTTTTTGAAGTTCAAATACTTTGCGAGGGTGGAGCGGCGAGAGATGAACAACAGCATTCCATAGGCAGTTGAGCAGAGGTATCCTACGCTCCAAAAGCTCTTCACGTCCTTTATATTTTTCTGAGTACTTCTTGTGCAGCTCAGAGTTTGTCTCGTATATCTGTGTGAGCGGCTTCAGTTCCGTGCCAATCATTTGGTCGGGTACGCCGTGATAGATGTAGTTCATAGTTTAATAGTAGCATTTTTGAGTAACATAACCTTGATGTAAAGATCTGCTATAATCAATTCATAATCAACAAATAGAAGGGTTTTATATATGCTTTCAATATTAACAGCGGTTGCGCAAAGTAGCCGCTACTACACATCGAGCTACGACTACACGCCGGCTAGTACAACATCAGATAGCATATCAGCTGGTGTGGTGTTGGTGATCTTTCTTGTAGCACTTTTTGTGAGCCTACTTGCTTACTTGTTCTTCGCACTGTGTTATTACAAGATTTTCAAAAAAGCTAAAGTTCAAAATACCTGGGCAGCTTTTATTCCAATTTATAACAACTGGGTTCTATACGAACTTGCTGGCCGACCTGGATGGTGGGCGTTACTTGTTCTTATTCCAGGGCTAGGTTCACTCATTGGCCTAATAGTGTCTATTATTGCTCTAATTGATGTAGCCAAATCGTTTGGTAAAGATGTTTGGTACGCAGTACTACTAATAGTAGTTCCTATTATTGGCTTTCCAATGCTTGCATTTGGCGGTGCACAATATCAGGGTCCTGCTGGTCCCGAGGGTCAAACTCCTGCTACACCTACTCCACCTGTATCACCAACAGCGCCTCAACCACCTGTAGTTGGATAGCTGCGAAAACCGCTCACTATATTTGAATTATTTTTAATAAAGTGTTAAAATATACAAACTACTTGTCTGAAGGTGGGCAACGGTAAGAAGTGAACCTTAACGTGTTATATTCAGCCGAATGTGACCCCTAACCAAGGAGGCGCAGTGCTTCTTGTAATGAGTGTGGTGGTCCCGCTACTAGTGGGACTTATTGTCATGGCTCTTGCCTGGCGATTCAAGGTGGGTGATCGTTACGACAACCCACTTCGTGTTACTTGGATTGAATACGGTGTGGTAAGTATCTTGGTGGTATTTATGGCGGTAGTGGTGACAGTGGTCTTTGGGCCAAACGCTGCTCGAGCCCAAGCTACTGCTGGATATCAGGAGTTTTGGAATGGTTCGATTGTATCGGCTACTTCAAGCGAAACACCCTGTACTCGCGATGGCTCTTGCATTCGTGTTTACAACTGTGATCCATACCAGGTCGCAGTTACGAAGAGCCGTTCCGTATCAGATGGCAAAGGAGGTACGCGTAGCGAGACGTATGTTGAGTATGAGACACGCTATCACAGGTGTCCCTACGCGACAGCAGAACATAGCTACTTCCTGGCCGATAACCTGGGGCGAACAATTACGATTGCTCAGAATATCTTTGCCGAGAGTCCTCAAGAATGGAGAGGTGGCAAGGGTTTTCCGGGTGATGTGAGTCGTGGAGTTCCTGAGCGGTGGCTAGTAAGCAAAGCTCGGCTTGAAGCCGGTGATGCTGAGCCTGTGACAAAGGTCAATGAGTACATCAACTTCATTCTGCCCTCAGAGAGGACGCTGCTCAAGCAGTACAGCGAGAGCATCGACTCTTATGAATCTGCAGAATTGCTTCCTGAACACACAGCCAACCTGAAAAATGGAGTGCTGTTTGATTCGGGCATGCAGGCGACAAAGATCCAAGCTGTTGGTGGTAATGAGCCGGACCTCTCTACGTGGCATGATCACCTAATGCGTTTTAACGCTGCCCTGGGCAGCGAGCATCAAGGCGATCTACATGTCGTGGTAGTACCGGCAGCAGCTATTGATAATCCCGATGAGTACATTGGGGCACTCACTGCCTATTGGCAAAGCAAGCTTGGTAAATGGGGTCTCCCCAAAAACGGGATTGTTCTGGTGTTTGGCATTAGCGATGATGCTACTACTATCGAATGGTCTCGTGCCAAAACGGGCATGCCAGAGGGCAACGGCGAGATGCTTGCAGCTATGCAATTCGAATTGCAGGATAAACCGTTTGATCCTGATGCAGTGTTTGGTTCTGTACGAGCCGAGCCCTACGTCGACGAAAACGGCGAGCCCAGTGTTCGTTATCACTTCGGTGATGGCATACTTGCGCGAGTGATGTTCCAAGATTTTCCTTTTTTGCGTGCGTGCATGTCATGTCAGGACGAAGGAGATAGCGGAACAGGTTACGTGTACCTGAGAGATTCTATTCCAGTTTCTACAGGTGCGAATATACTGATGTTCTTCATTGTCTTGTTGATTTCGCTCGTAGGGTGGGGTGGGGTGCTATACCTCGACCCCTTCCGAGGATTCCACTCGGCAGAGTCTACTCACAAGACACCAACTTCCAACAAGATGAGGTGGTAGAAAACCATGCAAGAATCAAACGACTTCGGAAGTCTGCTCAAGCAGTATAGGTCAACGATTATTATTGGGGCTGTTGTGGCTCTGGTGGTTGTAATCGGTGGCATTCTGTTCTTCGTCAACAACGGCGTCAAGAATAATGGCAACACCAAGGAAGCGGGGCTCAATGCGCAGTACAGCGTCAATATCAATACGCTGAGTGATTGCATCATTCGGATTCGTGAGAGTGCTGGTGTCGTGCAGGGTCAAACTGAAGCTTTTGATCGCATCATGACAGATGCGGTCAAGGGTCGATATGACGAAGGTTCATCGGCTCAGGTTGGCGGAGGAACCCTCTTTAGTGCTATCACCGAGGCTTATCCTGATCTCTCCGGTGTGACTGGAGGGTATGACAAGGTTCTCTCGGTGGTGAACGGGTGTCGCACGGACTATCGTGGTATGCAGAACAAGCTGCTCGACATGATTCGTGAGTACGACACTTGGCGTACTGGCAGTTGGACCGTGCGTACATTTGGCAGTGAGTTTCCTTCTGCGAATCTCAATGCCAAGAAGGGCGATCAGATTCTCGAGGGCAAGCAAGCCCTAATCCAGATGAAGACCATTGTGGTTGTTGAAGAGGCTAATACAGCTTACGAGACGGGCACGTTGGAGGCGGAGGATCCGTTTGGGTCTAAGCCAGGCTGAATGAACGCGTTTTAGCGCGTAGTTGGGGCGGAGCGAGTAGCGCGGTTTTCCGTAGCAAGCTCGCTCTGCCCTCCTGCGCGGATGTATCCGGAAAGTAAGAGTTCCGCTGATGAGTTGTATAGGCAACGAAATACATCTTTGAACCTTTTGTTTTTACGTTACCTCTGTTAGCATAGAGTGATGAGACTCTTAAACGGCGCTGACCTTGCCGACTTCGTAAAAGAACGCCAAATTAAAGCTGTCCGTGGTTTACGACAAGCTTATGGTGTAGTGCCAAAATTAGCTATTATCGTGACCGTTGAACAGCCAATTATTGAAATATACATGCGCCTGAAAGAGCGCTACGGTAGCGATATTCTTATTGAGGTAGAAATTCATCGTATTGCACAAAGTGAAGCAGCCGAGTTAATTACTGTACTGAACCAAGATGATTCTGTACATGGAATTATTGTGCAGTTGCCATTGGCTGATGTTTCCGAAACACAAAAGATTTGCGATTTAGTTGCGCCAGAAAAAGACATTGATGCCCTTGGTGCTCATGCAATACTCGACCCAGCCACAGCTACGGCAATTCTCTGGCTTCTGGCGGGCTATAATATAGATATAAAAAACGGCCGCAAAGTTGTAATTATTGGACATGGCAAATTGGTTGGGCAGCCACTGGAGATTCTCCTTAAAAATTCAGGAGTAAATGTAGTGGTTTGTGATTCTTCTGACGATATTGCAAAGGAAACTGCCACGGCAGATGTTATTATCACTGCCACGGGCGTACCAGGCCTACTAACGAGCGCGATGATTCCTAAGGGTTGTGTGGTGGTAGATGCTGGTGTAGCCATGGAATCTGGCAGAGCAGTGGGCGACTTAGCTGATGATGTCTATGAACGAGATGATCTGAAGATTACACCAAAGAAAGGTGGCGTTGGCCCACTTACGGTCTGCGCACTATTTGAAAATGTTATTCGTTCCGCCAAGCGTGCCGCTGGCATCGCTGGCTAGGCTGCTAGAGCTTGTTTAACACGTTCGGCAACTTGTCGTGGTGTCATCTCGGCTTTGACGATAAAGGAGTGAACACCCAGGCCTCGTAAAACTTTTGGTGATTCTTCTTCACCAAGGTTTGTCAAAATAATGACCGTAGTTTTCTTGCCCCAGGTTTTCTTCCGGAGCTCTATGAGCATTTCGTCACCAGTCATTTCTGGCATCATAAGATCAAGTAAAATAATATCTGGCTTGAATACTTCAGCGAGCTCAAGCCCAAGCTTGCCGTTTTCAGCAGTCTGAACTTCATACCCCTCAGACTCAAATTTGAGGCGGTACATTTGGGAAATAGCTAGATCGTCTTCAACAATTGCAATTTTTATGGCCGACATATACTAACTTTAAGCAAAAAACCCCTTAAGCGCAACCACAAAACAAAATAAGACCGTATTTATACGTTACTCGCAAGTACTTTCTGTACACAATCTAGTACTTTCTGGGGAGTACTGTGCGACTTCACAATGAAATCGCTAATACCTAGGTGCCACAAAGTACGGGGTGCCTCATCTTTACTGATATTAGTAAGGATTATAACGGGTATCTCTTGACCCCATTCACTACCGCGTAGCTCCCTGAGCATTTCATCACCGCCCATACGGGGCATACGAAGATCAAGCAAAATCATGTCTGGCGCTTCTTTCTTGATGACCTTCAAGCCCTCGTAGCCATCTTTAGCTGTACTCACAATAAATTCAGCATGCCGAAACTTCAGTGCATACATATTGCAAATAGTGGCATCATCCTCAACAATAGTTATCTTAGTCATGTCTATTTTCCCCTATTACTCCTAGCATACCAGAACAGTAATCTAAGTAAAAATACTTGCACTTTTATAAGACATATGCTATAGTTTGACTTAGTTTAGAAATTATTTACAAATAGGCGTAAGCACTTTACTAATAAAATTAGTGAGGGGCTTACGCCTATTTTTGTACGGATAAGGTAAATTAGATGTCATTAGTATTATCACACGAAACCCCCGTCGACAGCTCTCCGCCCAGTAGGAATGACAGCTATTTGCATCAGAGCGGATTTGAGTCCACCGATCCAGAGATAGTTGACCTAGCGCTACAGACCCATGCTGTTGGCTATAATCAAGATATGGGATTCGTTAACCGTGGTGCAATCGGGAGTGATGGATATATACTACCGGAGATAGATAAGGCTCGAGGTTCGAATGTTGAATACCATCTTGCAACCGATCCTATTGGTCCGTTGAATAGGGCAACGATGAGAGTGATTAGTCTTGCCGAGGGTCAATCAGTTGAAGACCTTCCAGCCTATGGCCTTACTGGACCTACGCTTACCGAGCATGGCAGGGTGCTACTGAAAGCAGTAGAAGGACTTAAATTAAAAGAGATTGCAGCATTGGCCAAGAGCAATAAGCGTGCATCTGTAGGGTTATTCGAGATTCTTCGTAAAACAACACAAGAGTCTATTGGTAAAGATGAGACTTGGTTTTTTGCAATCGTATCGAATACTTATGAATCACTTGCCCGAAGGTTAGGACATCGTGTATTTACAATCCTCGGGGAGGATGTAGCGATTATAGATGATCGTGTTGATGAGTCTCAAGTAAAACTTCGTCCGATTGCATTTCGTCCTGACGAATTTTTTGACACAATGCATAATATTGTAACAAACCCTACGCCCGAGGAAGCTAATGAGCGCACGAGACGGCATGTAGCAGGTAGCCTACTCTTCTTTACTGACGGAATTGCTGAAGCTAAGATGAGTGGAGAGGTGATGCAGTGGCGAGAAGACATACTCAGGCCCCTTGGGTCCAGCGCAGTAAGGTAAATAGAGAGGTATAGCATATGGCAGAGGCGCACAATATATCACTAGAGAATGTAACGCAGTTAATCTCCGACTCTACACATTCGGCTACTGAGTGGACCAAGCCCACAAGTTTTGATCTTACTGATAGAGGTGATATTGCAGTGGTTGAAAGATTGTTTGATTCTAATCAAGTTATCGATGTAATTGATCCTGTGCGTGAGATCGCGGAAGATTTATTCGAGTATACTTATCCGCAAGAAAAGGATGATCTGACATTACGTGAAGAGTTTGTTGACGACATTGTTGGGAAAGGTGTTGGCTATGGAGAGTGGTTCTATTTTTCTTGGTCACAATCTCTTGTCCGCTACGCCCATCAAGATGTTCATCGGGCGTTGAGAACCTCCAGAAACAGAGATCTCATTACTCAAGAAGAGCAAAGTAAGCTTTACGAGGGCGTGGCGGCAGTCTTTGGCCTTAGCGTAGGTGGTAGCGTGGTTCGGCAGCTTGCCCTAGGGGGTGTCGCTGGAACACTCATTACGGCAGATATGGATGTCATCAGCCCAGCAAACACAAACCGACTCGAGGCAACACAATTAGATCTTGGACAAAAGAAGATAGATGTACTCGCTAAATATATATCTGTTCTCGATCCCTACATAGTGCAAATACTACTTCGAGACGGAGTAGACTCAAAAAATATCAAAGAAGTGATGTCGGACGCTCGCCCTGATTTTATGGTTGATGCAGTAGATGCCTTACCAATTAAGGCTCTAATTCGCGCTACAGGCAAAGAGTATGGGGTGCCAGTGCTTATGGCTACAGATATTGGAGATAGATCACTGTTGGATATTGAAATGTATGGTAAAGAAGAGGTAACACCCTTCAACGGTAGGCTGTCCGAAGAAAACTATCAGAAACTATTATCTGGTACTGCAACAGAAGATGAGACCAAAGGATTCATGTTTGATTTAGTGGGAGTGGAAAATGCCTCCGAGAGAATGCTAAACTCTGTGATGGCTGTTTTCAGCGGAGAACTACCTGGTTTACCGCAACTTGGCGCTACTGCCACCATTGGTGGTGTTGCTATTGAGCGCATAGCAAGAGAGATACTTTTAGGTAATGAAGTTACTTCTGGTAGATCTTATATCGACACAGATGATCTACTAAAGAGAGATTAGTATTTTCACACCATAGCGCTTTTGCTTTATACTGTGGTGTATGCACGTAGAGCTCTTTATTTTGGTGATTAGCACACTGATCAGTATTGTAGTTGGTTTGTTCGTGTTTGCCAAAAACCCACGCAGTGCAGTGAGCCAGGCCTACTCCGCTCTCACTACGTTCATTGTTCTCTACTCAGTCTTCAATTACTTCTCACTTCAGACAGCAGATAGATTACTGCTCATACGTATGGTTGTTATGTTCGCCCTCTTGGCCGTATATTTTCAGTACTTACTTATATGTATCTTAGTAGATAGTTTCAATAAGAAACGACAGCTCATACTTTTTTCAGGGGCCTTCATCTTATCGTTACTTAGTCTGACCCCACTTGTATTTAGTGGTTTGAGTGACGACGTAAGTCCGGTACCAGTTCCAAATATCTTGGCACCGGTATTTATCATTTTCTTCATTTGCTTGGTGGCACTTACGTTCCTGAAGCTCGTAAAGAGTTTACAGAAGTCTTCACCACAGAAGCGATCACAACTACAGATGCTTATTGTCGGGATGATCCCAATATTTGCGATCAGCCCTATTACGGGCTTTGTCATGCCTATTTTGTTCAAAAATCCGAACCTTATCTTTCTGAGCCCTGTATACGGTGCCTTTTTTGTATGTATGGTTGGCTACGCCATAATCAAACACAAGTTATTCGATATCAGGCTTGTGGTAGCAAGAGCTTTAATATACTTGTTGTCGATTGCAACTATAGGCTTGCTATATGGTGCAGTAGTTTTTGGTCTGGGTGCGTTGTTTATAGATATGTCGAATATCTCTTATCTACAAGCGAGCTTTTTCATTATATTTGCACTTGTGGTGGCGACAACCTATGCACCAATCATACGTTTCTTCAACAAGTATACAAACAAACTTTTTTACCAAGATGCTTATGATACTCAAGAAGTGTTGGATCAAGTCGGTAAGATTATAGTGGGGAGTATTGATCTACATAAAATCCAAGAGAGTTCTCTTAAGGTTTTGTCTCGTACTTTCAGATCTACATATTGTGGTTTTATCTTGAAGGAAGGTAGCGAAATAAGGGTAAAAGATTTTATTGGTGAGACCCCATCCTTTAATGAAGTCTTACTAACTAAGATTATTGAAAAATCTAAAAAGCAAGAGGTATTGTATGATGAAATAGAGCATACAGCCACACAACTTGCACAAACAATGCGGGCTGAAAATATAAGCCTAATTATGCCTTTAATCACAAAAAATGAAATAATAGGCTATTTTGTTGCGGGACCCAAGAAAAGCGGTAGTATATATAACGACCAAGACAAAAAGCTTCTAAAAATTATTGCGAATGAGTTGGCGGTGGCTTTGCAGAATGCACAGCGTTTTGAAGAAATTCAGGCTTTCAATATTACTTTACAACATAAGGTTGAAGAGGCGACACGAGAGCTCAAGCAGACCAATAAGAAACTGATTGCCCTAGATGATGCCAAGGACGAGTTTATTAGCATGGCATCACATCAACTTCGCACGCCGCTCACTTCTATTAAGGGTTATATCTCAATGATGCTTGAGGGTGACCTTGGGAAGACATCACCCCAACAAAAGCAGGCACTTAAAGAGGCATTCACCAGCTCACAGCGTATGGTCTTTTTGATCTCAGATTTTCTCAATGTCTCTCGTATTAAGACGGGTAGGTTCGTGATTGAGCCAAAAGAGATAGACTTGTCGCTTATGGTGAGTGAAGAGTTGATTCAACTCAAAGAGATGGCTGAGGCAAAATCTATTACACTACAATACGATGCACCGCATAACTTTCCGAAAGTTATGCTTGATGACAACAAAACTCGCCAGGTTATGATGAATATGATAGATAACGCCATCTACTACACGCTCTCTGGTGGAACGGTTACCGTACAACTCTACACCGTGAATAAAGATATATTCTTTAAAGTTGTTGATACCGGTATTGGCGTACCTAAGGCTGAACAGCGCAAACTCTTCAGTAAGTTCTTTCGAGCTGGTAATGCTCGCAAAGCTCGACCTGATGGTACGGGCTTAGGCTTGTTTATGGCTCAAAAGATTGTGGTGGCTCAGGGTGGAGCGGTAATTTTTGAGAGCGTTGAAGGCAGGGGTAGTACTTTTGGCTTCCGTTTCCCACTCGCAAGAATCAAAGCCTCGTGACTCAGCGCAATACCCAACAGATCTAGTAAGAGAAGATGAATTGACTAAAATATAGATAAATGATATAATGATAGATATGTACCAAGGATTAGTCTTTGGTGCCGAATCTTAATGTGTCCATCAACCACCTTGATAGGGGTAACTGTGAAAAAGGCAGAGCTGATTACCGCACTCGTTGGCTACTCTCAGACGTCGGAATGTAGGCGATGGAGGGGTCAACACGAGCTGATTCTCTTCTTTGTTCTCTACTTTCAGGGGCTGGATATACCAGCAGATACCAAGTGGGACCACTGGCAGATTGATAATAGTATCCCGCAACTACTTGTGGGAGCTATTGAAGAGTTCCGTACTTCGAGTGACCCTGAGGTCAGCGCACTGCGTGAGGCTTACGAGCGGAGCACGGAGCGTGAGATGCCAGATCTCACAGATATATCGGGTGACGGAGTCATTCAATCCTTGACTGCACATCAATTGGGCAGTATCTTTGCGCCAGTAACTGGGCTTCCCCAGATTACTAGTCAGATTGATCAGGTCTTTAGCGCCGCGAGGTACTTGCTTCAACAGCGTCTCTATTTGTTTGTTGTCAGGGTCTTCACTAAAGGCTTGGGCAAATTCATCGAAGATACGCCGGAGCGTGGTATGAGTGGCGAGTTTGGTCAGACTACTATGCGGACCTACTACATAGCGGGCCGACAGCTCTTCACGCTTGCACGACCCAGCTCAAATGATGAAGAGGAGCACAGTCTTACTTTCATCTGTGAAGATGGTGATCCGCTTGCACTCGGAATTGGTATTCAGTCAGTTCGAGCCGAACTCACTACAGCCTTGGACATGATCGATGATGTTATCAATCATTGGCCGACTGAACTTGAGAAGGCTTGGATGATGGTTGCTCCGGACGAAAAGATCAGCCTCGGCTGATGGCACAACGGTATTCTGGGTACCATAACTATTTTGGCAGACGCCCCAGAAGCGTCTGCCCTCAACCTAAGTATCGAAACTATCTTTGGATGTTTAGGTTTTGCACCGAGTTACTAGAGGGTGGCTCATACAATGGACGTGCTCTACCACTGAATAATAGCAGTTAAGGCCAGACTATATTAGTGGCCCGCCGAGTAGCCTATACTAGTAGTATGGTACAAGAGGATTTTCGATTTGGGATTTCAGCTTCTGTTCAGGGGGCTGATTTGAATAAACTTCTACTGGCACACCCTGCTAGTAACTACTTTATGCGAGTGGCAACTGATATGCCAGAGTTTGGTTTACTCGCAGAGGATATATTAATTATCGACCGAGCTGCATCACCAAAAGCGCAGGACCTGCTAGTTGCTATAGATGAAGATGATCCACAACTTAAGATTATTCGCCATAAAAAAGGCTCTCCATTTGAGATATGGGGCGTGGTAGTGCACCTTATTCGTAGGGTACGAACATGATTGCTCTGGTAGACTGCGATAATTTCTTCGCAAGTTGTGAACGGCTCTTTCGCCCTGATCTGAGAGAAAAGCCAGTGGCTGTTTTATCTAATAATGACGGCTGTATCATCGCTCGCAGTAACGAGGTAAAGGCGCTTGGCGTGACTATGGGCGCGCCATATTTTCAAGTCAAAGATATGCTGACTCAGCATAATGCCGCACTCTTTTCCGCAAATTTTTCTCTATATAGCAACATATCTCAGCGGATTCTAACACTCCTTTGTGAATCAGCGCCACAGGTTGAAGTCTATTCTATTGATGAGGCTTTTTTAAATCTTGAATCGTTGGCTGTTGCTGATTTTCAGGAGTGGGGTAGGAATCTTGAGCAGCGTGTAAAACAAGTAATTGGTATCCCAGTTTCAATTGGTATTGCACCGAGTAAGACACTCGCAAAGCTGGCGAGCCACTATGCAAAAAAGCAGCAGACAAGCTGTGTTCTTGAGCCTCAAAAGGATCCTGCTTTCTTCAAAAAAGTACTTGAGGCTACTCCAGTTGGAGAGGTTTGGGGTGTGGGCCGACGCTTGAAAGTCAGATTCACGCAAGTTGGTATCCATAACGCCTGGCAACTCTCACAAGTCAAACAGCAGTGGCTGCGTGGTCAACTTGGCGTTACTGGCCTGCGGATGCACCAAGAGTTGAATGGCAAGGTGGCGTATGCCTTTGAAGAAATAAAGGTTCCACAAAAAAGTCTTGTAGCTTCTCGATCTTTTGGTGCCACCATCTATACACCACACGAACTGGAGACCGCGGTAGCTAGTTTTGCCTCACAAGCTGCCTTTCGGCTTCGGGCACATCACCAAACAACCTCGCTGTTTGGCGTGTATCTACGGTTTCGTACACCAAGTGGTGAAACTAAGAGTCAATCACGGGTTAGCGCATTATCTAACCCTACAAATGACACGAGTGAGCTTGTCTCAGCTGCGCTTACGTGTTTGCACGATATGTATGATGCAACATGTGGGTACAAAAAAGCTGGTGTATTTGCTTACCGCCTGCAAAGTGATGCGCTTTCCCAACTTTCATTTTTTGATGAAAAGACACCGGCTCAAAAAGATAAAAGAAAAGATCTCATGCGTGCTCTGGACAGTATTAATAAGCGTTTTGGTAGTGAAACGGTCCACGTGGCTACTATTGATGTCCAGGCTCGGCAGTGGCATGCACTGCGCCAATATAAAAGCCCAGACTACACGACCAGCTGGTCAGATATTCCGCTAGTCTATCCTGCAAAGTAGCGGTAAGCATTTGGCATTTCGCCTCTGTTGTGCTATAGTTTTCTAGTCTAAGTATCCATTTGTAAACTGAAAAATGGAGCGAAGTGACAAGGCCCCATCGTCTAACGGTTAGGACACCAGGTTTTCATCCTGGCAATAGGAGTTCGATTCTCCTTGGGGTCACCAAAAGAGACTCATTCGTCATGGATGGGTCTTTTTTCATGCTTGCTAAGGTGTAAAGTGCACTTAATCTGGGCGTTCGAAATTTATTTGTAGTCAGGTCGTATTCTATGCCTTCTGGAAACACTAGACGTTGGTAGATTATTTGATGTTCAATCGAGGCGTTGCTCCATATTCTTGGTGCGTTCGACATAAAACGCATTGCATAGTCGATTGCATCAGTTTTTAGTTCAGATAATGACCCGATACTCGCAAGGTCTTCCCGTATTGCGTCAGCCTCTTTCTTTATCTTCGCAACAAGCTCTTTCTTATCGTCTACTGTTATATCGCCAGCAACAAGCATCTCGACCACTTTATTCCTTTTCTTTGTGAGCTGTTCTAGGACCTTATGGAGCTTCTTCTGCTTATTGCCTAGTGCTTGTGTTTCATCACGCCAGACACGTACTATTATCTCCTTAAGGAACTTCTCCATATCTGGATCAGGAGCAAGCGAAGCAAGCAGATGTAGGAATTGTTCATGAAGCTCTCCTGATTGCACGGATGGGATATGGCACCTCGAACAGTGGTAGCGTGGAGAGCGTTTGCCTGAGCCACCAACTGGGCTACTGCCTGTAAGGGGTTTATTGCAATTCGCACACAACATAAAGCGTCTCAGAGGAAATTCAGGGTTGTTTTTCATATATGTAGCAGCCGTGTTCTTATTGCTTTTCAGTAGTTCTTGATTACGATGGAAAACCGCAGGGGTAATGATCCCCTTAAATTTGGAGGGTACAAGTTGACCCTCCGTATGACTACTCTGTTCAAGCCCTGCATAAATTGGGTTACGCAACATCTTACTGATAGCTTGTATCTGTATAGGTTTACCTTTCGCAGATTTCAGACCAATGCTCTCACACATTTTAATTAAGCCAGCTATGGTGTGCGTACCTGTTGCGTATGCTTCAAGTATAGTGGCTACTTTATCAGCAACCCCCTCTATTGGTGCTAGTGTAGACTTCTCTAGAACGTCTCTAACGTTTTTTAGACCATGAGGTGCTTTACTCATACGCCAGCCCTCTTTTGCGTGGGCTTTCATGTTGTCTCTTACACGAGTAGATTTAATCTTGTTGTCGTGTTGAGCAAGAACGGCTTCAATGTTCTGTATAAGCTCTTCATTAACACTATCTTCTAGGCTTGAGTTGACATTCTTATACTCAACACCTAATTGTGACAAGAGAGTTCGTAGTGCGAAAAAGTCAGTAGCATTGCGAGACAAGCGGTCAGTTTGGTAAGTAATGAGATATTGTATGCTCCCTTTGTTTGCTTCTAAATATGCAAGCATTTCTTTCATAGCAGGACGGTCTAGGGTTTTAGCTGATACACCGTCATCGTGGTAGATTTCTTTAACCAGCACATCGTTACGTGATGCCCAGTCCTGACACAGCTTTTGTTGTGTGTCGAGGCTTGCTCCTTCTGTTTGTTTAGTAGTAGATACACGAAGATAAATGACCGCTTTTTTCATAGTATTGTCCTTGTACTTGTTATGTTAGCATTATTATTGACGTTTTTCGAACGAATGTAAGAGCGAATGGAAACTCTCACTACTGTTTCAGTAGCTTGAACTAACGCTATTAGTTCTTCGTTGGTTAGGTTTTTAGCTTTTTGCCCTAAGAGCTTTTTAGCTTCTTTGACTGTTATGGTATCTTTTACCATTATTTACCTCGGACAGAGAGTATCTGACGGGTCAAGCTAAATGTCAGTTACCCTCAAAATTATGTGCTTGTCCTGAGTCTAATTATCTTAAATAATAGGTTTTTACTCACGGGAGAAAAGCAGTATATAACAGAGGTGAAGGCTGTATTTTTCGGGAATTTAATCTGTTAAAAAAGAAGGGGGTGGCGTTTGGGCAGATAATGGGTGCGTTTCCACATTACGAAGTCTTCCACCCTCGCTTCTCAATTGAATGACATGCTTCTTGACACCACACAATTTACGAAGATTTGTGACCGCTTCATTAAGAATAATCTTCGATGATTTATCTTTCTTAGTAGTACCAAGAATAGATAGTAGTTTCTTTCGGTCTACATAATTTGGAGAGGCTAAAAATAGTGCATCAAATAATGCTTTGTTGGTTTTTTTGAGGCGTTTGTGGACACCGTTGAAGAGCATATCCCCAGTGTTTACATCGTAGTACACAACATAGTCTGCAAAAGGTGCGGTATTGTCGATGTCTTTTTCTTCTTGCGGGCTTTCAAGCCATGTTAATTCTGCTGAAAGTAGTTCAAATTTGTATCTGTTAATAACAACGACTCTGTAACCATAAAATGACTCACTATCATGCTGCTTATACAAAATTATTTTGTTTTGCTTAAGTAACTTCAATGCTCGTGATAGTTCGTTCATATCATACGATTCGCTACTGATGTTAATTGGGCGATTATCTGCGTAGCCGTGCAGTTCATTCAGAACTTCAAGGGTAAGGTTGCTGACAGTCTCTTGTAGGGGGTCATCACTAAGACCAATTTGTTGATATACGAAGTCCATTTCAACATTATCCCATAGGCATCCACCAATGTTGGTAAGGAGTGCGTCTGTCATACTAGTAATAGAGGTAATGCCAAAATAAAAAGGAGTGAATATGGTAATCACTAAAGCCATTGGAAGACCAACTAAAATAAGCTATTCAACCATGATTAAGTTAGCTGACTCGATCCAGCACAACGCTACTATTACCGAAGCCTGTAGATATGCAGGAATTTCAAGGGATACTTACTATCGCTATTTAGGGAACGAAGTATTCGCAGAAAAGATGGAAGAAGCTCATAACAACCAGAATAAAGTGGTGTTTAGTTTTCTGACACCCTTTCAAATTAACTAGTCGCTTTCGCTTTGTTTTTAAGAGTTTTAGTGTCAGATAAAGCAGGAACATTGTAGGCGGAAAAATGGCGTTGAGGGTAAATAGTTCAGGAAAAATCTTGTGAACGGTAACTAGGGTAACGCCTCATAGAAATAGTGAACCGTTTAGGATACCCTCTGTAACGTTCAGAGAGCGTCTAGGACGGGTTTTCGGAACTTTAATGTGCAAATACCTATCCCTGTGGATTTTGCTTTTTATCCCTGTTATTATATTGTTATGAAAACCCAAGCTACTACACCTAATGCACCAGACGCTCCGTTTCTCTCACAAGCAATTATTAGTAACGGTACAATCTATGTTTCAGGACAAATACATGGTAAGCCAGATGGCACGGTTGTTGACGGTACTGTAAAAGAAAAAGTAGAACAAATAATGCAAAACATCTCTGAAATCTTGAAGTCTGCTGACGCTACTTTAGACGATATTGTTAAGGTTGTTATATACGTTACCGATATGGCACAAATGCCAGAACTCAATGAAGTTTACCCTACATACTTCAATGAACCATTCCCAGTACGTGAAGCTGTTTGTGTTCAAGCCTTACCACTTGGAGCAACAATAGAAATAAGTGTGGTCGCCGAAAAATGAAAGATTTAATCCAACAATACCTAACCGAAAACAAGCACATGCAACTCGCTACTGTTCATAACGGGCAACCTTGGATTTGTACAGTATATTTTGTAGCCGATGATGATTTTAACCTGTACTGGATGTCGGCTCGTGAACGCCAACACTCGGTAGAAATTGCAAGCGACTCAAAAGTAGCTGTAACGGTAGTACGTGATACTGAACGCAAACAAGCACTACAGGTAATTGGCAATGCCTATGAAGTTTCAGACGAAGAGCTAGAGCGTGCACATGAGCTATACCAGGGTAAGTTTGGAGCCAAAGATTACAACCTAGATGAGATAAAAGAACACAAGCCAACAGGTCGTGCTTATTGGATATTCAAGCCAACCAAAATCTCACTTTGGGATGAAGTTAATTTCCCAGACGCACCAAAACAGGTCTACGAGGCATGAGCGAATATCACGACAAACGAGCATCAGAGATGATTAAGCAAATTAGATATGCAACTTTAGCAACCGTTACTCCCGAAGGCTTACCTTGGAATAGCCCAGTTGCTCACGAGTACGATAATGACCTGAATATCTATTGGGTTTCAGATAAAGAAGGACAACACTCTAAAAATGTTACGGCGAAAAAAAGGGTATTTATCGTTATATACGACTCAACAGTTCCAGAGGGTGATGGCGAAGGAGTCTATATTCAGGCAAACGTAGAACAAGTAAGCGACCCTGAAGAAATTCTAAAAGTTAGGCGAATCAAAAAAGGTTCTCACTTTGAACAGTCGCCTGATACTTTTCTGGGTGAGTCTATCCGCTACATGTACAAGGCTGTGCCTGAAAAAGTCTGGATGAATGACGCAGAAGTTACAGATGGCGTTTTTATCAAGGACTTTCGGGTGGAGATTTCACTCGACACTATTCGAGATTTGTTGGCTAAGTAATTATAGTCCGAGAGTAAGATGATACTCGTGCATAGAGTCTGAATCTTCGCCAGAATGTAAGTCGCCCATTTCCATAGATACACCACGTCTTTGCTTACCGAACTTACGTGCAAAGTCACCCTGAAAACGATAGAGCGGACTTTTGCTCAAGTCCGTGGGTGCATCGTCTTTTCCAAACATGGGGTCGCCTGGCTTTCTGCCATAAGCATCGAATGCCCAACTTGGACCGCTCTTACTGCCAGCAAAAACTTCTCCACCGTAGTGTAGAGACCTAGGATCAGGCATACATAGTAGTCCCGCACCAAATCTATTCCAGTCTGATTTAGATATTTCACGCTCAGGGTAAAGCCACTCTTCTTTACCTGCCGCAATGAACTGATAAGCTCTGCTTTTTATGATGAAGTTTAGTTGCTTCACTTCTAGCTCAGATAGCTTTCTGTCCAGTTGAAGTCTATGGAAGTCAAACACGGTATCACGATAAAAACCAGGATTTGGACGAAAATTCTTAGCTGACTGGTAAGGATTTCTTACCCAGTTAAGATTGGTAAAGATGAGGGCTTTATCAAGGTTTAACGGAAATATAGTATGCGATCCAGCCATGCGAATATCTGGGTCTCTGAAGCCCTTGCACCAAGTCGGTTGGTTAGGACCAAGTTCACGATTATAGATTGTTATTGGGTGGTCTGAAACGATAAATTTTGTATTTGACTCTGAAGCATCTACTATCTGCCAAATACATTCTGTCCATATCGCACTGAAAACATCTTGGAGCTGAACCATTTTCATCAGTAGCTCATTAGTGCTATTTGCTTGAATCTGGTCAGCAAGCCAGTCTAAGCCCTTTTTAGTTCTGATACGCTGTGTAGTCATATACTTCATCAAGGCGTAAAGTGGGTCTCCCTCCCAGTTAGGCCACTCATAATTTGCGAAGTGCTCTACCGCTTCTTTGCCTTTGGTATCTATGGCACCGAAGAATATCCGCTCAATATCACGTGATTCTAACCCGCTAAATCGAGTTGTATACAAATCATCCTCAGCAAAACATCTGCTAGGGTGGCGTTTCTTTAAGGGGTTTGCATAATGGATTCTGCCTTTAGAATCACGAAACTCTTCGGGCTTTAATCTCAAATAGTGATACTTGCCTTGAGGAGAGTCAGGTAGAACAAAATTCTTTTGATACCATTCTGGCACGTAGTGATTGTATTTGAAATCAGGCATACCTTATTGTATAAGGTATTTTACATATAGTTCTACTCTAAGAGAGAATGTATTCTGTCGCTGTTATAGCTCTCATGTAGCTGTATACCTCTAGTAGTTCAGTACAGATTGCGTTCAATTTCGACTTCACATAGTTCACCAGAGGAGAATTACAGATTAGAACGAGCGTCTTATTTTCACCTTTGAAAGTTAGGCGCTTTTTCTCATCTGATAATAAGTTCGATTCTTTTTTTGCTATGATAGGGATATGACTGAAATCCTTCCCATTATTCGGTTCGGTAATCCCGTACTTCGTGAAACAGCTCGACGCTTAAGCGAAGATGAAATCCTATCAAGTGATACTCAATCACTCATTAAAAATATGCGCTACACGCTTATCGAGAAGAAGTATGGCGTTGGCATTGCTGCGCCTCAAGTCGGTGAAAGCATAGCCCTGAGCGTTATAGGCATTAAGCCAACACCTAATCGCCCTGAGCTTGAACCATTCTACACGGTTCTTATTAATCCTGAGATTGTTGAAACGTTCGGTGAACTCATAGATATGTGGGAAGGTTGTGTGAGTTGTGGGACGGAAGATGACATTCTTTTCGCTCAACTCCCTCGTTATGAACAAGTAAAAGTTACCTGGCTCGATGAACATGCAAAAAGTAGGGAAGAGGTAATCGGTGGTTTTGTTGCACAAGTTGTTCAACATGAAACCGACCATATTAACGGCGTGTTATTTGTCGACCATGTTAGCGACACAACTTCGTTTATGATGGCTGATGAATACCGAAAAAGGATTCTTGGCAAATAGTATGAAGGTTCTACTCTATTAAGGAATATGACGAGTACACATCATATTGTCTCCATAGGGGATAGCTGAACACCTACATTACGAATTGTATCGTTCCAACGAACTATCTCCGCCACTATAGAGTTAAAAATCGGGTGGGGAGGGGGTCACATTTTCGTTATACATAAAAGTCTCTACATAGAGGCTTTTTGCTATTATGATAGTATGGATAAATCTTCGAATAAGCTCCAACTTGAACTGCACGTAGATAACTTTGAACCTATTAAAGAGTACTATCTTAATCTTGGATTTAAAGTACTCTGGGAACGTAAGCCAGAAAAGACCAAAGGTTATTTAGTTATAGAACTTGAAGGAAATACTTTATGTTTTTGGGGTGGGAACCAGTATGTGTATGACCAGACATATTTTAGTCGTTTCCCATCAGATACACCACGTGGTTATGGTGTAGAGATTGTTGTTGTGGTTGAAGATATAGGTGGCTACTATGACAGCGTAAAGGGAGTGGCAGAGATTGTTGAGCCACTCATTGAGCAACCTTGGGGACTATGGGATTTCAGGATTGTTGACCCTGCTGGCTACTATTTACGCTTTACATCCGAACATGACATTCGTGATTCTTCAAATGCAGTGTCTTAAAGTACTTTTTGGGCAAGTTCTTATTGCTTGTGCTTGTAATAAATAACTCGTTATGTCAAGATTTAGCCAGTAGTTATCAATCCAGGGCTTAGGCTTGGTGGTTGATTTGCTGCCGAACCTTTTCACCTATTATTCGACGAAACTGAGAGAGAGTGGACACATGCGTGTTGCAATTCTTGCTGGTAGCCCGAGTGATCAAAAGTTCATCGACGGAAGTGGGGTACAAGCCCTACTTGAGGCAGTCGGTATCACGGTGTATGTTGGCTTCGTGTCAGCTCATCGTAACGGCCGTGAACTCAGCCAGTGGCTGGATGACCACGCCGATGACTTTGACGGTTTTATCGGTACTGCCGGTTTGGCCGCTGCACTTCCCGGGGCCATCGCTGGTCACCTGAATACTGGAAATTCCATCCCCAAGCCTGTTTTCGGGGTTCCCTTGGACAATTTTGGTGCGGATTCCATCATGCAGACTGCACCCGGGGTTCCGGTTCCGTGTTTTGCTAATGGCGAACGTGGCCTGAAGCAAGCAGCACTCGCTCTGGCTACTGCCTTGAGTGTCAACAACAGGCAGCTCTCGCAGAGTCTCCAGCAATACCTAAGAGAGAACAACAAACAACCCCAACTTCCACCAGTGGAGGACTGACATGTCAGTTATCATCGAAGGTAAGACAAAGATCATCCGTGATGCCGGTGACGGTACCGTGTTGGTGGTCAGCAAAGACGACATCACCGCTGGTGATGGGGCCAAGCATGACGTACTCGAAGGTAAGGCGGCCGCGTCTACGCGGACTACCTGCAATATCTTCGAGTTGCTCGAGCAGCATGGGGTACGCACACACTTCGTGGAGCGTGTCGACGACACCACCTTCCGAGCACGCAACGTGCAGATGATTCCACTCGAGCTTATCGCTCGGCGCTACGCCACAGGCAGCTATCGGGATCGATTCCCGGACTTGCCCGATGGTATGTTGTTCGAAGATCTCGTGTTTGAGGTCTTCGAGAAGGACGACATCATGCACGATCCGCTACTGGAATTTGACTTCGAGAACAACAGGCTGCGGGAGTATGTACCCAACAGCAAGGCAGCTAAGGAATATAGTGGCATCGCGAAAGCGGGTGACCTCTTCAGGGAAGAGCCGCTGGATTTGAGGTATGCCGATATCACCGCTGATCTGTACGAGCAGCTGCATACCCTCACGCTTCGGACCTTCAAGATCATCGAGAAGGCTTGGGCCAAAGTCGGTGGTGTCTACATCGATTTCAAGATCGAGTGCGGTATCGATCGGGAGACTGGTGAGCTGTTGGTGGCTGATGTCATCGACAGCGACTCTGGCCGACTGCGTTTTGGCGAAGTGGATATGTCCAAGCAGGCTTACCGCGACGGCACTGCTGGGTTGCCAGAAATCAAGAAGCGGTTTGACGAGGTGGCTGCACTCACCGACGGTTTCGTCTGAACGGTTCAAGAACCCCAAAAAATAGAGGAGGTGAAACTCTAGGGTTCCTGCTGGGAGAATGCGCAGATACTATGCGCGCATTCTCCCAGCACCCTCACCAATGTATTATTTGAACTTATTATAAAATTTACCTTTCATATATTCCTTATGCTTTGCTACACTAGTAGGTAAGATGAACAAAAAAGAACGTGCTCCTATCACTTCTTTGGACGTAATTAAACGGACAAAGATCCTCGCTACTGTTGGCCCTGCTACTAATAGCTACGAGTCTATTTTCGCTATGGTTAAAGCTGGGGTAAACGGTTTTCGCCTAAATTTCAGCCATGGCTCTCACGAAGAACGCCTCGAGCAAATTAAGTGGATTCGAAAAGCAAGTAAAGAGCTAGACGAACACGTTGCGATCGTGCAAGATCTGCAAGGGCCAAAAATTCGGCTCGGGGATTTCGACGGTGTCATTAGTGTCCAGGCGGGTGATGAACTACGTCTTGGCTACAGGATTCAGTACGAACCTGGTGGTCCGGTGCCGGTGCAATATGATCTTTCTAAAAAGGTAAAACGTGGGGACAGACTCTTTATTTATGATGGTAAAATCCGTAGCACCGTAACCAGTGTGCGTGAGGGTATAGTACATGTGCGTATAGAAAACGAAGGTATCATGACCAAGCGCAAAGGTATCAATTTGCCAGATACTGACTTCGGCGGTGATATTATTACCAAGAAAGATCGTGAAGATATTGTTTTTGGTTCTGACCAAGATATCGATTTCGTAGCACTTAGTTTTGTGCAGACTGCTGATGATATTCGGGCACTACGCAAACTTCTAAAAAATCTTAAGTCGGACGCCCGCGTTATTACCAAAGTTGAGACTAAATCAGCCATAGACAACATTGAAGAAATTGTGCGTGAGAGTGATGCCGTTATGGTGGCTCGTGGTGATCTTGCAGTTGAGACCTTACCAGAGAGTGTGCCAGTTTTACAGCGTAAAATTATTGGCCTCTGTTTACAGTATGAAAAGCTCAGCATTGTTGCCACCCAAATGTTGGTTAGTATGATGGAGCAGCCAGAACCAACTCGAGCTGAGGTTTCAGACGTGGCAACGGCTGTTATTGTTGGTGCCGACGCTGTGATGCTCTCAGATGAAACAGCTAATGGACGGTATCCAATTGAAGCCATCGATATTATGAAGCGTATCATTCTCTACACACAGGAGAACAGCACGGTTCGCGCTCAGTTTACAACCCATCATGAATATAGCGTGACTGAGGCTATCGCAGCAACTATTATTGATTTAGCTGGCAAGGTGAACGCTACGGCTTTAGTCGCTGAGACGCAAACTGGTTCAACGGCTATTTCTATGAGTTCGTGGCGCCCGAATTTACCCCTAATTGTAGTAACTTCCGAGACGCGCATAGCTCAGCAACTTGCCTTGCTCTATGGTGCCCAGACTTTCATCCGCCCAGTTGATAAATTTGCAGCTACTAAACTAACCGATTGGTTACGCTTGCAACATATCTTTCAGACAGGCGATAAAATTGTTACCGCCTCTGGTAAGTATCCAGGTCTTGGCGGCGGCACCGATACTATTAAAGTTCGCATACTGGAGTAATCGTCTATGGCAGTACGTTATCAGTTTCCGAAGAAGACCATTCGGGATATCGACGTGCACGGTAAACGTATTTTACTGCGCGCTGATTTTAACGTACCGATGGATGAAAAAGGCAATATTACCAGTGATTACCGTATTGTTCAGACAATCCCGACAATTACATATCTTCTCGAGCGTGGCTGCGAGGTTGTAATTATGACTCACCTTGGGCGGCCAGGTGGTAAGCAAGTAGCCAGTGATAGCCTAGCTCCGATTGCATCGGTGCTCGAAGATCTCTTAGGCAGGAAAGTAACTTTTCTTGAAGATTGTATTGGTGACGGTGTTCACCAGGCTCTTAAGCGTTTTATCCCTGGCCGAGTAACGTTGCTTGAAAACCTTCGTTTTCATGCCGGTGAAGAGGCGAATGATCTCGAATTTGCTCAAGCACTACAGCAAGCGATCAGGCCAGACTACATTGTACAAGATGGCTTTGGGGTTGTTCACCGAGCACATGCCAGTACCGAAGCCATTGACCATTTAGTACCCGCCGTAGCTGGTCTATTGCTTGAAAATGAAGTTATCTCGCTAGAAACAGCCATTACGCATCCGCACCACCCCTTGGTAGCAATTATCGGTGGCGCTAAAATATCAGACAAAATTGAACTGATTGAGAAATTCTTGAGTGTTGCTGACACTATTCTAATTGGTGGCGCTATGGCAAACACTTTCTTGAAGTATCAGGGTCACGACATCGGTAGAAGCATTTACGAAGAGGGTCAAGAACCGCATATTAAAAAGATTTTCCAAAAAGCTGCGAAGGGTCAAATTGTGTTACCTGTAGATGTGGCTGTAGCAACCGAAATAGAGCCAGAAGCCAAGCGACGTGATTGTAGCCTCGGAGAGGTACAAAAAGACGATTATATTCTTGATCTTGGTTTTGAGACCATGCGGTTATTTAACGGATACCTCAAAGATGCCGCAACTGTCATCTGGAACGGTACCCTTGGTTATGCTGAGTTACCCCAGTTTGCTCAGTGCTCAGCAGTCTTGGCCCAGAGTCTGAGTGACCAACACGGCAGCCTCGTGAGTATTATTGGTGGTGGTGATACCGCTGATTTTGTACTCAATTGGCAAATTAAGCATCCAGATACCCATTTTAGTCACATATCTACCGGTGGTGGCGCCAGCCTAGAACTTATGAGTGGTAAAAACCTCCCGGGAATAGAAGCGCTACTTGACAAATAGCTACATATTATGATATAATCAGAAGATAGACTCATGCTAATTTCGTATGAGCTATAGTATAGATTAAAAGGTACCTTAATAACTTTCGAAAACTACAATTCTCCTCTGTTGAGAATGGCATTCTGTACCAATTTTGGTATAGTGTGCCGTTCTCAATGTAAGTTGAGATCATTGCTCCGTAACAATGCGGGTCAGTGCGTTTCACGGCAAAAGGAAAAAACAATGACTCTTGCAGATGAGTTGGTCCGTTTGTCAGGTCAGCACAACGAGATTCTCAAGCGGGTCAATGGTGGCACGCTTGAGCCTGAGAGTGTCCGACGGGCACTTCAGGACATCATCACGGGGAAGTTCGCTCCACCTGTGGTGTCTAGCCATCCTACTGGGTGGTACATCACCCCAACCGATCAGGTAGCCAGAATGGCCGACCTGATCCATTCCCACCCCGGATGGGGCTTCACCACAGCGGACATTCCGGTCGTCCCGGACGACTTCGCTCCGGCGACGTCGACTGAGGTGTTGCTACTGGTTGCCGAGCTGCCCAAGAAGGGCAAGCTCGGGAGCGTCCAGCGCACCTTTGACGAAGCGTGGAGCCTAATTCAGACTCCAGCTGATCACCAGCCGAACTGGCGCTGGCCCGACCTTAGGTCGGACGCCAAGCATCTGCGGTTGGTACCGGGCAAGCAGCCCAAGCCAGGGCTGCGCTGGGTCGGGTTCGACCCATTTGCCAACTGGGAACCCCAGAACGGTCGGCGGGTCAAGGATCTGTGGCAGCATGAGGACATCGCTGCCACCTTGGCCGCATCTGAAGCCCTGTGGGCTGCAGTCATGTTCCCAGACCTGGTTGCCGACATGGATGGGCAGAAGATTCCACACTTCGACCTTGCTGGTTACCAGTTCAACTGGGACGGCGCCGACGAAGCGTGGACGCACTGCCCTTGCCTCCACCGGTGGGCCGGTGGCCGTCAGGTGGAGCTGCACGCCCATTGGGCGGACTTCCTGAATGTCGACTGGGCGGCTCCGTCTGTCCGGGAGTTGTAGTTCTTCGGAGTTTGGTTCCTTGTGTCTCGGGGTTTCTTGGACTTTTGTCCTTGGATCTCCGAGACACTCGGGCCCGAAGTACATGTTGATGCACACTTTGGTGCTCCATGGCCTTCGGGCCTTTTTTATTTCTGCAAAATAAACCTGTTCAACATACCGATATGCTAGAATAAGCACAAGTAGTATATAATCTATAGATACAATTATGAGTGGGCGAACTAAAGTAATTATCGGCAATTGGAAGATGAATTTCACCATACGGCAAGCGGTGAGCTTTGCAAGTAAGCTTGCCCAGAAGACGATACCCGAGGGAATAACGATTGTTGTGGCACCTCCAACATTAGCCCTGAGTGAGGTCGCTCAAAAGTTAGATAGAACTGGTATTAAGGTGGCTGCCCAGAATGCCTATTTTCAAGATGAGGGCGCTTTTACGGGTGAGATTAGTATGCCAATGCTTCGAGGCGTCGCCAAATATGTCATTATCGGCCACAGCGAACGGCGGACAATTTTTCATGAAAATAACAAAGACATTGCCCAAAAGGTGTCCTCAGCAACTCGTAGTGGTATCACCCCAATTCTTTGTATAGGCGAAACTCTCCTCGAGCATCGTAGTGGCTACACAAACCAAATATTAAATGACCAGTTAACTTTGGGTCTAACAAATTTAACCTCGGAAGAAGTTGCGAAGACGGTAATAGCCTACGAACCCGTGTGGGCTATTGGTACTGGTGAGTTTGCTAAACCCGAACAAGTTGAACCAGCCGTTAAGAATATTCGTAGCAATATTGCCAGCCTATACGGACTAAAGACCGCCCAAGCGGTACGTATTTTGTATGGTGGCAGTGTTTCAAAAGAAAATGCCATGGCCTACTTGAGCGTTGCTGATGTTGACGGCCTACTTATTGGCGGGGCATCATTGAACGCAACTGCTTTTTGGGATATAGCCCAGAAGGCGGGGCAGATTGTGCCAAAAAAGATCAAGGTAAAGGCATAGAAAGAACAGCATGAAATTGACGAGAAAAAGTAAGAAACCAAAGCCCACAGATTTTACGACACTCGACCAGGCTGTTAGTGAGTTAGCCCAGCAAACTGAAGCCTTGCTTGGTAGTGCAAATTCTCAAAAAAAGAAACCAGTACTTCCCAAGAAAAACGCTAAAAAATCCACCACTCACATTACTAAGGGTAGAAGTTTCGATATTATCCACCCCGGGCACAAAGCAGGCAGCTTAAAGCCTCTCATGAGAGAAACGGCTGCGCCAACAGCCACCCATAAGAGTCAGGAGCCGATCCAGCTACTTTCTGCCCCTGCGGATAAACGCCTCCCTGCTGATACCAAGGATGAGCCTTCACGTGCTGCCAGTGCACCAGCTATTATTACTGCTCATAGCGCAGGTACGCTACGAGCTAAGGCACTTGAGGAAGAGGTAGATGTACCAGAAACCGAGGTTTCATCTGTTGCAGAAAAAGAAACTAATGCTGTACCGAGCAAAGAGCCTACTGCTAAAGATTCTCAAGAGGTGATACCTGCTTCGCACGCAGCTTTAAGTTTTAAAGATTACCAACAAGAGCCTTTGCCTGCTGCACCGTCAGATGAAGATGCCGTAGAGTCAGTAGTACCTGATAAAAAAGAACAACAGTCGATACAGGCGCATAGTGTTGCGGTTGATGCGCCTGCTACTCAAGAAGCTGAGCAGTCTCCTGACTCGTGGGCTAACAGTTTAGCAAAAGATACAGTACCAGAAGACCGTAAAGTATCGGCCACTCCACAAAAGCCAACAGTTTTTGATACAAACGAGTATCATCCGGCTTTGCATGACTGGTCAACTCTTGGCCGCAAGAAGCGCTGGACATGGATCGTCTTATTGCTGCTCGTGGGTATTGCGGCTGGTGGAATTTACTTCGTGCTAACACACGACTCAGTTGCACTTTCTTTCTAGGCTGGAGCACAAGGTTTTTGCTATACTAGACAAGTGAAGAACTTATTAGAAGGCTTAAACAAAAACCAACAAGCAGCAGTTGAACAAACCACCGGACCGGTACTTATTCTGGCTGGAGCTGGTAGTGGTAAAACCAAGACGCTTACGCATCGTATTGCGCATCTCTTAGCTCAGGGCGTGAGCCCATACAGTGTTTTGGCGGTGACGTTTACCAATAAGGCGGCTAAAGAAATGCGTCAGCGGGTGTGGGAACTCACTCAGGAAGGCTCGAGTGGAGATATCCACCGTAGCTTCATGCCCTACATGGGTACCTTTCACGGTATTTGTGTGCGGATTTTACGCCAAGACGGCGAGAGTATTGGTATACCTAAAAACTTCGTGATTTTTGACGAATCTGATCGCCAAAGTGCTATAAAACAAGCCTGCAAGACCCTTTTTATAGACGAAAAGCAATTTAAGCCTAGTAGTATCGGCAATATGATTAGCGGTGCTAAAAATGAGCTTATTTCACCCGAATCCTATGCGGGTACGGCAACTCTACCAGCCCAAAAGGTTGCGGCCCAAATATTTCCACTCTACGAACGCAGTCTGCGTGAGGCTGGAGCGCTGGATTTTGATGATCTAATTGGTCGAACAGTGGCGATGCTTGTTAACCATACTGAGATTCGTGAAAAGTGGCAGCAGCAGTTTAGCCACATCATGGTAGACGAATACCAAGACACCAATGCGGCGCAGTATAAACTTATTAAATTACTTTTGAATGAATCACAGAACTTATGTGTCGTGGGAGACGATTGGCAGTCGATTTATTCATGGCGTGGAGCTGATTTTCGTAATATTTTAAACTTTGAACGAGATTTCCCGGGCGCCAAAATTATTAAGTTAGAGCAAAATTACCGTAGCACAAAGAATATTCTTGATGCCTCGCATATGGTTATTACCAAAAATGAACAGCGCTCCGACAAAGCCCTCTGGACCGAAAGCGGTGCTGGTGCTCCTGTGCAAATTGTGAGTGTGCAGAGCGAGCATCACGAGGGTGAGAGTATTATTACCAAGATTAAATCTCAGGTAGATCTACGTGTTCGTTCGTATAATGATTTCGCAATTTTGTATCGTACGAATGCCCAAAGCCGAAGTCTGGAAGAAGCCTTCCTTCGTTATGGGGTACCGTATCGGGTAGTTGGCGGTGTACGTTTTTACGATCGTAAAGAAATTAAAGACCTACTTGGCTACATACGATTGATCTACCAGCCAAATGATCGCACCAGTTTTCTGCGCATTGTTAATACACCAACTCGCGGTGTTGGTGCCCGCAGTCTCGAGAAGTTTTTTACTTGGCAAGCTCAGCAAGACTTAACTCTGGAACATGCCCTAAACCAGGTGCAGGCTTGTACCGAAGTCAGTGGTAAGGCTTTCAAGGGCTTAACCGACCTCAGTAACTTGTTAATTGATCTGCGTGCCCAAAAAGACACCTTGCCAGTTTCACAGTTTGTAGAAGCCGTGATTCGCCGCAGTGGCTACCAAGAATGGCTAGACGACGGCACTGTGCAGGCTGGTGAGAAGATAGAAAACACTAAAGAGCTCATCAGTGTCGCTCGTGAATATGACGGTGTTGGTCTGGATGGATTCTTAGAAGAAGTAGCACTGATATCAGATTTAGATGGTCTTGATGCCAACTCAGATGCCGTAACGCTGATGACACTACATGCTGCTAAAGGGCTTGAATTCCCAGTGGTTTTCCTGGCTGGCATGGAAGAATCAATCTTCCCGCATTCTCGTGCTTTGTTTGATGCTACCGAAATGGAAGAAGAACGGCGACTTTGTTATGTTGGTATGACACGAGCCCGCGAAGAACTCTTTTTATACCATGCTAACGCTCGTATGCTTTACGGTAATACGCTGCATAATCCACCCTCACGTTTCTTGAGCGATATTGACAGTACCTTACTTGATACCCAAACAACCATGGAGCCATATTTTCAGCCACGGGTTATGTCGAGTGAGCCGCAAGTTGTGCCTGAGCCAGATATTGATGTAGAAATTGGCAGCCGAGTACAGCACCAACTCTTCGGCATCGGTACAGTGGTGGAAATAGACGGCGACATGCTTTCCATCGCCTTTAGTGGCCGCGGTGTTAAGAAGCTTAACGCTTCTTTTGCACCCTTAACACTGCTAGCTAATACATAAATAAGGTAAAGTAGTTAGGGTATGAATCGTCTATACAGCACAAGCCTCAGAGCCCTCCATTTTATGACCCAGCCATTTTCTGGGCTTGTTTTGCATAATTCCCGACGGGTCCGTGTGCTCATACTTGCGGAGGAAAAGATCTTGTTGCAACGCAGTTCGTTCGGTAAACAGCGGTGGAGTCTCCCGGGCGGTGGTATTGAGACCAAAGAATCGGATATTGAGGCTGCCGTGCGTGAGACTCACGAGGAAACCAGTATTGTTCTTAATGACAAGCATTTAATACGCCTTGGTGAGGCTCGTTTGCCCAAAGAAGTAAAATGGCCACAGGTGAATATGGTGTTTTTCAAAACCACTCTTGGCAAGACTGTGAAACCTCGTGTTACTCGACCACTAGAGATACTAGACGTTCAGTGGTTTCCACTTAGCGAACTCCCTGAAGACCACAGCGATACTATTGATACCGCCCTTGCATTCAGTAACGCCCAAGATGAAGCCGGTAGTAAGTAGAGTTGACACAATACTTGATTTATTGTAGTGCTTATGCTATAATCATAAGTCAAAAGCAAAAACTCACCACAACAATCACTAACTCCTAATGGGCTATGATATACTTGTAGATGCAACAGAGGTGGTTGCCTCAGTTAGATCCTGTACTTACCCGATTTATTTATGAAAAAACGATTTATTTTTATCTTTGCGATCGTCGCCATTGTGGGTCTTGGCATTTTTGCTCGTCCCCAGATGAGCAGTAATGTTCATGCCGAAGATACTCGTATGGTGACCGTTCATGTAGATGGTGAAACCAAGACCGTCGCGACCAACGCCGTTACGGTAGGTGAGGTATTGGCCCGCTTGAAAGTAAATCTTGCGGAGCATGATAAAACCGAGCCATCTCTTAATACTCCAGTCGCGGGCTCTGATTTCACCGTTAACCTTTATCGAGCACGCCCTATTACAGTAGTAGACGGCCCTAATAGCTATACTGCTATGACTGCCGAGCGATCTCCTAAGAAGATTGCCGAAGATGCTGGTTTTACGACCCAACAAGAAGATCAATTTGCTTTTGAGCGCTCTGACGACCCTTTTGAGGGTGCTCCTGGTACTCAAATGGTGATCAAGCGCGCTAAAGCCATCACTTTCGATCTGTACGGCACAGCTTCACCACTACGAACCCACGAAATTACCGTAGGTGATCTGTTAACTGAACGTGATATCGCGCTTGATGCAGGTGATGAGTTAAATGTACCAAAAGAAGCACGGATTACCGAAGGTATGCTCGTTAAGATTATTAAGGTTGGTAAAGAGGTGAAGACGGTTGAAGAAGAGATTGCTTTCTCTGAAGAGAAGATTCAAGATGTCAACCAGCCGACTAGTTATCGTCAGGTAAAAGAAGTCGGTCAAAACGGCAAGAAGCTCGTAACCTATGAAATCGTAACCCATAACGGTATTGAGGCTGTAAAGAACTCCGTAAAAGAGGTCATTACTCAGGAACCAGTAAAACAAGTAGTTGTAGTCGGTACTAAGGCTCCGCTAGTTGTTGGGCCTGCTGAGATCATCGAACGTATCAATTATTGGTCTGATGTCCGAGGTATTGACGGGAACCGAGTAGCTCGTATTGCAAAATGTGAGAGTACCTTTAATCCGAACGCAGACAATGGGCATCATAAGGGACTTTTCCAACAAGACCCAGATTATTGGCCAAAGCGTGCTGCAACGTTTGGGGTGGCTGGTGCGTCAATCTTTGATGTTGAAGCACAGATTATAGTGGCAACGGGCATGATGGCTGGTGGCGGTTGGTCGCATTGGTCCTGTAAGTGATGGTGGATATATCTAGTCTGCTACACTAGTAAGATGAAATTATATGATTCTGGGGAATTTAGAGCCACCGAAGATTGGCCTTATGCTATTAGTGCTGGTACGGTGGTATATCGCCAGGTGGGTGAGGCGACGGAGGTGCTACTACTAAGGCGACTTCAGGCAACTGACCCTGGATCTGCTGGTACTAATGCAGAGAGTTATCATCTGCCAAAAGGTCATGTGGAGCTGGGCGAATCCTTGGAGCAAGCCGCTCTTAGAGAGACCCGAGAGGAAGCTGGCTGTGAGGTTCGTCTCCAGGGCTATCTCGGTACTCGTTACTGGGCGGCCATAACAAGCCCAAAAAACGGTATATCTGTGGAAAAGACAGTTCATTACTTTGCAGGATTATGGCAAGCTGACCTTATTTCTATGGATGATGAGCACGACGGTAAGGTGTGGGTATCTATTGACGAGGCCGAGAAGCTGCTTGGTAAGCCTAATCCTAAAGAAGAGGATGAGATTATTCGCCGGCTGAAAACCTTTCTAAAACTGGCTGCTTAGCTAAAGATACTTGTATTAAGATCAGTTTTATGATATAAAAGTAGTAGCGATAGGGAGATAATCTTGGTCGCGTACCTTTGCGAAGTGGCGTTTGATGCCACTTCCGGTTGAGCTTCTGTATATATCAGTGGTGTATATAGCTGCTCGACCAGAAGATGGCCGAGTCACATTGGAGTAAGAATAATGGAAACAGCACCAGCGGAGAAGCTTGCCTGCTCAATGCCCACCAATATGTCACGTGATGCTTATCAAGAGTTGAAGGAAGGCATAGCGCTTCTTGCGCAGCTTGTGGCGCCACACGAGAGCTTCAGGTTTGTAGGAGCGGACGGCATACTTCCGATTGAGGATGAGCTGCCGGCTATACATGCGGAGTTCATGGCGTGTCATGAGGGTAAATGGCTAGAAATGGCCATGGAGACGAGCTACGAAGAAGGCAAGATTCGCGTAGTCGTGTCTTGCAGTAGTGGTAATGATGAGATTCATGCCAACAACTTCAACCTTGTCAGATCGTTTTTTCCGAATGAAGAGTTCCACGAAGTGCAGCTCTATGGTCAGTTTGATTACCTGGGAGATGGCCGTGTGGTTATGATTCTTTCATTTCAGGAGCTCTAATGCTCTTGCAGTGTCGGGCGGGAATGGTGCGTAACAGTGCCATTTCCGCCTCCCCCCCATTTTTCCTCTTTCTCTTCAAGATAACTCCGCTACTTCGCAAATATTTCATACAAAGTTTCGCACAAAGCCGTATCTCATCTGCCAGAAGTAAGAAAACTCTGACACATAAGATAAAGCTTTGTTACAATACAGACAATGATTCATCTTACTACTACGTGCCGAGCGGTCTATGTCTGATATTCCGTATGCGCGAAAATCACTTGGACAGCACTGGCTGCATGACGAAGCTTCTTTAGATGCCATGGTGCAAGCCGGGGCGATCACCCCTGATGACACCGTAGTAGAGGTAGGGCCAGGGCTAGGCACGTTAACAGTTAAGCTTTTAGAAGCCGCTAAGAAGGTGATTGCTATTGAACTCGATGATGAGCTTGCTCATGGGTTAAAAGGCCGTGTGGAGGCTCTGGGGTTGCCAGAGAGCATAAAAAATGATGTAGATAGTAGACTTGAGGTTGTACGAGCGAATATACTGGAATACGACTTTTCTCAAATCACTCCAAATTACAAGGTAGTCGCTAATATTCCGTACTACTTAACCTCTAACCTTATTCGTACACTGCTCGAGGCTAAAAATCCACCGAGTATTATGGCACTTTTGGTACAAAAAGAGGTAGCTGAGCGAATTGTAGCTAAGCCTGGCCAGATGAGCATTTTAGCCGTCAGTGTGCAATTTTATGCTCAGGCTGAAGCGTTAGATCTGGTGCCAGCCGCATTATTTACGCCACCACCCAAGGTAGACTCCCAGATTATTAAGCTGACTCGGCGCCAGGAACCACTGTTTCCAGATGTAGACACTAAACAATTCTTTAAAGTGGTCAAAGCTGGTTTTTCTGAAAAACGAAAAAAGCTCCGTTCATCGCTGAGTGGGGCTTTGCATCTAGAAAAATCAGTAGTAGATAGTTTACTTATCAGGGCTGAGATTAGCCCTGAGGCTAGAGCTCAAGAATTAACGCTTGAACAGTGGTATCAACTGTACCGAGTTATTAAAATACAGGCATGAAAAAAGCGCGGAAGGGCTTCAGATAAATATCATGAGCTCAATTCCGCGCCTAGACGCTTGGCCAGGGGTGTATCTACACCCCTGGCCACCTCTTTGTGGTGTTAACGGTTTCGGACGAGCCGATTTCTGAGAATCGGCTTCAGCCCCTTGGTTGATTCCTCGGCTGGCTGCTTATGCACCATCACTCCATAGACGGTACCTGTGGAAAGCTTTTCTCGTCCACGTATCGATGTGACGAAGTGCTGACCTTGTGCAACCAGAACATCCCTTCGGATATCTTCCAGTGATTTGGTCGGTGCAATACCAGTGAGCTTCATGAGCGGGTCATGATTCCTGATTCCGTTGATGGAAATGATGCGGAAGCAGTCGTTCTTCATCCAGACACACTCATAGATGTCCCATCTCCTACCTTCCGTGCCGTGTAGCGTGATCTTGAAAGCTGTACCTTTGGGAAGCCTACGCAGCATAGTGGTATAATCCACAATTCTCCTTTTTAGGTTTGCTTGTACCAACAAAGAAAAGAACATCCACGAAAACCGTGGACAGTTGTTCAGTAGTAGAACAAATTTATATTAAAACAAATAAACCTAAAAGTCAATTAAATAGACTACCTGTTTAAGGGTAGTCTATTTATGAAGTGCTCGTAAAGCTATTTCGTAACGAAGGTTAGGGCGTGACCAGTACGTCCGGCTCGTCCTGCGCGACCAACACGGTGGGTGTAGTCTTCGTAAGACTGAGGTAGGGCGTAGTTAATCACGTGGGTGATATCAACTACGTCAATACCACGAGCGGCTACATCAGTAGCAACCAGAATATCGATATCAGTTTGCTTAAAGCGCTTAAGGGCACGCTGACGTTGGCCTTGAGATTTACCACCATGAATGGCATCTGTTGCAAAACCACGGTCGAGCAGTTCTTTACTCAGGCGTTCTACGCTGCGCTGTGTTTCGTCGAAGATGATAACTTTTTCAACAGCATCTTGTAGTAAGACTTCGTGTAGTTTTTCAATCTTATCTTCTCTTGAGATGTAGTGAACGACATCTTGATGTACGTTTTCACTCGCAGCACTCGTCTTTACAGAAACCGTGACAGGATCATTCGCAAATGATTCAATCAACTGGCTAACGCGGGCATCCATAGTAGCCGAGAAGAAGAACGACTGACGTTTTTCATTAAGACTATCAAGAATAAAGCGCATATCTGGCAAGAAGCCCATGTCGAGCATTCGGTCAACTTCGTCTAAAACAACGAGGTTAAAGGTTTGTAGGTGTAAAGTACCGCGCTCAAGGTGATCTTTTACACGTCCTGGTGTACCAATTACGACACGTGGCTTAGAGCGGAGGTCACGAAGTTGAGGACCCATTGGCGTTCCACCAATCAGTAATACACCGAAGAGACCACTACCTTTGGCAATAGAACGGCATTCTTCCTCAATCTGTTGAGCAAGCTCACGAGTTGGGGCAATAATGAGCACTTTGCTGTGAGGGTTATTGATGAGCTTATCAAGTACAGGTACACAAAAAGCGGCAGTTTTACCAGTACCGGTGTTGGCTATACCAATCACATCACGACCTTCAATACCCAGTGGGATCGTCTGATCTTGAATAGGTGAAGGTGTTACATAACCTTTGTCGATCATGTTTTGCTTTAGAAGCTCGGCTACTTCAAAGTCAGCAAAGTTGTGCTTTGGCACATATGCTTCAACTTCGGTAACCTTAGCAGCTTGTACGAAGCGTGCAGGATCAATATATTGACCACGCATACCAGAACGGTTACGGGTGCGGTTGTTATTATTTGGACGGCGGTTTTGACCACCGTATGAAGTACGTCGTTTGACGCGTGAATTATAAGGCATAAAAAAGAATCCTTTTCTGTTTATTTAGTATTACCTTGATTGTTCAGAGATTCCTACGAATGTAGATTCTAGAATGAAACCAAAGTATTTTTTACTAAACAGACCTGGATTCATCAAAACAATGTAATAATACTAGCACAATCAGTCTTGCATGTCAAGATGAGCCCAAGCCTGGGTTATAAGGTATACTAGAAGAGTGGCAGAATATACTGAATCCACTCTGGTAGCACTTATGGGCTTACCTGGAGTCGGAAAAACTTCTCTGGCACGAGGTCTCGACAGCTTACTCCTTGATGACATTGATATAACAGATTCCGAAATACACGCTGTACCGATGCGTCAACTACTGTCTTGGTACGGTTACAACGGTCCGCCATCGTTAACTGGAATGCAAGAATACCATGCTGGTTTACGTGAAGTAGGTGAAGATCAGCAGGTTCTAGATCAGCTACGCCGCCTGAATGGCGGCATTATTATTGTTGATGCACTGCGACATTTGCGAGACGTAGAATACTTTACTCAGCAGCTAGGCGGATCTGTGCTTTATATGGAGGCTGATGAAGCTGTCTGTAAAGAACGATACATAGCTGACACCTTTGACGAAAAACATCATGAGGTGGTTGGCCCTGATGCATTGGAATCGAGCGTGTCTGTAGATGCGGCAGCCTTACGGCTTCAGTCGTGGGAACAAGCAAGATCAGAGGTGAGTGTTGGCTACGAATTAGTTGCTTGGCAGGGTATGCGAAGAGCCCATGCATCCATAGATGCCAGTGGTAATGCTCAGCAAACACTCGAATTGGCAGTCCCGCGACTCCAGGTCTTCGCTCGCCAGCGGGAACTACGTAACACGACAGTCACCTAGCTAGTAGCTAATCTCGTAAAGTCAGCTAAGAAGAATAACTTGTTTGGCGGGCTAAATTAACTCACGAGTTTTAATACACAAGGCTTTTGCGAGCTTTTCGATATTCTTTAGTGAAGGTTACGAATATAGGTGATGGGGCGCAGAGCCTATTTTCTAGCAACCAGTATCTATTGAATGCTCAAGGTCAAAGGTATTCCGCTGATGATATGGCCACAATGTATGCTTCTCCAAATAGTAGCAGTTGGTATAGCGATGTAAATCCCGGTAATTCCGTGGAAGGCATTATCGTGTTCGATATACCAAAAGATCAGATACCAGTCACCGCTCAATTACACGACGATGCTTTCTCGAGTGGTGTAAAGATAAATCTGTAATAAACTTTAGTTTTACAGATAAAAGTCAACGAAAACCCAACTTAAAAGGAGAGCCTACAGATTGGTAGTATCTCGAGTACTCGTCGATCTTCAATTATCAAAACCTACTACCGTGATTAGTAATAAACTTTAATAATTACCGGAAGGAGAGGGGAGAGCGCACTGTTGCGCTCGTTCCCCTCCCTCTCCGGATGACACCAGTGTTAGCTGGTGTTTGGAATCTCAATGACCTCAATGCTTTTGCCGTCACCACACCAAATGCAGGTCACCTCCTCAATGGTTTCAAGGAGGGTGTCTGATTCATCGATGTTGAGCTCACCTCCTAGGGTGAAGTGATGGAACTCACGGGTCCGCGTGGTCTTCTTCACACTAAACAACGTGAGATTACCGCACTGAAAACAGCGATACCGCTGACCTGATTGAACTGGTTGCGTCTCCATCGGCTTAGTGGATGAAATGGCGTTCACCAGTGAAGACCATGGCAATACCAAGCTCATCAGCTTTGGCGATGCACTCATCATCTCTGACTGAACCACCTGGCTGGACGATAAGCGAGACCTCGGCGCGAGCCGCAGACTCGATTCCGTCCGAGAACGGGAAAAAGGCATCACTACCCAGTGCACCGCCCCTGGCTCGGCCGGCCGCCTTCTTGGTGGCGATCTCGGCTGATTCCAGACGATTCTGCTGTCCGGCACCGATTCCCCAGGCAACACCGCCCGCAGTGAGGACGATAGAGTTAGATTTGACATAGCCACCCAAGATGAATGCCAAGTAGCCGTCGCGAAGCTCTTCAGCCGTTGGTTGACGCTGTGTTACCACTTGCCACTCGGAAGGATTAGTGGCCACGAAGTGATGAGCTTCTTGGACAAGCAGCCCATCTGTGATCTGCCTGAGGTGAACGCCACCAAAAGACGGTGCCGAAGCTTCGAGCAGACGAGTGTTCTTGCGCTTGGCAATCAACTGCTCGACTACGCCAGGGGCATAGCCAGGAGCAATCACGACATCGGCCTGGGCCGCTGCCACCATCTCGACGACTGTTTTGTTGTCGATGATCTGATTGACTGCCACAATGCCGCCAAAGGCGGACATCGGATCGCACTCAAATGCTCGTCGGTAGGCCTCGGCAAGTGTCGGTGCCGTGGCGAACCCGCAAGGGTTGGCGTGCTTGATGATGGCACATTTTGGAGTGCCATCATCAAGCGCTGGTTCGTGCACGAGTCGCCAAGCGGCATCTGCGTCGTACATGTTGAGATACGACGAAGCGATACCACTGTGTTGGATGATGTCGTTCCACCAGGGATCTGTGCCATCCAGCGTGTACAACGCTGCCTGCTGATGTGGGTTCTCACCGTAACGCAGCGCCAGAGGAGCCCTAGTCAGGCTCATGTGTAGCGTTTCAGGCAAGAGCTCACCTTGTTGCATCCAGCTGGCAATTGCTGCATCGTATGCCGCTGTGTGAGCAAACGCCTTCTTCGCCAGATACTGGCGGGTCTGGTCGGAGAGCTCACCGTTGGCACGAAGCTCTTCCAGCACCAAAGGGTAATCCTCTGGCGAGGTCACCACGCCCACTCGGGCATGGTTCTTGGCTGCGCCTCGTAGCAACGTTGGTCCGCCGACATCGATCTTCTCGATGCACTCAGCGAACGAAGCACCCGAGGCTACCGTGTCGCTGAAAGGATACAACCCGCCAACCACCAGATCGATGGTCTGGATTCCATACTCCTCCATGTCAGCCAGATGTTCTGGCTTGTTGGTGTCTGCCAAGATGCCGCCATGGATATGGTAGTCCAGGGTGGCCACGCGGTGGTTCAAAATGGCTCGAAGGCCAGTTTGTTCCTCGACAGTTGTCACGGCAATACCAGCATCGCTGATAGCCTTGGCCGTGCCGCCTGAAGAAATGATCTCCCAATCAAGGTCGGCCAGCTCACGAGCGAGCTCGACAACGCCGGTCTTATCGTAGACCGAAATCAATGTTCTCTTCTGGGTCATGTAAAGGTACTCCCACTTCTTTGGTGTACCGGAATTTCCGATATGCATATCTTCTCAGCTTATAAGAAGTAGTGCAAGAATAAGCAAAATAACAACCCTACTCGTACACTTACTTTCGTGACACCGTACATAATAAATACAGTATTAAGTGTTGTACCTCACATGTCTATCGGATGAATGACTAGCAACTTTGGTCAGTGTTTCGAAATAGAAATAGAAATAAGGCAGCATTAGTATGCTGGCTGTGATGCCATTGTTTCCCGATATGTTTATAGCCACCTAACTTTCCACTTGGGGCTATCTGCTAGGTCATACAGTCCTTCTCTGCAGATCTTTTCGTATGGTTACATTATAAATCGGAAAAAATTAAACCTAGCTTCCGTTTTGCATGATGATCTATTTGTCCTTGAGCTGGCTGACGATTTAAGGTAAGAGATACATCAACCACTTCAGCTTCCTTCCTTGTCGTTCCATGGTCAGCAAGAATGGACATGGGCCAGTAATTTTATTTTTTCAGAAGTTCTAGTATTTCGTATACACTAGAGCTTATTGCTGAGTGAAGGCCAACTCGTCAAGCTTTCTTTCAAGGTTTGCTTTAGCTGCTTCTTCAAATTGCTCGTACCCAGTATCTGTTACAAACAGACGATCTTGCCCATAGAAGTGCCTTAGTACCTTTTCTCTTGCAGGAGCGTAGATCTCTTTAGGTACAAAACTGTACTCTAAGCCAATGTTGTGATCATATTCATCAAAAACTTCTGGGGCTGCACCCAATATTTTCAGATCTGCATCTAACAGATAAGCAACGTCCGTATCTTCGCCATCCCATTGATGTTTTGTGGTGGCTTGGACACCTTTAATTACTCGTGCAACATCATTGGCGGACATAAATCGTGTGGCACGGGCTTCTGCAGCCTGAGCGGACAGGTCTTCATTAACACCACTAGGGGCTTGAGGCACGTAGATTTCATCATGTTCAAGACCTGCCCATATCGTAGGTCTAGGATGACGTAGTTTGCTGGCATTCTCAACTAAGAATTGCACGACATCACCCATATGAGTTACTACATGATAGTGGCGCCAAGGCTCACTGTAGCGGCGTACAACGTCATCTACTTCATGCTCGAGTTGGGCAACTGTTAATCTAGGGGAGACCAGATAGGGAGCGCATAGTTCCGTTAATGATACTGTGGTAACTTCTGCGCTCATATTAAGACCATTTTACAATTTAAATTGCGTAACTGCAACCAGAAGCACTTTACTGACTTAGCCAATAAAATAGAACCCTACTAACACTAACTCACCGAGGTGAGGACTACAGCATTAGCTGCGGTCGTTGTATGTTCAGGTTCTCTTCCAGAGGGGACGAGCACAAGATGCTCTCTTCTACCCCTCTGGGAATGTCTGCGTCATCCCGGCTTACCCGTAGATGTTGAACTGCTCTCGCAGCTTCAGTACTTCGTCAGCGCTGAAACTGATGTTGGCAGATGCTTTCGTAACGGTCTCGTAGAGACCGTCGTAGTTCAGGAACTTCAACGTCCCAACTCGAACCCGATCGAGCTGTGTGGTTCGTTGGTTGACTCCAAGGAGCCAAACGACGTATTCCATGACAGCCAGCTTGGGGTTGGTTGGGTCAGGAAGGCCTTCCTTCTTCTGGAAGAGTCCCACGCAGAAGACGAGGTCGCCTACGCGGTAGAAGGTTCCGGAGGTGATGACCTCCATGTCCTCCTCAAGAGCTGTTGCCAGCTTGTTGAAGACATCGCCGATGATGCTTCCAAGTGCAAGGGCTTGGCTCTGAGCAAGACGCTCTTCTTCGAGCCTCTCCACAGTGTCCTTCATTAGCCGCTGGTCGTGATCATCACTGATCTTGTCCAGGATTCCCATACTACTCAGCCTCCCATTTGTGGTGAGTAAAGACGATACAGACTTGGTGTTTGTAATGTACCTACCCCTAAAGGTAAGATAAATACTATATCAAATATATGGTAAAAAGTCAATAGGCAGTATGTGTTTGAAAGAGATCCAGAAGCTATAAAAATGCAAGTATTAAACCTTAAGCTAAAAGAGTAGGTCTGGATAAAGTAACTCTTTGTTATAATGCCAACATGAGAATTGAATCAGAGTCACGAGGGAATGGTGGAGATGCAATCGCAAGAGGTTTCCGTAAAGCCTTTGAAGGTCTTGTCGCCGATGAGAGCACTCTTGTAGTCATGAACGATGATAATCAGATTGTTGAACTTGTTCCTGGAACACCTGAGTATCAAGCACTTGTAGATAACACTCCCGCCGGTATCGAGGAGCAGTTTGCTACGATTATTGAACAGCTAGAGCCTTAGGTATAGCGCTTGTATTGTTATAACTTAGTTACTTAGTGCTAGTTTGGCGTTATAAATAAAGTCCTTTACTCTTCCCGCATCTTTATAGTCATTTGTTCCCTTTGTTCCTGAGTTAACATCAACACCAAAAGGTTCGATCATCTTGATGGCCTCAGCTACATTCTCTGGATTGAGGCCACCTGCTAGAATTACAGGTTTATCGTAAGCTTGAACTATTCTTTTACTGATCGACCAATCATGAGTCATACCCGTACCTCCCACTTGTCCAGTTGATGGGTTTGCGGTATCAAGTAAGATTGCATCTACGTACGGCAAGAAATCTCTGCCATTCTCTATAGAACCCTCATCAGTTACATGAATAGCTTTGTAGAGTTTTATATATGGCAGACCATTCTTGATAGTCTGAGCGTCATCTGGCGTGCTATCACCATGTAGCTGGATTGTAGTTACGCCAATATCAGTGGCTAAGTCTATTATTTCTTTTGGATCTATGAGGTGAGTAACCAACACCGAAGCACAAAAGGGCGGTAATGCCTCAACAATCTCTTTTGCAGTGTCGGAGTCGATAAAATCTGTAGATGAGTGTTTCTGACCAACCAATAATCCGATAGCGTCTGCACCATAGTTGATAGCCATAAGGGCGTCTTCTCTAGTTTTTATTCCACATATCTTTACTCTAATCATGTTCCTACTATAACAAATCAAGATGGAGATATCTTTTGCCCTTAAATAGGATAGTGGACTGTCTACTAGTCATTGCCAACTATAAAGTCGGCTATTGTCTCAGGATGGTATAAGTCTTTGTAGGCTTGATAACTCTCCGTCCAATGGTCCCACAATTCACCGTGCTCGTCTCCGAGCGCCTTGTCTCTCTTGATCATGCGATCTTTGGCAACTTCTCCAGGAGTATCAATCCAAATCTTGTAGTCTGTATAACCAGCAATATCTGGATGAAACGTAGAGACACCTTCGATGATCAAGTAGTGTACATCAGGAATACTAATAAACGCACCAAGAGTATTTGTGTCCCACTCTAACTTTTGGTAAGCAGCGGGTTGGCCATTTTTGAGAGGTAAGAGCACCTGTTGCCGAAGTCTTTCCCTGTCAAAGTTTGACTTATCGGCATCACTTTTGGCTTCTTTGAGAAAAAAGTCATCGATCTCAACTACGTAAGCATCACCTAGTTCATCCTCTAGGTTCTTGGCCAGCGTGGATTTGCCTGCACCCCCAAATCCTTCGATAGCAATTATTATCGGCCGATGCTCCAGGCTACTCTCTTTAATGCTATTCACTGTATCTTCAAGTGTCATATAACCGATAATAACAGCTGAACAATCAGATTAATAACCCCAACACCGAAAAGTATACCAGTTATAAATCTGAGCGGATTGTTGGACTCATATACCGTGAATAGCTGAGTTAGTCCATCGATAGCCAAAGGTACGCAAAAGAGCAGGGATATAAGCCACGGTATTTGAAAAAATAATACTAGGGGACTTAGAATAAGGCCTGCAAAGATCCCTGTACACCTCGCACATAACGGAAACTTCCGAATACCATAGTGAAAAGAACGACTATCCATTTGGTGGCATCCACTACGGTGTCCATAGACGAGTAGCTTGGAATATAAAGAGTTTAAAGTGAACTCTTTAAAACTTCTTACCACAGTTTAGACACATTCTATAGCTCTTAGACTTACTTTTGCCCATACCACATAATCCACACAAGAGTCCTGGCAGGCCAAAGAGACAGCATCCCGCTGATCCTTTGATCGCACCAAATCCTTTTGTCTCTGTATCTTGAACAACCTCAATTTTGTCACTGTTACACTTCGGACACATTTTAGAAACCTTTCGTTAGTAGACTACTTACTAATAATATTACCACCTTACAGGAGTAATTATGGTATAGTTATACTCCTTCCTTAGTTACATCAGGAAGCTCGGGAGTAATAATCCTTGGAAGCTTACAGCTAGTTCCTTCACAAATCGTCTAGTTCTACGCAAGGAGGTGATATTTATGTCATACCAGATGGAGTAGGTAGGTGCGCTCCATGTCAGGTCAAATAGATTTCCAACCTTTGAAAGAGGACAAATTGAAGAGAGTATCCAGAATGCGATCTCACCGCATTCGATCCGTCGGCGTGGCTATAGGCTTGCTTATGGCCATGTTCAGTGTCATCATTCCGATGACCACGGCTACACCAGCTGCAGCGGTTGGGACTTTCAGTAATGGTGTTATTGCTGATTATGCCCTAAACCACTACGCAGCAGGTTCATATGGCGGTCAGTGCCGTACCTTCGTTAACAACGTGGTCTCGGTGGCTACTGGTTTGAACGTGGGCACCGGTTGGCCCAACTACTTCACCGGCTTCGAGAATGCCGATGCCCAGCGAATTACCAACGTAGGGGACTTGAAGAAGGGTGACATCGTCCAGTACGGACAAACCGAAGCTGATCCCAGCTTGCACACGTTCATCATCGTGGCGCCGATTTCCGGGGGTACCTATAACGTCATCGATTCCAACTCGGGACACAACGGTTACGAGCGTGTCTCACGCTACAACCGAGCGGTGACGTTGGACAACTCCAAGCGGGCCTACAGGCTGGGAACGGTGGCTAGTCCACCATCTTCGCCACCCCCACCGCCAGCGCGCACTTCAGCGGTTACGTTCAACGCTGACTTCGATGGTGACGGAAAGTCTGATATCGGTATCTACCGCCCCTCCACGGGCATGTGGTACATCAAGAAAGGTCCCGATGGTGCAACATCCATCGTGTCCAGCATGTATCACGGGGATCCGACAGACATCCCGCTCGTTGCTGACTTCGATGGTGACGGGAAATCCGACTTCGCTATCTACCGGCCCTCGACAGGGAACTGGTACATCAAGGCAGGGCCTACGGGTGCTACCGACATCGTTTCGGGCCTCTACTTCGGCGATCCCACCGATATTCCTTTGGCGGGTGACTATGACGGTGACGGGAAGGCAGATCTTGCCATCTACCGCCCCTCCACGGGCATGTGGTACGTGAAGGCTGGACCTGATGGTGCAACTACCATCGTCTCCAGCATGTACCACGGTGACTCCACTGACGTGCCACTGGTCGCCGATTACAACGGCGATGGAAAGTCTGATTTCGTCATCTGGAGACCATCTACCGGTGGTTGGTATGTGAGATCCGGACCGACAGGGGCCACTACTCTTATTAGTACGACCCATGGTGATCCCACCGACACTCCGATTGCCGCCGACTTCAACGGAGACGGCACGGCAGACTTCGGTATCTGGCGACCTTCAACAGGCGCCTGGTACGTGAAGTCTGGCACGGACGGTGTGACCGGTGTGGTCTGGGGTGTGGTTCATGGCAGTCCAGGGGATGTACCCGTCGTCGCCGATCATGATGGAGACGGCACCTCGGACATCGGTCTCTGGAGGCCCTCCACAGGCATGTGGTACATACTCTCGGCACCCAGCGCAGGGAGTTGGATCACCTACGGTCTGTACCATGGTGATCCCACCGACCAGCCGCTCTGAGCGATTGGTGAAGTAGAACAGTGAAGATGTAACAAAGGAATATGGTCAAGAAGAGCTAAGGTTACGCGTCCAGCGTGATACCTAGCCTTCTCGGCCATTTTTCATGTCTTCATAACAAGTAGAATACCTCTGTTTATCATGGTATAGTAGACTCCTTCCCTGGCTACATCAGAGAAGACTCGAAGGCCAAAAGTTTTCGAGTGAGTTCCTTTACAACCCAACTATCCCTTAAGGGGGACGCATTGAATAAAGTACAGAGAGCACGGCCTCGCCGTACTCGACTCAGTTGCATGATTATGGGCTTGCTCATGGTCGTGCTTGGCGTCGCCATCCCGGTGGCAACGCCCACCCCAGCTGCAGCTGATACGCTCGGCTACCCCAACTGGAATGCTTTTCCTTGTGGAGCTCAGTATTCGTGGTGTGTCGGGGGTACGGACATGTCTCCTCGGGGTTACAACTACCGGAACTGCACTGATTACGTGGCCTGGAAGCTCATCTCTTTGGGTGTTGATCCTGCCAAAGTACAGGGCAACGGTCACGCGTATACGTGGGCGAGTAATGCTGCCGGCAAAGTCACCGTGAACACGACACCGGCAGTAGGTTCCGTAGCCGTTGATACAGACGGGAACCCAGCACTACACACCTATGGCCATGTGGCATACGTGGAAGCGGTAGGTAGTTCTCAGATTGTAATTTCTGAGTACAACTATGCGGGCATCGGTATTGGGGGTACTCGCACCGTCACCCTGAGCGGTGGTAAGTACGGACAATTCGAGAAGTTTGCCCACTACGAGGCTCTGATGTCTTCGTCTCCACTCCCGCCACCGGGTACACCCAGTACCACGCCCAAAGGTGATTACAACGGCGATGGTAGATCTGACTTCTTTTCGCTCAATAATGGTGGAAGCGGAGTTGAGTACATCGTTACTACATCAAATGGTGGCGGTGGTTTCAACAACCCCGGTCAGTGGGCCAACCTGCAAGGATGGGGTTGGAGTGGCATGAAACCGTTCATGGGTGACTTCAATGGGGATGGTCGAGCGGACATGGGCTCCCTCAACAACCAGGGGAACTCAGTCAGTATTCCGGTCAGTTTGTCTAACGGCAGTGATCTCACTGCTACGACGAACTGGCTCAACTTGCCTTGGGGCTGGTCATCAATGAAGGTGCTCTCGGGTGACTTCAACGGCGATCACAAGGACGACTTTTTCTCGCTGAACGACGGCGGGACAGGGATCGAGTACGTGGTTGCCACATCGAACGGGGTCGGTTTCAACAACCCCGGTCAGTGGGCCAACCTGCAAGGATGGGGTTGGAGTGGCATGAAACCCTTCGTCGGCGACTTCAACGGCGACGGGCGGGATGACATCGCATCGGTGAACGACCAGGGCGGAAGTGTGAGCGTTGTGGTTTCGCTGTCCAATGGCAGCAGCTTCAATCCTCCGCAGGCCTGGTTGGCTCTTCCTTGGGGCTGGTCATCAATGAAGGTGCTCTCGGGTGACTTCAACGGCGATCACA